>PLMO01000166.1:12959-75769 GCA_003142515.1 Bacteroidales bacterium
ATTATATCAGGCCTTCTAACGATGGGACGGGCTATCTGAGAAGCCTGGAATTGAATGTCATGCGCAAACTGGTATTATCAACAGGGCAAATGGCCTTCCGGTCGGTAGCCGGTTCGAGTCCCGGCGTGGTCAGTGAATTCCATCTGACTGCAGGAAGCCAGCCTGTGACGGTATGGGATGTCAGTGATCCGGCTGCCGTCAAGTCGATCGGCACAACCCAGAGCAACAACCTTGTCGTCTTCCGTTTACATACCGACTCCCTCAGGGAATTCACTGCATTTGACGGTTCAGACTTCTATTCGGTTCAGTCATTCACAAAGATCAATAACCAGGACCTTCATGGTACCGGGAACCCGGATCTCGTGATCGTGACCCATCCTGACTTTATCAACCAGGCAAATACCCTGGCCAACTTTCATCAGCAACACGATAATATGAAAGTATTGGTGACCACACCGGATAAGATCTACAATGAATTTTCATCAGGTGCACAGGACATCACTGCAATCCGTGACTTCATTAAAATGATCTATGATCGTTCGGGCAAGACTTCACCAAGATATCTTCTGATGTTCGGGGATGCCTCTTATGATTATAAGGACCGGTTGTTGAGCAACACCAATTTTGTTCCCACTTATGAATCCAGCGAATCCCTGAACCCGATATCCTCCATAGTAACGGATGATTATTTCGGATTGATGGATGATAATGAAGGACAGGGAAGCGCGGGTGCGCTTGATATCGGCGTCGGACGGTTTCCTGTACAAACGGCTGACCAGGCAAGCGCCGCAGTGAAAAAGGTCATCCATTATAGTTCCAATTCCGATTCGGTCAAGAATGACTGGAGAAATGTTATCTGTTTCGTTGCAGATGACTGGGATGATGGCATGCATGAACAAATGGCAGATGGGGTTGCCATCTATGATTCCGCTTACAACGCAGATAAGATTTACCTTGGCGCATACGACAGGATCTCAACCCCTGGCGGATTAAGGTATCCTGAAGTCAATGCTGCCATCAACCTGCGGATGGAACAAGGTGCACTCATTATGAATTGGATCGGCCATGGAGGTGTTTTGGGATGGGCTCATGCAAGGGTGCTTGAGATACCGGCTATTCAATCGTGGACAAACTATGATAATATGCCTGTATTTCTTACGGCTACCTGCGAATTCTCCTACTTCGATGACCCGGCTTTTACATCAGCAGGAGAAGATGTATTCCTGAATCCCAACGGTGGAGGTATTGCATTGTTAACAACTACCCGGCCCACCTATGCGGACGGGAATCAGGCGTTGGTAACCGGGTTTTATAATTATGCATTTGTTAAAACCAATGGGAAATATCCGACATTGGGCGATCTTATCATGGATGCCAAAAACTCCGCCAATGGGGGCGGCAATGATCCGAATGCCCGGAAATTCGTTCTCCTGGGAGATCCTGCATTACAGATGGCCTATCCGCAGCTTAATGTGGTTACCACTTCCATTGCAACTAAAGATCAACCCTCAGGATCTGATACCCTTAAAGCATTATCCACGGTGACTATTACCGGAGAGATCAGGGATGATAACGGAAACAAGGTCACCGGTTTTAACGGAACTGTAATTCCGACCGTTTATGATAAGCCCTCTGAGATTACAACAACACCTCTTGAAGGAGATTCTCCCTTTCACTTTTCACTAAGAAAAAATGTGATCTACAAAGGGAAGCTGGCTGTAACCGCGGGTCAGTTTTCATTTTCATTCATTGTTCCCAAGGATATTGCATATAATTTCGGCGGCGGGAAGATCAGTTATTATGCAAAGAGCAATGAAACGGATGCAAACGGTTATGATATGAATGTTATCGTTGGAGGTTATAACAATGAAGCCGGCCAGGACTATGAAGGACCGGGAATCCGGCTGTTTATGAATGATACGATGTTTGTTTCCGGGGGAATAACAGACCAAAATCCGAAACTGATCGCTTTGTTATCGGATTCGTCGGGAATCAATACCGTTGGAAATGGCATCGGCCATGACCTGACTGCTACGCTTGATGATGATTCCAAATCCCTGAAGATCCTCAATGATTATTATGTGGCGGATCTCAATACTTTCAAACAGGGTGTAATTACCTATCCTTTCTTCGGATTGAATGATGGTTTGCATACCGTTACTTTAAAAGTATGGGATGTTTACAACAACTCCTCCGATGCCAGCATTGAGTTTATCGTTGTTTCCTCGGCTCAGCTGTCAGTTCAGCATCTCTTCAATTATCCGAACCCGTTCTTTGAGAGGACAACTTTCTCTTTTGAATACAACCAGCCGAACACGGAAATGACGATACAGATTGATATTTATTCCCTTACGGGACAGAAGGTGAAAACCCTGCGTCAGCCGCTCTACTCAAATGGATTCCGGGAGAATACGATTGAATGGGACGGGTCGGATGATAATGGAGCCCGGATCGGTTCCGGAATCTATGTTTACAATGTAAAAGTGACCATGCCGGATGGTTCAACAACTCAAAAATCCTCCAAACTCATGGTGATTCGTTGAGGATGAAGGATCTGTCTGAAACATAATTATGTGTAATTTTGAATGTGAATATGCCAAAAATATATCACGGGTTAAATTAATCCTGAAACCATGAGAATCAAGTTCTTTATTGTTGTTTTTTTACTTCCCATGATATTGCTGGCTGGATATCCCCACAAGACACATTCTGTTTTGGCAAATGGCAAATGGTTCAGGATCTCTCTGCAGAAAACCGGTATCTACCAGATCACTTATAATGATTTTGTTTCCATGGGATTCGATCCTGCTACGATTGATCCTTCGAAGATCGCAGTTTATGGTAACGGAGGTGGCATGCTTCCCGAATCAAATGCGACAGGCCGCGCTGACGACCTGATTGAGAATGCCATAATGGTTCAGGATGGAGGCGATGGGAAACTGGATCCGGGTGATTACATTCTCTTTTACGGAGAATCGCCTGATAAATGGGTATATAATTATTTCACCTCCCAGTTTACACACCAGAAGAACCTTTATTCGGATTCAACATTCTATTATGTGACAATTGATACCACTGCCGGGAAACGGGTACAGCAGGTTCCATCACTCACTGACACCGGATTTGTTAATACCTCCCTGAATTTTATCGACCATGCATTTCATGATGTCGATTCCGTCAACCTGACCCAGTCGGGAAAAACCTGGGTCGGAGAAACTTTTTCAGTTAATAAAAATACGCGCGACATTTCCTTTTCATTTCCTCATCTGGATTCGATAGCAGCAGCCAGGGTAGTTACACATGTTTTGGCAAAATCAACCCTATCCAGTTCATTCCTGCTTACAGATCACAAAAATTTTAACCAATCCATACACATTCCCGATCTCAACCCTTCAAGTGACAGTTTTGCAAAGGATAGCACGAAATCCAGTTTTCTGCTTAACCCGCATTCACCGATAGATTTAACACTGACCTATTCAATGAATGAACCCAGTGCCAATGGCTGGCTCGACTATATCGAGGTGACCTGCCAGCGGAAGCTTGTCTGGTCGGGTCCCCAAATGTCATTCCGTGATCCGCACACCGTTTCCATCCATATTTCTGAATTCTTGCTGGCAGAGGCAAATTCATCCGTCGTTATCTGGGATGTAACAAAGACAGGCAACGCTACCCAAATCATTCCCGTTATGATCGGTTCAACCCTGAGGTTCAAAGTGACTACCGACAGCCTGAAAGAATTCATCGCTTTCGACGGATCTTCCTATTACCCTGTTCACCTTTCGGGTCCGGTTCCCAACCAGGACCTTCACAGCCTGGATCCCGTTAACCTGGTAATTGTGACACATCCCTTATTCAGGGAACAGGCAGACAGCCTCGCTGAGTTCCACAGAACGCAAAATAACCTCACGGTAACAGTTGTGGACGTGAACCAGATCTTTACAGAATTCGGTTGCGGACAACGGGATCTTACGGCAATCCGTGATTTTATGAAAATGCTTTATGATAAAGGCTATCCCGACAATTCACCCCGGTACCTGTTATTGTTTGGTGATGGAACCTATGATCCGAAAGACCGCATTACCGCCAACGATAATTTTATCCCTCCCTATGAATCCAACGAGTACCTGTCAACCACCCTATCCTATGTTTCTGATGATTATTTCGGGATCATGGGCGATGCTGAGGGGAATTCGATGAACGGGTCGATCGAGATCGGCATCGGGCGGTTGCCGGTGAATACGATTGACCAGGCACAAAATGTTTTTAATAAGATCAAGAGGTATTCTTCGATCAACGATTCCACAATGGCCGATTGGAAGAATACCATCACTTTTGTTGCCGACGACCCGGATTCAAACCTTCATATGCAGCAGGCAGATCAGCTGGCTGATACCGTGAAAATGAAATATCCTGTTTTCAATGTAAAAAAGATCTACAACGACGCTTACCGGTTTACTTCCTCTCCCTCCGGCTTGCGTTCACCCGATTGCGAAAAAGCCATAACCCAGGCTGTTTTGGATGGAGGGTCTGTTTTCAGTTATACCGGTCATGGAGGTGAAGATGGCTGGAGTGATACAAAGATACTGACTGTAAAGGATATCAATACCTGGAACAATAATTACCGCCTGCCTGTTTTTATCACGGCAACCTGCGAATTCGGCAGGTTCGACAATCCAAGCCGGCCTACCGGAGGGGAACTCGTGATCACCAAACCTGACGGAGGAGCCATTGCCATTTTTACCACAACCCGGAAAGCCTTTGCCAGTGCCAATATCCAGCTTGCTGCATCTTTCGTCAGCAACCTTAAATCGGTAAACGGAGATGCCAACCAGAAAATGGGAGACCTGATCCGGATCGTTAAAAATAAGAACAACAATAATATTTATATCCGGAATTTTGACCTTCTGGGAGATCCTGCCCAGGATATTGCTTTTCCGGTGCAACAAGTCGTCACAACATTTATCAATGACCATCCTGCCGGCACCGTTCCGGATACATTGCTCGGAATGTCGAAAGTCACGGTCAAAGGTGAGATCTGGGATGAGCAGGGCAATAAAATGGAGAATTATTCCGGCCTCATTTTCCCGAAAGTATTTGATAAGCCTGTAACCTACACCACCATTGGTAATACTCCTGCAAGTTATCCTCAGACATTTAAGGTACAGGACCGTTTACTTTTTTCAGGCAAGACTACAGTTACCAATGGAAATTTTGAATTCACCTTTATTGTCCCCAAAGGGATCGGGCTTCAGTTTGGAAATGGAAAAATAAGTTATTATTCCACCAATCTTCATACCGATGCCAATGGTTACTATTCGAATATCATCCTGGGAGGTGAGAATGCAGCAGGAGATACGGTTGTAAATGGGCCATTGGTCTATCTATATATGGATAATACCCATTTTATTTCAGGCGGCAGGACTGGCAGAAACCCGGTAATGCTTGCGTATTTGAAGGATCCTTCAGGGATCAACGGTTTTGACCTGGGGATTGGCCATGATATTGTTGCCGTTCTGGATGACGATTATGCACATTCCATCGATCTTATTGATTATTACGTTCCGGATACCAACTCATATTCATCGGGATCCATTCATTATCCCTTTTTAAACCTCGCAACAGGGTTTCATTCACTCCTCCTGAGAGCATGGAATGTTTATGATATTTCAACCGAAAAGGAGATCTATTTTTGGGTTTCTGACCAACAGGTTCCCTCGGTTCAGCAGGTGAAGAACATTCCAAACCCTTTGCGGACCGACACCAAATTCGTGTTCTCTTCAATGAATATCACCGGTGATGTGAATGTAGAAATCCTCATTTATTCGTATACCGGTCAGCTGGTAAAAACGATTGAAAAGAAGATCAGTGAATCAGCAGGCGAGGTTCAGGTTATTCCGTGGGATGGTAACGGGGAGAATGGGAAACCCCTGAGCAATGGTATTTATCCTTATCGTGTTATTTTGCAAGGTTCGAACGGAAGTTTTGCTCAAGCTTCTCAAAAAATCGTAATTGTGAGATAACCTTTATTAGACCGCATTTTTTGTGAACCCGGGCAATATCGGGAAAAATAATTCGTTATTTTTGCTGACTCATTATTTTAACTTATTAACATAACTTCGAATGCAACAAATGAAGATCCATTATTTTATTTTACTCGCCTGTATTCTTTTTACATCCAATGTCTTTTCCCAACGGAACCCAATCACTACGGCAGTTCCGTTTCTGCTGATCGCGCCGGATGCCCGCGGTGGTTCCATGGGTGATGCAGGGGTGTCATCATCGCCGGATGTTTATTCCATGTTCTGGAATCCTGCAAAATATGCTTTCTGCGATAAAGACTTTGGAGTTGGGATCGGCTATGTTCCCTGGTTACGCGGATTGGTAAATGATATCGGGCTTGCTTCCATTGCCGGGTTCAAAAAGTTTGGAGACAGACAAGCCATTGCTCTTTCGCTACGGTATTTTTCAATGGGGACTGTTACTTTTACAAATGACCAGGGAACGGAACTTGGAGATGTAAAACCCAATGAATGGGCAATTGATGCTACCTATGCCAGGAAGTTTTCCCCATCGTTTTCCGGTGCGGTTGCAGGACGTTTCATCTATTCGAACCTGGTTCCCGTAAAATACATCGAGAATGTGCGGCCCGGTACATCGGTTGCAGCAGATATTTCCTTGTATTATCATAAGGAACTAGAGATCAAAGGCCTTACGGCATCCTGGTTCAGTTTCGGACTGGATATTTCAAATATAGGAGCAAAAATATCCTATAGCAGTTCATCGATCACCCGTGACTTTATCCCTACCAACCTTCGCCTGGGCCCATCCTTTACCATGGATATTGATGAATACAACAGGCTCACCATTATGGTAGATCTGAATAAACTACTTGTTCCTACTCCTCCCATTTATGCGACCGACTCATCCGGAAACCCAATTAATGGCGAGATCGCCAAGGGAAAAGATCCGAATGTATCGGTGGTTACCGGGATGATCCAGTCATTCTATGATGCCCCCGGAGGATTCAAGGAAGAACTTCAGGAATGGACCGTTTCACCTGCCATTGAATACTGGTATAACAAATTATTTTCCATCCGGGCCGGTTATTTCTATGAAAATATAAACAAAGGCGACCGTCAGTTTTTTACCATCGGTGCAGGATTGCGATACAATGTGTTCGGCCTCGATTTTTCTTACCTGGTTCCTGTAAAAAACAACAACCCGCTTCAGAACACGATGCAATTTACGCTTCTGTTTAACTTCGATAAAGTAGAAGACAAGGATAAACAACAATCCAAAGAATAGTTGGCGAACTGGCGAGTTGGCGAACTGGCGAGATAAAATTCGCCACTTCAGCTTGTCCACTCACCAGCTCACCAGCTCATCAACTCACCAACTTATTATGTTCCGTATTGGTTTCGGATTTGATACGCACAAACTGGAAGTCAACCATGATTTCTGGCTTGGTGGAATTCGGATCCCTCACGACAAAGGCGCTACCGGTCATTCCGATGCCGATGTCCTCATTCATGCTATCTGTGATGCGCTTCTCGGGGCAGCCGGACTGCGTGATATCGGGACCCACTTCCCTGATACCTCTTCTGAATTCAAAGGCATCGACAGTAAGGTGCTGCTGAAGCGAACCCTGGTCCTGGTATTGGGGAAAGGATATACCATCGGGAACTTAGATACGACCATCGTCCTCCAGAATCCTAAGATCAATTCCTATGTGCCGGAAATGATAAAAACACTTGCTGAAGTCCTGAATATTGATGAATCCCGGATCTCCATTAAAGCCAAGACAAGCGAAAAGCTGGGATTTATCGGAAGGGAAGAAGGCCTTTCGGCATATGCCGTCATTTTATTACAGGAATCCTGATCCTTAATTCGTTACCGTTTTCTTCTTCTCCGTAAAAAATGCAACGGAAAAATCATCGATCATTACCGGCTTCTTCCCGCTGTTCCAGACATAGATCTTTAAAACTTTTCCCGGAATCCTGAATTCAGGCAATGTCATGGAGAACCTGCAATTTCTCCAAACTCCGACCGGATTATCCGGAACATCATTGACAGGGAATCCATACCAGTAATTCCCGTGCTGATCGATGCTGTCCATGCTCAGCACAAACAATGCTTTATCTGACGATCCTTTTATACTGTCGCGAATCCAGACGCTTCCTTTTACATAAAATACAGCCGGGTAAGATGATAAAACTTCGGGCTTTATCTCAAGTGTGGCACTATAAGGATGGAGGGAATCCAGATACCCGACAAACCTGCCCGAAACTGCGTAAGGCACATTTTTATTAAAAGAATGCTTCCAACCATCTGAAACTTCTTCAAAACTGGTCTTGTACAATTTGCAGGGATGAGACATGTCCATGGAATACCCGGGAATTTCATCATTTCCGCCAAGACACTTTTGGTAAACCGAATCGGTTTTAAGGAATACATACTGGTATTTTGCCTTGTTCATGCTGTAAGGATGGATGATGTAATGGGTGTATTGCCAGGTCTGAAGAAGGTTTAAAGCCACAAATGGAAAGAGCAGAAGGAGTACCAGCGTTGTACCAATTTTGGTTTCTTTGTGGCTCAGTAAGATGGCCAGCATGAGAGCATAGATACCGTAATAATCAATGAAGGCCCTTGCCCCGAAGCTATCTCCATAATACCAGTTCCACCAGGATGCGATGATATAGATGCTGAGGATGATGAAAAATCCCATGCTGAAAAACCGGTAAAGATTGCGGAATGCCAGCCGGAAGCATCCCAGCAGGGCCAAAAAGATCAGCGGAGTATAAATGAAAAGCCCTTTACGGTAACTGAAAAGCACATTGCGTATTTGTGGATGCCCAAAGAGGAAGCCTTCATCCTTATATGACCAGATGAACCAATGGCCGGTCTGAATGTGCCATAAGATAAACTGGATCGAAACCACGAGGGTGAAAATTGCCAGGAAGATAAGAACAGCAGATTTCCTTTTTTGCAGAAACCTGGCCAGCGTCCGGGCTTCTTCTCCCGTATTGAACAGGAATGGAAGCAGGATGATGACGATGCCATTCGTGGGCCGGATCAGCACGGTCAATCCAAGAAATAATCCTGCAAACGTAATGTACTTTAGCCTGGGACTTTGAATTGCACGGCAAAAATACCAGAGAAACCCGTTGATGGCAAAAAAGGAGTATATATGCGACATGCAGGGTTGCCACATCGAATAATAAAAGAGATTTGTTCCCAGGAGAATGGTAACGATGATAATAGCTGACAGGATGGGCTGTATTCTGAAATGCTGCAATATTTTCTTCAGGTAACAGAGTCCGAGAAACAGGTAGAACAGTGCCCCCAACCCGGTTAACAGCTGAAAAAAGAAAGAATACCCTGTAATTTCGATCCCACCGGTCCAGGAAAAGAAGGTTGCAAGAAGAAAAAAAGGTAACAGCAGTAATGCTTCTCCTGCAAAGTACTTGTTCACTATCCTGTTACCGGATTTCACGAGGTAACCCGGGGCATACCTGTTATACCCAAGGATCTTTTTTTCTCTTTCGGTCACCTTGTAGTATGTGACATCATGATCGATCAGCAACGCAGGTAGATATGCATAATAACCAAGCCCATCACTGGAAATGATCAGTTTCCAGCCCGCAAGATCGCCGCGGAACAAGCGGTTGCTGACAAAAAAAGCCAGCATAAGGCAAGCCATGCAATACAAAACAATCTTCGGGTAATTCTGATGCTGCATTTTTATTGAATAGTTTGAACCATTGTTACAAACCCGGTTGAACAGTCAAATGTAAAGAAATATTATAACTACGGAGGCACGCTGAAAAAAAATATTTACATTTACTTCGGTTATGTAGAGTACTATCCCCTGATGAGTTTTAACTTTTAATCTTTCACCCATGGAAACAACCGGTACCCTTGAAAACTATGTTGAGATAAAAGATCAAAAGATCGAATTGGAAGGCATAACGCTTCTTCACCTGAATGAAATCCGTAAATGGACCCAATTCCTTTCCATTCTCGGGTTTATGGCAGTTGGATTGCTTCTATTCCTTGGAGTTATTATGCTGGTAGTTTCATTTTTCCGGTCACCTTTTCAATATGACCAACTCGGTATGATGGGTCCCTTGATGTGGATCTTTTATCTTCTTTTAGCGTTGATTTATTTTTTTCCGGTTTTGTACATGTATCAGTTTTCAAGGTATGCCAAACAATCGCTGATGCAGATCGGGTCAGGAGGATCTTCCAGTGAACTAATGGCCTATGCAATCATATACCTGAAGAAACATTTTCGTTACGTCGGGATCTTTACCATAGTTATCCTTGCCGTTTACCTGGTGGTGATCATCGGGGTGATCATCGCTTTTGCAATAAGGTAAGAGACAGGTGTTTTCCGGCAGGTTTTTTCCTATGGCTATTCTGAAACCAGGTTTCCTGCCTTTTCCATATTTTATCTTTATCTTTAACAATGGAAGCGTGAAAACTGCGTTATCTGAATACGATCGCCTATGCCCTGAATTTACCTTCACATTCATACCAAAAACAGAGCAACGCCATGAAACATAAAAATGGCCGTGGATCGCGCCCATCAATTCCATATCGGAAGAACATTGGCTTGGTCATCTTTTTTCTGCTTTTCTGCTCTATTTCAGGCTCTTCACAGGATAAACCAGCACTTAATACGGCTATGAACTGCAGCTATATGAAAGAAATCGAGAAGGAGATGATTGCCGAGATCAACCTTGTTCGCAATGATCCTTCCGGGTATATCAAGTACCTCAATTACAACTATGAGCTGGCAAAGCTGAACCTCAATCATTTCGGGAAGGGTAGGCGGGAGTATTCACTATCGATCCGGTATGAAAAAGTAAATGGTGTTGAACGGAAAAGAAAAGTGGATACGGTCTGGTCCAATGAATATGAAGAAGAAGTTCATGCCATCGAAAGTTTGTTGAATGACCTGAAAAATTCTCCCCCCTTATCCATATTGGAACCGGATAAAGGAATCTATGAAGCGGCCCGCAAGCATGGACTTGACCAGGACCGGCACAACTGGTCACTGGGGCACCAGGGAAGTGACGGATCCTGGCCCTGGGAGCGAATCCGGAAATATTCACCCCTGATGATAACGGGAAATGAGAACCTGGCCGGGAGATACCCGGAACCTACCGCAAGGGACATTGTGATCCAACTCCTGATCGATTCGGGTATCCCGGAATACGGGCACCGTTATAACCTGCTTGATCCGAAATGGACCCATGTGGCATGCTATACAAGCGGACTCAAAGGAGACATGTATCAATGGATCCAGGATTTCGGGCAGAAGCGAAATAGCGAAGTAGCGAAGTAGCGAAATAGCGAAATAAAGAAACTAAACCCCAGCGCCTAATACCTAAAACCCATTAAACACACATCCAGCATCCAGCATCTGACTTTACAAACTTTAAGAGCTTCGACATGATTCTGTTTGGATAAGTCAGTTCTTTTTTCTAATTTTGCCGTCCGTTAAAAAAAATCTTAATCATTTAAAATCAAACAGATGTTGAACCAATACGAAACCGTTTTCATTATGACTCCCGTTTTATCTGAAGAACAGATGAAGGAAACGGTTGAAAAGTATCAGAAATTTCTGATAAGCAAACAGGCGGAGATTGTCCACGAGGACAATTGGGGTTTACGAAAGCTCGCCTATCCCATCCAGAAAAAATCAACCGGATTCTATCATTTGATCGAATTCAAATCCGAACCGGAAATGATCCGTGAATGGGAAGTGATGTTCAAGCGGGATGAGCGCATCCTGCGTTTTCTGACCGTTGGTCTTGAAAAACATGCTATCGCTTACAATGAAAAGAAGCGAAATAAGGCAAAAACAGAAAAACAAAAAGAAGAATAACCCAATTGTCGAACGTAAAAACGAAAAAAATGGCAACACAACAAACCGGCGAAATAAAATACCTAACCCCTATTGCAGTTGATACTAAAAAGAAAAAATACTGCCGGTTCAAAAAAAGTGGTATCAAGTATATCGATTACAAGGATGCAAATTTCCTTCTGAAATTTGTGAATGAACAAGGGAAAATCCTCCCCCGCAGAATCACCGGTACCTCAACCAAGTATCAGCGGAAAGTAGCACAAGCAATTAAAAGGGCACGACACTTAGCGTTAATGCCTTATGTAGCAGATCTTTTAAAATAGGGAGGAAAAATGGAAGTTATTTTAAAACAGGATGTTCCCAATCTGGGATATACCAACGAGAAAATAAATGTTAAACCAGGATATGCAAGAAACTTCCTGATCCCACAGGGAATCGCGATTCTTGCTACGGAGACCAACAAAAAAATCCTGGCTGAAAATCTTAAGCAAAAAGCATTCAAAGAAGATAGGGTCAGGAATGAAGCAGAAGAACTTGCAAAGGGATTAGAGAATATTACCGTTAAAATTGGCGCCAAAGCTGCCGAATCGGGCAAGATCTTCGGAAGCGTCAATGCAATTCAGATCGCACAGGCATTAAAAGATCAGTTCAAGTTTGATATCGACAGAAAAAAAATTCATGTCGATGGCGAACATATTAAAGAATTGGGCACTTACAAAGCCAGGATAATCCTTCATAAAGAAGTTCAGCTCGACATCAACTTTGAAGTTTTCGCCGAATAAGAAGATATATTATTGCTTTCCAGAAAACAGGTAAAACACATACATTCCCTGAGACAGAAAAAGTTCAGGGAAATCCATCGCCAGTTCCTGGCGGAAGGGTCGAAATTAGTCACAGAGATCCTTGAAAGCCAATACAAGGTTGTAACCGTTTATGCACTGGCTGACTGGCTGAATCGCAATGAAAACATCCTCCATTCAAAAAATATTCCGTTCACGGAGATTTCAAAGGGAGAAATGGATAGGATCACTGCGCTCTCTTCTCCCAGCCCGGTACTGGTAATCGCTGAAATCCCTGCAACGCCAATCATTCCTGCCACTGCGATCCATGACATCATACTGGTACTCGATGATATCAAAGATCCAGGGAACCTGGGAACCATCATCAGGATCGCAGATTGGTTTGGAATAGAATCGATCATTTGCTCTGAAAACACCGTTGATCTTTACAACCCGAAAGTGATTCAGGCTACCATGGGATCGGTAGCACGGGTCAGTGTAGCTTATCTCAACCTTCCGGAATTTCTTTCTTCCCTGGATCCGGTAATTAAAATCTACGGTACTTTCCCTGAAGGAGAAAACATCTATTCGGTGAAACTGGATCCAAAGGGGATCATTCTTATCGGTAGCGAATCCTCCGGGATTTCACCGGAAGTCGTATCAAAGGTTACAGATAAGATCAGCATTCCTTCTTATGCAACGGTCACCGTCCGGGACCACGCGGAGTCGTTGAATGCATCAATTGCCACGGCTATTGTTTGTTCCGAATTCCGGAGAAGAAAAAGATAAACCTTACAGTACATCTCATGATTAATTTCGATCTTATGAAGAACCTTCAGCCATTTTTTAAAAGAAGCCTGGTTTTTCTTTCTTTTTTTCTTATAGCCGGAATGAACCTGGCAGTGGCACAGGTCCCGGATACGCTTCCAAATGTCAACCGGGTTTATGGTAACATGATCAAGACTGTATTGCTGTACAAAGATGGGTTTGAAATGTCAGCACCTGTGATGAATATCAGTTCGGGTGAACAGTTGAAACTTTCCTTTGATGAATTGAATTCTGACCTGAAACGGTTCCGTTATACCATTCGCCATTGTGAAGCAGACTGGACTACTTCTTCAGAGCTGATGATCTCGGATTATATCGAAGGGTTCCAGGATGATGCGATCAACGATTTTGGTTATTCCTATAATACGACCACAAATTTTACCCATTATTCCCTGGTGTTTCCGACCTCAAACCTGCGTCCGAAACTTTCAGGTAATTATATAATTATTGTATACCTCGATGATCCTTCCAATGTAGTGCTTACCTGGAGGTTCATGGTTGTGGAGAATACGGCCCTTTCGGTTGCCGGGAATGTACACCAGGCAAACAATGTTAACGACCGGTTCACCCGGCAGCAGGTTGATTTTACTTTGGAATACAACGGGATGACGATCAATGACCCGACACGGGAAATTAAAATCGTGATTACACAGAATGACCGCTCGGATAATGCGGTCAAGGGGCTTAAGCCAAGGTTTGTCAGTGGATCGTCAATGGACTATACCGATGAGCCTCAGAGTCTGTTCAACGGGGGAAATGAATTCCGTTCATTCGATATAAAAAGTCTGTTGTACCAGTCGGAACGGATCCGGAAGATTGATTATGATAAGAATGGATACCATGTGTATTTGCTGGATGACTTGCGGAGGACCTTTAAAAATTATATAACGGATAAAGAGATCAATGGCCGGAAGCTGATCAAGAATGAGGATCATGCCCAGAACAGCGACATTGAGGCCGATTATGCCCATGTTCACTTTTTCCTGCCATTTGAAGCGCCTTTAAGCAATGGCCAGATCTACATCCTGGGCGCCGTGACCGACTGGCAGCTCAACGACAGCAGCCGGATGAATTATGATTTTCAGCGGAAAGGGTATGAGAAGACATTGTTCGTAAAACAGGGGTACTACAATTATCTTTACGTTTTTAAAGACAACAAAACCGGAAGGTCGGACGAATCACTCATTGAAGGAAATCACTGGGAAACAGAAAATGAATATACCATCTGGGTGTATTATCATCCCGCCGGGATCCAATACGACCGTTTGATCGCCGTCCAGGACCTCAATACGATCCATTAGAATGGATACCCGATCCCGAAGTTCCAGATGATGTCGGATAATCCGAGTTTCCCTGCATACCAGTGGTTGTTTGCTAAGTAGTAAGGAACCCTGATAGGAACGGCAGGGTCTAATCTTATGATGAAATAATCAAAATCAGCACGGATCCCGATCCCAACGTCGATTGCGATATCAGGCACGAAATACTTTAACTGGAATTTCCCGCCAGGGAGGTCTGGAGTATCATGAAGGAGCCACACATTCCCGAGGTCCATGAAAAATGCTGAACGTAAGTACTTGTAAACCGGAAAACGGTACTCAAGATTCAACTGCAATTGCATATCACCGGTCTGGTCGAATGAATTAGCGATGGTATCGTTGTGATAATGGCCCGGCCCTAATGTTCCCATCTTCCAACCCCTGAGATCATTTGCCCCGCCGGCAAAAAATGCCTTTTCAAAAGGAATGGAAGTGGAATTTCCGTATGGAATACCGACGCCTCCATAAAACCGTGTAACCAGCGACCTGTTTTTGGAGAAAAAATGATAAAACCGCAGATCCAGATCGGGACGAACAAATTGTGCGTACTGAAGATTAAAAAGAGTATAATAACCGGAAGATGATTTTGGCGCTTTAAAGATTTCATCGATGCCATAGATGAGGTTTCCGCCAGTTTCAAGGTTGGATCGAATGTAGAAAAAATCTTTGACATTGTTGACATCCTGCCCTTTATAAGTAAAAGTATATTTCAGCCCGGCAACAAGGTGATCGGTGTATTGGTTTTTAAGTCTTTTGTCAGTAAGGCTGTCTAGCGTAGCGGTAAAGATCGAATCGGGGAAAATTTTCACCAGGGTGATTTCCACAGGATTGAGCACGTGCGTTATCTTGTCTGTTTGGTTCCAGGTATAGCCAAATGTGATATTGGAAATATGACGATAATAATCCGGTCTTGTCTGAAAGTCGTAACCCAGGGAGATCGTGGTGCGGGGCTTGAATGTTTTCGGCAGTCTTTCGGGTCTGACCGGGATCAGGAACTGGGGGAAGGTC
The DNA here is from genome assembly GCA_003142515.1 of Bacteroidales bacterium. GTDB lineage: Bacteria > Bacteroidota > Bacteroidia > Bacteroidales > FEN-979 > FEN-979. The sequence goes on from PLMO01000166.1 coordinate 28,766, forward strand.
AGGCTGGTATTAACACCGAATTCGATGGTATTGAATAAGCTTTTTGTTGTTTCGGGACCAATGTTGCCCTGCATCTGGGCTGCACCGGTGAGGTTGATCCTGAATAATTGAGCTCCCCTGAAGATATTCCGGTTCATGTAGTTTATGCTTCCCTGCACCCCAAAAGCTCCTGCTGAGTTCGTGCCGTCGGTGGAGATGGTAAAAGAGTGCAACGGAATACGGGAGAGGAGAATCTTACAGTCGAGCTTATCACGGCTTTGCGGCCCGTTTCCGGAAGCTTCATGCATCTGGATATTCATATAATTGAATACTTGCAGCGAAGCTAATTGTGAGTAGGTCTGGTTTACGTCGCTGAGATTAAACCAGGTTCCGCTTTTAATAAAGATCATCTGTGCCAGGGTCCTGGGTTTCAATCGGGATTTGTTCTTGAAAAGAAAATAGTAGGTATTATCTGTCGTGTCATGCCTCGAAGGTTTGAATGTGACCATAAGGGTGTCGCACCGGAGGGTATCCGACTGAAGCAGGCTATATTCAGGGTAGATCAGGATTTTTCCGATGATATAACGGGAATGTTTCGATTCGGTAAAAGTTCCCAGGTACTGGAGGGAAGGAATGACAGGGTTCCGGATTTCGATGGTCAGATCCATTTTTTTGTTGTTGAATGTGCTGTCAACCCGGTAGCGGATGTATAAATTGGAAAAATGATAATAACCGTGATTCATGAGTGCATTGGTGATCCTGCTGCGTTCCCCGTCAAGTAGGTATGTATCGTAGTTATGACCTGCATGGATCAGGGCTCTTGCAGTATCAAGGAAAACAAATTTTGCCAGTTGTGTATCGGCAATGGCATAGCTGATGCTGCGAATGGTATAGGGGACATTGGGCCGGATCATATAAACCACAGTGGCTTTTCTCTTATGAAGGATGACAGAATCTTTGATGTTAGCATTAAAATATCCCTTATTTGCCAGATAGAGCCCCATTTGCTTCTTTGCAATCATGGTAAGGCTTGAATCCAGCAATACGGGTGGTCTTCCCAGCTTGGTTCTCATCCATTTCTTAAACTTAGTATCATTCCCTTTTGAACCTGCATTATAGAATGCGATGTTTGCCCTGAAAAGTCCGAATATTTTAGAATTCGGCTCCTGCTGAAGATATCCTGTAAGTTCATCTTTGGAAACTTTATTGGAAGCGATCCTGAATTTGTTCTTGATCAGCAGATGTTCATTCGGTGGAAGATTCCGGGTTACATTACACCCGGCAAAAAAAAGTATTGCAAGGAATAGTAACAGAGTGCCGGTTGAATATCTTCTTCCCAAATGATTGTGATAAAAAGTAAAAAAACAAAAGTAATGAGAAAAATTAACAGTGAAGATGGGACAGGAAAGAATGAAGAATGAAAAATGAATGCTTGATGCTTGATGCTGGATGTGTGGGTGTGGGAAATGGCGCGCGTCTGCCAAATGCGGATAAATCTGTAACGCGTGTTGAAAGTTAAAACTTTTTGTAACTTGCATGTTAAAGAAAGTCTTATGAGATTTTTCCTTCATTCACTTTTTCTCATAGTTTGCATTTGTATGCTTACCGGGTGTGGAAAATAAATCATTCTTTCGTATACATGGTTAAGTTCGTCCAATCAACCAGCGTCACCAATATTTCATATATGGAAGAAACATTTGAATCAGCACTCGAATTAATAAAAACACTTATCGAAGATTTTAAGGCAGAAGAGAAACATTATTTATCGAATGATTACCAAGAAACCATTCCGATATCCGACTTGTCAGGTACAAAGTCAGGTAAAATTCGGGATCAGTAGATTACATAGGTTAAAAAGAAGTCTGAGTTAAAAATCCAGGTCAATTTTCAAAGAGATGGAAAGTTTTGTATACTTTTGTTTATGACTTTCTATGGTTGTTTAACGGATTATCAGAACCTGTTCAAATCGGCAGCAATAAAGATTATTTTTATTATTTTCCCTTTATTCAGTTATAACCAGAATATTCTTGATACTCCTCTTAAATATCCGTGGGCAGGAGGCCTAAATTCCTGCCAGTTTGGTAAAATAGATATTAATCTCGATGGCATTAAAGACCTGGTTATTTTTGATCGCCAGGGAAACAGGATCCTTCCTTTTATCAATGAGGGAATCCCTGATTCAATAAGCTATTCCTTTCACCCTGAATTAGCTTCATTATTTCCAGATCTGCACGATTGGGTGTTTTTTTATGATTATGATTGCGACGGGAAAGAAGATATTTTCACCTATGGGAATGGAAGTATCCGGGTTTTTCATAATATTTCTGATACCATTCTCAAATTCGAACTCGTCACCAAAATGATTGAATCATACTATTATACCGGCCAGGTTGGAATTCTCGGTACAACGGTCGACTATCCGGCAATTTCTGATATTGACGGGGATGGTGCAGTTGATATTCTGACTTTTTTTGGGCTTGGGTCTTATATAGAATATCACCGGAATCTTTCCGTTCAAAATTACGGGAATTGCGACAGTCTTGATTACAAACTCACCAGTAGTTGCTGGGGCGATTTCAAGGAAAGCGCTTATTCAGATTCAATCACATTGAATATTGTTTGCCCCTATAAGAAAAGTCTGGTACCGTTTTCATGTTCTGAAACTGAGAAAGATCCAAAACATGTCGGATCAACACTTCTTACCATTGATCTTAATAATGATGGAGTTAAGGATCTGCTCACAGGTGGCATTAATTTCCCTAATCTTATTGCCTTATATAACGGCGGAACCAGGGATTCGGCCCATATGATAAGCGTTGACACCTTGTTCCCCTCCTATTCTAAACCTGTGCACCTCTATGATTTTCCCTGTCCATTTTTCATCGATATGGACAATGACTCAATTAATGACCTTATAGTCTCTCCATTTGACCCGACGAATAATCCAGCCTATGTGGTTGCTGATAATTTCCGGTGTGTATGGTTCTATAAAAATATAGGAACAAACAGTAACCCTGATTTCCAGTTTGTAACCGACCGGTTTTTTATCAGCGAGATGATCGGGGTAGGATCAAATGCTTTTCCCGTTTTATATGATGTCAATGGAGATGGATTGCCTGATCTTCTTATCGGAGACTTCGGGTATTACGACAGTTCCTACTATAAGGAAGGTTATTTATATTCTGATTACATATCAAAAATTGCTTACTACAAAAACATAGGCACACTGAACAATCCATTATTCCACCTCGAAACTGATGATTTTGCCAATCTCTCCTCACTGCATTTAAAAGGTATTTACCCGACTTTCGGTGATCTTGATGGCGATGGAAGTGACGACATGATCATTGGCAATTCTGATGGGTCAATCATATTTTTCAGGAATACAGCAGCGCCTCATAATGAACCTGTGTATGCCCAACCTCAACTTCATTACAAAAATATCAAAACAGGTGTATTCAGTACACCACAATTGTTTGATTTGGATAAAGACGGATTGCTGGATCTTATCATTGGGGAACAGAACGGAAACCTGAGCTATTTCAGAAATACCGGTACTGCTAATGATCCGTCATTTTCTCTGGTGACCGACAGTCTGGGAAAGATCAACGTTACAAATTATAACCTGTCCTATTATGGTTACAGTACCCCTTGCCTTTTCAGGGATAAGGATGGAAACACCAGACTATTGGTTGGTTCAGATGAAGGAATAGTACATTATTTCATCAATATTGACGGTCATCTGAATGAAAAATTCACGGAATCGGATTCACTGTTCAGCTTAGTCAGCGGTACTCCTTTCCAGATCTCATCAGGATGGCGTACTGCACCGGCAATCGGTAACCTTACAGATTCACTGTTCATGGATATTATTGTCGGCAATTATTCCGGAGGATTGAACTACTATTCAAAAGGTGACAAACCTCAGGTAATCTCATCTGTTCATGAGCAGCATGAACCCGTTAAAAATCATTTTACTATTTTCCCAAATCCCGCTGATCAATTCGTTAATGGAGTTGTAAGTTCATCCAAGCAAAATAAACTGATAACCGTAAGTCTCATCGATGTAATGGGGAAAATCCTTCTGAAAAGTCAAACCGGTCAAAATTTCAGCCTTTCATTATCAAATATTCCATCTGGTTTTTATATTCTTAGGGCTGGGGATTTTATTCAGAAGATCATTATTATGCATTGAGATTTTGGTACCATGATTCTTAATCCATCAAAGAGCGGTACATCTTGATCCATGATTGGGAAATTGGGTATGTTAAAAAAAAACGGATGAAATCTGAACTATAAAGAATGTATTTGGGTATCACAATAAAAGGAAAGTCCAGAAAACGATTTCTCGTGTGCTTCTTCTCTCAAACATTACGATCACTTAAGAAAACTGGACGAATCCGGGTGAAAAACAAAACCAAAGAAAGAACAGGTGTGGGTGACAACATTAGACATACCTAAATTTCATCAAAAAGGTAAATATTCCCGTGCCTTGAGTAATGACAATGATAAAAGTGAAAAAAAAGGTTTATCAGAACTTGTAGTTCCGGAGAACTTATTATGCTTCTTTACTTTTTTTTATGTACGGCTTTAATTTCCGTTTTGGGGTCTTTCTTGAGGATTTCCCCAGCAGCTGAGAAATAAACATCGTATGCTTCTTTCCCCTTTACAATCCCAAGATGATAGTGTGTAACATTGTCCTGAGTTGTGATCTGTTCAGCCTCTGTTGACCTGAAACCTGCAAATTCTTTGGTAAGAGAAGCTTTGATTTCTTTCGGAATCCTGGCGAGTGAAATGGACATTTCCTTCTCCAACCATTTACCGGTCTTATCATAGGTAACAGAGTTCTTGACACTGTTAAACAAAAATTCAACTTTATAGTTGCTTTCCGACATTGACCATGCTGGTTTTATGGCTTTGGGATAATCTTTCGAAAAAGTCTTTTTTACATCTTTCGGAACTTTACCCGTAGAGATTGTTTGAGAGAAACTTAATGAACTGACCAGTAATAATGCAATCAGCGAAGAAATTGTTTTTTTCATGTTGTGAGGTTTAAAGTTAACTATTGATTTACAAAGATAAGTCATCAGAAAAAATAAACAAGAAGTTTTAATTAGAAAGTTTTTAATAATTTCTTATTATACAAATATACGTTTGCACTGTTTCGGTAATGTTTTGTTCGCCGATAATGTCGTGCCAAGGCCTGTTTTTGGTCCTTTTGGGGGTGGTTAGTTTACACCGGCCTGAGGATGGTCAATTTGACCGTTTTTTCCAACCAGCCAAAGGAAAAGGAACATTTTTAGGTCTCTGCAGGGAGGGTGGTCAAACCACTTCGGTGTGAGGTGGTCAATTTGCCGGCATATCCATTCCCCGCCTGCCGCGGGCAGGGAACCAGTGACCCTCCCGGTCTTGGGACCGGGAGGGTCTGAACCTTTATTAAAAAAGAGATTCGATGTATTTCCTGTCTTTTCGTTTTTTTATCTCCATCTCCCTTTGATAGGCCTGGAGTTTGGTCTCTGTAAATTCAATTAGTAAGTGCGACAAATTTGTCGGAAAGAAATAATTTCTACCTTTGCACCGGCAATTTGGGAGTTTAGCTCAGTTGGTTCAGAGCATCTGCCTTACAAGCAGAGGGTCACTGGTTCGAATCCAGTAACTCCCACAGAAAAATCAAGGGTTTCGGACGGTTTAAGTCTGAAACCCTTTTTCATTTGCACAAAATTTGCATAAAATTGAGGTCGAAAATTTCCATAATATACCATTCATAGAACAATCATTTCAGGCGGTTGGCCTCGCTCCTTATTTAGATTAGTTCCAAATTTCTCAAACTTGTCATTGCGCTTTACTATTTCTACTACTTTTGTTTCGTTATTCTACGAAATACAAAATGAAATGATTACAGAAAAGAAATATTATACAGAAAACCAGGAGAAAATGGCCAGGTATGCTAAAGCCATGGCGCATCCGGTAAGGATTTTCATCCTTGACTTTCTCGCCGATAACATTGATAAATGCTGTTACAGCGGCGANNCAGGGCGAGATCAATCCCCCTTATATAAAATATTGTATAAACAAAGAAAACTGGGAAGAGGCAAAGGGTCTATTCAACTTATTTTATCAACGGTAAGAAGATTATTTAAAATTACTATTAAACGAAAGGTCTATGGAAATTAAAATTTTAGGTCCAGGTTGTGCCAAATGCAAGACACTGGACAAACTCACACGTGAAGTGGTTGAGAAAAATGGAATCAATGCTACGATAAGTAAAGTAGAGGATATAATGGAGATCATGAAATATGGGGTAATGTCGACGCCTGCCCTGGTGGTGGATGAGAAAGTAGTCATTAAAGGACGTGTCCCCTCTTCGGATGAACTCAAGCAATTATTAACAAAATAAATTCCTGTATATGAAAAAGAACATCCTGTTTTTCCTGACCATGTTTATGATTGCCGGGATATTTGCCGGAAATCTTGCCCCTACAACTAAAATTGAAGTCTATTATTTTCATTTTACACGTCGTTGCATGACTTGCCAGAATGTGGAAAATGTATCTAAGAAGGCCGTTGAAACATTGTATCCGGAGAAAGTAAAACGCGGCGAGATCTCATTCCAAAGTGTCAACCTCGATGAGAAAGCCGGAGAAGCTATTGGCGCTAAATATAAAATTGAAGGTCAAACCCTGATTGTGATTTGCGGAGACAAGCATGTGGATCTGACAGAAAAGGGATTCATGTATGCCAACAACAATCCGGAAAAGTTAAAGGCTGAGATAAAAAAAGTTGTGGATGGTATGATTAAATGATTTGAAAATTTGAAAATTTGAAAATAATAAATCTGAACAAGTAAGGGTTATGAGAAATGATAAAGAAAATCTGATAGTAAAGTTATCTCTTGACTTTGCATTAGAGATCATTGAGTTTTCAGAATTGCTTGAAGAACATAAGAAATTTATCATTGCCCGGCAGATATTGAGATCCGGGACTTCGATTGGCGCGAATATTCAGGAGGCTCAAAACGCTGAAAGCAAGCCGGATTTTATACATAAAATGAAAATTGCTGCAAAGGAAGCTGATGAAACCGAATACTGGCTCCATCTGTGTGAAATGTCAAAGAACTATCCATATGATAAAAATTTAAGAGAAAATCTTCAGTCAATAATCAACATCATTTCAAAAATTATCAGCACCTCAAAATCCAAATAATCATCTTCAAATCTTCAAATTTTCAAATCAGTATCTTATGCAATTTTTACAGAGTATTCTGGAAAATTCACAGTATGCGGCGCTGACGGCATTCATTTTAGGTCTGATGACGGCTATAAGTCCATGCCCGCTGGCAACCAATATTTCAGCTATTGGGTTTATCAGCCGTGATATTGAAAATCGCAGACGGGTTTTTATCAAAGGATTGGTTTACACTCTTGGCCGGGCGATTTCTTACACTGGATTGGGTGTGATTCTCTATTTCGGAGCCAGTAAAATGCATGTGAGCATGCTCTTCCAGGGATGGGGAGAGAAACTTCTGGGACCATTACTAATTCTGATCGGGCTTTTCATGCTTGATTTTATCAAAATAAAACAGCCTGGGTTTTCTGGTTTGAGAGAAAAGATAGGGGAACACAGCAAACGAAGCTACTGGGGTACCTTGTTACTCGGAATGGTCTTTGCCATGGCTTTTTGTCCATACAGTGGTGTGCTTTATTTCGCTATGCTGATTCCAATGACAATTGCCAGTGCAAGCGGGTTATACCTGCCTATCGTTTTTGCCATAGCTACCGGTTTGCCGGTAATAATTTTTGCATGGTTGCTTGCTTATGCAGTAGGTAATGTCGGGAAACTGTATAACCGGATAAAACTGTTTGAATTGTGGTTCCGCAGGGTCATATCAGTATTATTCATCCTTGTGGGAATCTATTATATTTTGGTTTCATTCGGGATAGTATAAATATTACTTGATCAAATGCGGGCATGGTAAGTAGAAATATCAGCAATTACAGAGAATGAGTTAAAAGGGATTGATTTTTTTTGAGATTTAATTTCGTCTTTCTACGAATAACGAATCAAAAGGAGTAACATGAATCTGAAATCATATAAATGGCTAATTCCAATAATCCTCTTAGAGCTGTGGGTTCTGATATATTTCAATCTTCAACTGGTCACAAACTGGTTTATGGATGATATTTTAAAATTGCCCTTGGGAATGCGTCTCACTGAAACCCTGCGTTTCTTCATCTTTGAGGTTCCGAAAGTTCTTCTATTGTTGGTTCTGATCATTTTCGTGGTGGGGATCATCCGGAGTTTTTTCACGCCTGAAAGAACCCGGAAAGCATTGGAAGGAAAGTCGCTTTTCACGGGGAATGTCATGGCCTCAATGCTGGGAATCGTTACACCATTCTGCTCCTGTTCGGCCATCCCCCTGTTTCTTGGATTTGTTGAGTCGGGAATCCCTCTTGGTGTGACATTTTCTTTTCTGATTGCAGCCCCTATGATCAATGAAATTGCGGTGATCCTGCTATTCGGAATGTTTGGATGGAAAGTAGCCGTGATCTACATTGGTACGGGGCTGGTCATTGCAATCACCGCCGGATGGGTAATCGGTAAACTCAAATTGGAAAAATATGTTGAAAGCTGGGTTTACGAGATCAAAGCAGGAAATATGGTTGATCAGGATGAAAAAATCAAGTTCAGTGACAGGATTCAATCCGGTTACACTGCCGTGAAGGAAATCGTGGGTAAGGTTTGGATCTATATCATTATTGGGATTGCTGTTGGGGCAGCGGCTCATGGTTATGTGCCGGAGCAATTTATGGCAAATCTCATGGGAAAATCGACATGGTATTCTGTTCCTTTGTCCGTATTAATAGGTATTCCGTTGTACTCGAATGCAGCAGGCATCATGCCTATCGTTAGTGTGTTGATTGAAAAGGGTGTGCCTTTGGGAACTGCACTGGCATTCATGATGTCAGTCATCGGTCTATCTCTGCCTGAAATGATTATCCTTCGAAAAGTACTTAAAATGAGACTGATATTCACGTTCGTCGGCGTGGTTTCTGCAGGGATTATAATCGTGGGGTATATATTTAACCTGATTTACTAAATGGAAAGGCACTTACTTGCCACAACTGTCATTCCCCATTATCTGCCTCCGGCTTTTTTGTCCTTGCCCCCTTCGATACTGGTGCATCATCCCTTTGCCTTGCCCCATTCCTTTGCATGTACCCTGACATCCATACAATTCAAAGTACAATGCAGAAAGCCTTTGGCATTGGACAGGAGTACAAATTTCTTTCAAAGCCATATATTGATCAACAGAAGCTTTTTGCATCTTTCTTTGGTACAAACTTATTTCTTCTGCATACTTGTTAAGCAAAGTTGTATCAGGTTCATCTTTCGCAAGTTCTTCAAGAAGCTGAGTACGGTAGTCCCGGATAGTTTTAGTGATCGGCTCAGTCGAATTTCTATAACCGGCAAGGATAATGTTAACTTTTTCAGATTGCGAAGGAGATAAAGACAATTCCTTCCGAAATGCCATTCCCGGATTCTCTTGCGTTTGTTGTGATGATATGGTTGTTTTTTTTGAGAAGAACACGAGAAAAGTAATAAAGGCTGTGAGGTTGATGACTACCAGGAAAATCAGCAACCAGAAAACAAACCTGTTCTTTGAAAAGAAGTTCATGGCTTAGGTTTTAATGATTATCGAAAAATATTTTATCCTCATCAATAAAATCCGGAATATGAAGACCTGATTTCATTGCCTGGATATCATCTTGATGTTTTGTGTTATCTGATAACCTTGTATCCTTCATCTTGACAATTGAAAAACCAATAATAACGGCGATCAGCATTATGAAGGACACTGAAATTGGCCGAAGGATCCTCTGAAAAAAAGGATTGGTTTTTTCTCTTGTCTGTTCAATCTGGGATTCTAATCTTTGTATAATGCGTGTCCCGATAAATGGATTGGGTTCATTGGATTTTTTTTCATCAATGAAGGATGTGACGGATTGGAAATCTGAAACAATCCGGGAACACTCCTCACATGAATGAAGATGATCTTTAAATTCTTTGTATTCCTTCTCGGAAAGTTGCCTTTCCTGATAAGAAAAAAGATTATTGCGAATGAAAGAGCAATTCATTTTATTTATTTTTTTTTGCATATTCCGAAAAATGATTCACTAATTTCTTTTGAAGATTCAATTTTGCCCTGTGAATAAGGGATTCTATTGATGATAAAGACAGGTTCATGATCTCAGCTATTTCTTTATAAGCCAGTTCCTCATATTTATTCAAAATGAATGCGATTCTCTGATTATCAGGCAATGAATTGACAGCGCTATCAAGGATTTTTCTTTTCTCTTTGTCATCGTTCCTGGTATCTATTGTTGCAGGCTCCTTATCAGGCCTATTCATTCCATCATTTGAAACCTGCATGAATATTCCAATCTGGTGTAAGATATTTCTTCTCTTTTGCTTTCTAAGATGATCCAATGATTTATTCACCGTGATCCTGTATATCCAGGTATAAAGAGAAGAATTTTTCTTATACCGGCCAATGTTCTTAAGGATTTCAAGAAAAACATCCTGTGACAAATCCTCCGCATCCTCCATATTGGACACAAAATAATATGCAGTTTTAATGACATTTCTCTGATAATTTTTAACCAGATACTGAATTGCTTCCTTGTTTTGATTGATTAACCCATCTATTAGTTCCAATTCAGTCATTATTCTTGTCTTTGGAGAAAGAGAATGAAGCCAAAATATCCCTGAAATATAAGAATATTATGGCTTCATTTTTAACCGTAGTATCTTTTACTTTTTGTTGTTGGATTTTAGGGGAGCAGTGGCCAGAACATTTTGATTCCCCAGTTGCCATGTCTCTGCCGGTATCCATATCCGCTACCGCAACAATTTCCCTTACCTTGGCCGTGACGATGCTGATAGCCCATTCCACAACAATTCGGATTCCCTTTTCCTTTCCCCTGACCGCCTGCCTGAAAATTATCACAAATCCCATCCCCGTTTTTGTCAACGAAATTTGTACCGCGGCCATTTTTCATCCTTGTCTGATAGTTGTCACAAACTCCATCTTTATTGTTATCAACAAATTTTCCGGGTGTTGTGTTAGTCGTGGTTTGCATATTCTGGAAATTCTTCTGAGCATTGGTGGTCGATGCGTTTTGTGAGAACCCCTGGAAAGCAATGAATGACATGATTGCCATTAACACTGTGATTCTTTTGAATGTTTTCATAGTCTTGTTTTGAATTTGATTAAACATCTGTTTTAATAATTAGACGAATCGTTAGACGAAAACTTGCGCTCAAAATAATTTTTTTTGACAAATGGTTTAATCACTGGTATAACCCCATATTGACCTTGCCAATAAATTTCTCTTTAAACAGGGTAATTGAAAAACACCCGAAGGCGGAGTGACTTTTATCACCCGCCTGGCTTTCATTATCAAAAACGAACTTTAACGTTTTCTCTATTCTTTTTTTCGGGTGCTGATCCCAAAAGGAAGATATAAAGGGCAGAAGCTAAAAAAGCTTGTAACGATGAAGATCCCGGCAAAGATCAACAGTATTATTGCGAGTGTCCCTGAAATTACATGTGTAAAATACAGTACGATCACTAAGGCTGCAATCACTAACCTGATCGTAATGTCGATGATTCCCATATTCTTTTTCATAAGATTCAAGTTTTTGGTTAAGAAATTAAATTATAAATAAACAATGCTGCGAGTGCAAGGAAAAAAATCGTCTTTAATATTTTTTTTATTTCAAAAATACGGTAATTCCCTGGTGTTATCATATTCATTGATGATGAAATTTTTATTCCTATTAGTCAAGTATTTTTATCTCAGCATTAATCTCTACCGATTTTCATAAGAGGTTCCAAACTGCGTATCCAGGATCGTTGTGATCTGCTCCATAGATTGTATACTCGTGGTTGCTTTGACGAGTTTCCCTTTTTTGTAGTAAACAGTGAAAGGTATTCCTATGAATCCCCTGCATTCAGGAGTATTCCTGATGACATGAGATTCCGGGCTGTCGAATTCCATATCGCGGAATTTCACATGCTGATACTTCGGTTTAAGTTTTTCCATTATTCCGTAAACCGGGATACACATTGGGCTCATCCTTCCGCAACATATCATCACATTTTCATTCTCATTGATAAACTTCTGATGCTCATCGGCAGTAACAATGTGTTTTAAATTTGTTTCTAACATATAGTTTAATTTTTGATAGCTTTTACTGCATTCCCGCATTCCTGCATTCCTATATTCCCGAATTTTAACATTTACTGCATGGGCTGTTCAGGATGAAAAACCCAAGGAAGCTGCCGGCGATGATGCTCATGAACGGATTTCCGGTAATGGCGCAGGATCCTGAAGCACATCCCACAAAATGATAATAGAGGTACCCTGCAACTCCACCAATAACGATACCCAGGAGGGGTCTTAGGAAATAGGAGGATTTAATGACCTCCTTAAATGTCTTTGGTTTTTTCTTTACTTCACATGATTGATCCATGACTAAAAATATTTAATGCTGCAAAGATAAAAAGAAAATTTGAATAAAGCGCTTAAATATCACTTAAATCATTTTAACATCACTTTTGTAATGACTACCTTTGTGGCTCTTGTTTTAAGAAAAGCAAGTATTACAAGAAAGAAAAGAACTATGGAATATTATTTTAGTAAAACATTGGATGCTACATTTGATGAGGCTGTTCAGCGTATTACCGATGGCATTAAGACCGAGGGATTCGGGATCATTTCAGAGATTAACCTTCATGAAAAACTGAAGGAAAAACTGGGCGTTAATTTTAAAAAATACAGGATCCTCGGGGCCTGTAATCCCGGCTACGTATATAAAGCCCTGATGATCGAGGACAAGATCGGGACAATGCTTCCCTGTAATGTCGTTGTCATTGATCAGGGAAATGGAAGGACCGAAGTTTCAGCTGTAAACCCGGTTGCTTCGATGATGGCAATTCAAAACAATGATCTTGAATCAATATTACTGGAGATAACAGAGAAGTTAAAACGAGCCATTGAATCCCTATAAAATGATAAGAAAATGAATCTGACAACAATTATAATCCTGGTCATTATTGGATTGATGGCCGGGGTGGTTGGAGGGAATGTTCGGTGTTGGCAGTGCCATTATCATGACTCCTGCACTGGTTTATTTCCTGGAAGTTGATCAACATACCGCTCAGGGAAAGAGTGTTACAGAATGGGGCTACTTCTCACCTTCAAGAAACTTGATAAAGTCATCTCGCTTAACTCCAAGAGTCCTAAGGGAATTTCTTATTATAAATTCGGGGATGGGGTCAATATGACTTTGCAAGACGATAGGTCTGTTTACAGGTTTACCGGCCCAAATTTCATGTCCCCCAGCGGATCTGATTTTTTTTAAACCTTTCCACTGAAGGTATTCTCTGAATAATTTAAGTGAAATATTTTTAAGGTTCTTTGTCACTAGCAGCAGGCCAGAGGAAGATCAAAAGCTTGGTCGAATTTACGGAATGGATGTTCATTGAAGATACGGCTGAAATTGTCATTCGATTCGAGAAGGTGGCTCATAGGAGGCGGAGTCATAGGCTTGTTCTTGCTTTTCCTGATAACCCAACCCATAAGTTTCAATTCACTTGCCAAGGTTTTTTTATTCGTGGTATAATGGAAGAATTCACCCAATGAGACGTAGAAAGATTTCATCGCTTCAGTTTCGGTATTTCCATAACCGCTGACATCCAGGGCCGGACAATAAACAATCTGGGATCCATCTTCTTCAAATTCGATAAGAGAAAGATTGATTTTGATCAGTTTCTCCCCTGAAACCCATTTACCTCTTAATGTTCTCAGCTTTTCTGACATATAATTGAATCAATTTGATGGAATTTTCAAACTACGATTTATCCAGATTATTGAGGCAAATTTAAACAATTATTTCGACAACCTCCAGGTAGAGAATGGCTTTTTGTCCTTGTAACAGTTCTGTTTTTCCAGAAACAACTTCTCGCTCCGTTAAAAAAGCATCTCTATTTATCCATTCTCGACAATCTTTATCTCCTCCTCTGTCAACCCATATAACTTATAAACCAATTGGTCAATCTCCTTTTCCAAGGCGCTGGTGTCGGCGGAGTGGTTGGATTTGAAATAATCCCGAAGGGATTAAATTCGAATAACACCGTATGGAATACGGTAGTACAGATAATCCTGTATCGTCACAACCACAAAGTGGTTGAATAAATTAAACCCTTTCAGGGTTTTGGTCTTATGTATTCGATCATCCACCGGTGATATCGGTGGTTATTAAAATTAAAGCCCTTCGGGCTTTTTAGCTTTCTTCTATTATCTTTATCTCCTCCTCCGTCAACCCATATAACTTATAAACCAATTGGTCTATCTCCTTTTCCAAGGCGCTGGTGTCGGCTGTGGGATCGGAATTCTTGAGAGATATGATTTGGTCGACAAGTTTTATTAAACTATTTTTTATGTTATCATCAGGAGTGTCAATAATCGGAAAATCTTTTAGGTAGGCAAAACCTGGTTCGTAAAAATTACCTCTTAGTTTTGGAAGAATTTGTTTAAAAAGAAAAAAAGTCAAGGAAGAGTTCAAAATGCTTAATAAATATTTGTCATCTTTCGGAATAATAAAGCACTTTTGATTAGTATATTGAAAACCCGCATCGTAAGTAAATTCCGGTTGTTTACAAATATTGGGATAAACTATTTTTATCTTCTCGAAGGATTCATAATAATCACATGATCGAAGTTCCCACCAATATTCTCCTTTATCCCATCTGTTCTTTGCTAGATCTTGATATTTTAAGAGATAATTACAAATAGCAGTATATTTTGCAGTTAATTTTCCCCAAGCTTCTTGTTCGGTTTGTTTTCCAAACCAGGCCTGTGTTTCTCCATTTTTTATAAGTATTAAATAATTCTCACCCAAAGGTATTTGATACCTCTTAATTTCTCTACCAATTAAAAATGGTTTAATTAACTGAGCACTATTGACATCTTCTGCAATTAGCCGGGCTTTCGTCTCCTTGTCAATAACGAAAGCTTCATTTAAGCCAGTTAATATTCCTCGGAAGATATTTCCATTAACGTATTCATTTAATGAATATCCCTGATTTTTGATTTTTTTAATCAAGTCATTTACACTCAGATCATTTAGTATCCAACCTTGACTTTGAAAAGATGATTGATCAATTTTACATGCATTCTCTTCCACAAAATGGAATAATCCTTCTGGAAAATTTAATGAAGAAATAGTCAAAGCCAATAATTTACCGGAGGAAGGTTGTTTGCTAATATTTAAAATACAAGGATATGTTGTTGCCTCTTCAAAAACGGGTAGATCACCAAAATCGATGAGTGTCTTTATTTCAAGTCCTTGTAAGTAATCGCGTAAAGCTTTGCCGTAACCTGTCCGCATCCATTTATTTGGTAGGATAAAAATGAAACTTCCTTGGCTTTTAAGAAGAGACATTCCAAATTCAACAAAATACACATAGAGATCGGCTGTACCGGCAAAACATAAATATCGCTCTGAAAGATATGGTTTAATAGTAATGATTTCTTCCTGGCGGATATACGGCGGATTCCCGATCACAACATCAAACCCTATGAAATCTCCTTCGTCATTTAAAACCTCTGGGAACTCAAACCGCCATTCAAAGGCATTCTCATAAATCTTATTGCTCTTGATCTCTTCGAGTTCGGTTTCAAGATGCTGGATGCTGGATGCAAGATGCTGGATTTTTTTGTTCCACTCTTCAAGCTCCTTTTTGCTGCGCTCAAACAAGGCTGTTTGATTGGTGAGGTTGAAAAGTTCGCCCTGTAATTGTTTCAGTTTGAGAAGCCGCTTGTCATTGGTCGCAACTTCCGTCTCAAAGTCGTGCTTAATGGAATCGATCAGCCGCTCCATTGTCCGTTTTTCATCTTTACTTTGGGCGTTACGATAGGTCATTACAGCCAGACGGTAGCTGTCGATACTCCATTTGCTTTTCTTTAGCGCTTGCTTGATATCCGCATCCAATGCATAGCGTGAGACCAGCGAATTTCCACATTTGATGTTGATGTCAATATTCGGTAATGTTTCCAATTCAGCGGACAAGCGGATAAGCGGACGGGCGGACGAACTGAATTCTTTTTCACTTTGTGACTCTGTGACTCTGTTACTTTGTGACTCTGTTACTTTGTGACTTTGTGACTCCTTATAGTAAGCATTCTTCAAGAGCTCAATCCATAATCTCAACCGGCAAATTTTAACAGAATTTGGATTGATATCCACACCGAACAAACAGTTTTCAATGATCGTTTGTTTTTCCCGGAAAAGAGTTTCCTGTACCCGCTGACTCTCAGAACTGGTGGGATTATACTCGAACAAATCGCCATCTTCATCAGTAATGATCAACTCGTCATTGACTACTTCAACATGGTATTCCTTCAGTCTCTTACCCTCTTTGTCCAATAATATTTTCAACTCACTCTTGATGGCTATAATTTCGTTCAAGGCCGAAACAAGAAAATGTCCGGAACCTACCGCAGGATCGCAAATCTTGAGTTGATTAATAATCTCATTGGCTTCTTTTATATCTTCAATTTTATTGTATACGCCTTCCAAATCCTTGCAATTCCAGCCTTTCGCTTCATTGAACTTCTGTACAACTGCCCGGCGGATGGTTTCACGGCACATATACATGGTGATGAACCCGGGTGTAAAAAATGAGCCATCTTTATAACCGTTAATCTTTTCGAAAATAAGACCGAGAACCGAAGCGTTGATCAGCGTTTTATTCTCTTCCTGGATTTCTTCCGAACCTTCGCCGGCAAAATCGTAAGCATCGAGAAATTTAAAAAGGTATTCCAGTGTAAAAAGCTCGCCTTTATACTTTTTGCCGTTGTTGTCTTTAAGCACGGTTGAAGCGATGATAGGTAATTTTTCGTCTTTCAACTGGCTGATGAACAAACAGGAATGTTCTATTTCTGTAGGTTCAAACAGTGAACTGTTCAGATAAGGTACATTGGTATAAAGCTTTCTGACTTCTTCACTGCGGTCGCCCGGTATGCGGGCAAGCACGCCAAAGAAAAGCGTATTCAGGTCGTCGAAATTCTGAACCTTTTCCCAATTAAGAAAGGCAAATGATGAATCCCCTTTGTGGTACCTGATCATCTGGGCTTCCAGAAGTTTAAGGAAAAGGATCCGGTTGATCCAGGTAATGGATAGTTCCAGGGCAACATTAAACAAACGTTCCTGAATAGTTTCGCCGAAATGAGCAGGCTTTTCAAGCCGTGAAATTTTATCTAAATTGTTGAGTTGAATAATTGAACTTTCAATGAGTGAACCGGAATTGCGTTCACCTTCATTTTTGCGTCCGATGAGTTTTTTACTGCCTTCTTTAGTTTCTATTAACCCGATGATATGAAGCAATTCCGTATAAAACGCTTTATCCAGGCTGTTGCTATCGTTTGTGAACGGAAGTTTCAGCAAATGTTCCGGAGAAAACAGCTTATAAAGAGCGATCAATTTGGAATCATCTTTCTTATCTTCATTCCTGAGTGGTTTGTCATAATCCCTGAAGTCGAACCAGGTAAAGCAAAGTTCAGAAGTACACCCTGCCAGGAAAGGTTCTGCAATTTCTTTATAAAAGAAGTCGGTGTTCTTTCCCGCAAGCCGGCCTTCTTCAAAATCAGTGAACTGTTGTACAAAGGTTTTATTCTGTGCAAAAGCTTTCTCAAAGAGGCCGGCATCAAACACATACCATTCATAAATATTGGTAGCAATAAGATGTTTTATCTCAAGGTTATGGTTAGTGATCCTTTCCCTGAGATAATACAGGATCAATTCATGAAAAGCTTTTACATTCAGGTCATCCAGCCGGATCATCTCGATTTTATTCGAAGGCTTTTTTGCTTCGATCAGTACACCGGGCAAGCTCTTTGAATCGGGGCCATTATGGATTACAAGGTCAGCGCGGTCTTTCGTGTTGATATAAAACTTTGGATGATAAAACGTGTTCTTGAGAAAATCGCCAAGGTCATTTTTGTTATGTTCTTCTGATTCTGATTCATCCAATCCATCAAGCAATCCAATCAGGTTCTTCTTGAAAAGCTCAATATCGCTTCGGGAAGGCTTAACCTTGAGGTAGGCTTTATTGATAGACTTTCGGGGGGATAGTAGTGTTAATTGCATAATCATTCATTATAACTTCTGATGGTCTGCAGGCATGTGGAGTTATGGAAATTATTTTTTCTCAAACTCAAAATAATTTTGATACGGTAAGAGGGTCGTATTTTTCCTGATTAATGTAAAACCGGCCTGACTGACTACCGCTAACATTTCTTTCGACGATATTTTTATTTTCTCTGGAGGACCCTCAGGTAAATTACCTTCTTTGAATTCAATCAGGATTAGTTTTGCTCCTTTACTAATTTCAGAAGATAGCTTATTTAACCATTCAGCGCGGTTTTTTAAGTGATGTAGAACATCGCAAATAAAAACAATATCAACTTTTTCCGAAACCTTAGGATCATCTTCTGAAGCAAGCACTACTTCAATATTCTTAATGTCAGAAGACATAACCTTATGATGGATGTGTCTTATCATTTCGGGTTCTATATCAATAGCGATTACTTTTCCCTTTGGTAATTTTGAAGCAAACCGAAATGAAAAATATCCGGAACCGGCTCCGACATCAGCTATTGTTTCTGTACCTTTTAAATTCATTGAAGAAATTACTGTATCAGGTCTTTGCCAGATTGCTCTATCCTTTCTCTCCAGGAATTCAATATATTTTTCCATGTCTGCAAAAGGCTTCATGTGGTTCATATCAATTCCTTGTTTTCTTAAAGGGCAATCAATAGGAACCTCATTTTCTTTTTTATTATTATCCAAATTGCTTACAGTCTTATTGTCAGAATTATTACATGAACCATAAAGTAGTGTAAAACAAATAAAAATTATAAGTTGGACCAATTTTTTCATAATATTTCTTCTAAGAATACTGATTGAAAAGTATATCTTACTTGATCGATAACCTTTAGCAATCTATTTGTCAAGATCAATAAAGACAAGTAAAATTAAACCAAAACTTTGATTAGAGAAAATAAAAAAAAGGAAAACCATGCTCTTGGGATTTGTTTCGCAGGAAGAATCTGAATCACGGGTATGAACCCCAGGGCAAGCCCTGAACCTTTATTCCGGGGCAAGCCCCGGGGAATATAACCCTGGGATCCCGATTCGCTTCGCTCTCGGGATCAATTCGACTACAAAATTTTTCCGCACTCCGTTTGAAAAATTTTTGTCTCATTGATTTAATGTGAGGTGAAGCGGTTAAACAAACATTTATTCTGTCTTGAGAAGAGGTCATGGTTATATGCAAAAAAAAACATTTGTGAAAGTATTCACAAATTAGATTTTATGTTTATATTTGAAAAAATAAAATCAGTAATTTCTTGTAGAACCTCATTCTGCTCTCATTTTTTGATGATCTTCCAGGCGGTCAGGTAATTTCCAGGTAAACAATTTTTTCAGATTGAATTTCAAGTAGTTATATAACTATAATAGAGGAGATCAAGTAATATGGAATTCAAACCGAAAGTAATTGCATTTCTATGCAATTGGTGTTCTTATACCGGTGCAGACCTTGCCGGAACTGCACGTGTGAAGTATAAACCCAATGTACGGGCAATCCGGGTAATGTGTTCAGGACGCATTGAACCTACCTTTGTTCTCAGAGCCTTCCGGAAGGGTGCCGATGGGGTTCTTATATGCGGTTGTCATCCCGGAGACTGTCATTATCAGGAAGGTAATTATCGCTGCCTGCGAAGGTATCACCTCTTGCAAAAATATATCCAACAGATGGGCATCGAAACGGGAAGACTGAAACTGGAATGGATCAGCGCAAGCGAAGGGAAACAGTATGCTGAACTGATTGACAGTTTCACAGAAACGATCACTGAGCTCGGACCGTGTAAGATCAAAGAAACCATGGAAAATTTGACTTAAACAAATTCTGAATCATGAAAGAGCAAAAACCTAAACTTAAACTGGCTGTTTACTGGGCTGCAGCCTGCGGAGGATGCTGTGTTTCCGTACTGGATGTACATGAAAAACTCTTTGATGTAGTTGCCGCAGCTGACCTTGTTTTCTGGCCTATTGCTCTGGACTTCAAGTATAAAGATGTGGAAGACATGCCTGATGGGCATATCGATGTCACACTTTTCAACGGAGCAGTAAGGAACAGTGAAAACGAGTACATGGCCAGACTTCTTAGAAAAAAAACCAAGATACTTGTCGCTTATGGCAGTTGCGCACATCTTGGTGGTATTCCAGGCCTGGCAAATTTCTTTACCGGAGAAGAAATATTCAAAAGAGTATATGAAGAAAGTGAATCTACCATTAATCCTGAAAAAATAAGACCACAGCATGAATACGAGGTACCGGAAGGCACCCTTGAGATTCCGGTCTTTTTTAATGACGTACGTCCTCTTGACAGGGTAGTGGATGTGGATTATTATCTTCCTGGCTGTCCTCCTCAAACAGAAAGACTGCTGGAAGTATTTTTAGCTATTGTCACAGGAGCAGAGCTTCCACCGAAAGGTTCAGTGGTCGGCGCTGGTACAAAAGCCCAATGCGATGAATGTATACGGAAGAAAACTGAGAATAAACTCATCAAGAAGTTTTACAGACCTTGGGAAATTAATGATGACGGTGAATCTTGTTTCATGGAACAGGGTGTATTGTGCATGGGCCCTGCTACCAGGTCAGGGTGTGGATATCGCTGTATTAAAGGGAATGCCCCGTGTCGCGGGTGCTATGGACCAACAGCCGATGTTATTGACCCTGGAACAAAAATGATGTCGGCAATAGCCAGTATTATCGATGCAAAAGACCCCGATGAATTAGAAAAGATCATTAGCGATGTGGTTGACCCTGCAGGAACATTCTATCGTTTTAGTTTGCCTTCTGCAATAATACGGAGGAAATTATTATGAAAAGAATCACCATAGATCCGATAACCAGGCTGGAAGGTCATGGCAAGATTGAAATTTTTCTGAACGATGAAGGGGAAGTCAACAACGTATATTTCCAGGTTCCTGAACTCAGGGGATTTGAAAAATTCTGTGAAGGGAGACCCGTCGAAGAACTTCCGGCAATAGTCGCTAAAATATGCGGCGTTTGCCCAGGCTGCCATCATATGGCATCAGGGAAAGCGGTAGATGCTGTCTTTGGAGTCGAACCTCCTCCCACTGCCAAAAAGTTGAGGGAACTTTTTTATATGGCACATTTCGTACATAGTCATATCGCACATTTTTATGCCCTTGCAGCACCCGATTTTGTTGTTGGACCTCAGGCGCCAAAGGCGGAAAGAAATATATTGGGTGTTATAGGAAAAGTTGGAGTCGAAATCGGAACTGAAGTTATTAAACAGCGTCGAAAAGCCCAAGAGATACAGGCTTTGCTTGGTGGACATCAGACCTTTGTTGTCATGAACATTCCTGGTGGCGTTAGAAAGGGACTTACGGAACCGGAACGCGATGATATTATCGAAAAAGCAAAAGGCTTTATCGATTTCGCTAAATTCACACTCAAAGTATTCGATGATATTGTATTATCCAATAAAGATTATGTCGACCTCATTGTAAATGGGCCATACTCATTGAAACTACATTCAATGGGCCTTGTGGACGCGAACAACAAGGTGAACTTTTATGACGGCAAAGTCAGAGTAGTCGATACGGAGGGCAAGGAGTTATGTAAATATTCTCCCGTTGATTATCGGGAATATATTGCTGAACGGGTTGAACCATGGACTTACCTGAAGTTTCCTTACCTGAAAAAGATTGGCTGGAAAGGTTTCGTTGACGGACAAGATTCCGGCGTTTATCATGCTACACCTTTATCACGACTAAATGCCGCTGATGGCATGGCTACACCATTGGCTCAAAAGGAGTACGAACGCATGTTTAACACACTTGGGGGTAAACCCATCCATGCCACGCTCGCCATGCATTGGGCAAGACTTGTGGAATTACTCTATTCTGCCGAACATTGCCTGGAACTTGCATTAGACGATGATATCACTGGTAAGGAACTCCGTGCACCGCTGGGCATAATTCCTGGTGAAGGAGTAGGGATCGTGGAAGCCCAGAGAGGTACTCTGACACACCATTACTGGACGGATAATAAGGGTATCGTAACTAAAGTCAACCTCATTGTCGGAACTACAAACAATAATGCCGCCATCACCATGTCAATCAAAAAAGCCGCCCAGGGATTGATTAAAAAAGACGTCGAAGTGACGGATGGTATTCTTAATATGATTGAGATGGCCTTCAGGGCTTATGATCCATGTTTCTCCTGCGCTACACATAGTCTTCCTGGTGAAATGCCAATGATGGTGAATATCCGGGACCCTGAAGGAAAATTACTGCAGCAGGTAACCAGGACTAAACAGGTTAAATGATGAAGTTAATTTTAATTGTCAATCGAGGAATCGGATCTTTTGATCCTTAACATTTTGAAACATCTAAATCAGGAGGATATATGCGAACCGGAGTTTTTTTCTGCCAGGTTGAAAATGGCAAAAATCTTAATATTGATGCAATAGCCAAATATACGGCAAACCTTCCGGGAGTCGAATTTGTTCAGATTCTGGGCACAGCACCTCGTATCGAGGTAAATGTTTTGACAGATCTGATCAAAATGAAGAGTCTGGAGAGGGTCGTCATTGCCGGAGATATGCCTGGCTACTTCAAACCAGTTTTTACAAAAGCTATGGCTCTGGCCGGGGGTAACACTGATGAAATACAGCTTGCTTCGTTCAAGGAGCGCGGAGCAAGTGGTGAATATGCGCAGGACAGGGCCAAGGCTGTTATTGCATGTGCCAGCATGGCGGTTCCCTTCTCACTCGTGGCTGTACCAGCAGGAAATCCGGTCAATCATTCTACCCTGATCATCGGTGCAGGCATTGCCGGAATCCAGGCTGCCCTGGAGATTGCCAACGCCGGAAAGCAAGTTTACCTGGTTGAGCAGACCGGTACAATCGGCGGTCATATGGCAATGTTCGATAAAACCTTTCCTACGCTTGATTGCGCTGCCTGTATCCTGACCCCAAAAATGGTTTCGGTAGGGCAACACGAAATGATTCACCTGTTAACAAATTCAAATGTCACGGAAGTAACTGGTAAACCTGGTTCTTACCGGGCAAAGATTCACCAGCGCGCACGACGCATTGACGTAAAATCATGCGTATCCTGCGCACTTTGTGTTGATGTGTGTCCGGTTAAGGTAGAAAGTGAATTTGATGCAAAAATATCTTTACGTAAAGCGGTTTATATCCCTTTCCCCCAAGCCGTTCCTAATGCCTTCCTGGTCGATGAAAAAAACTGCACTTACGTTTTATCAGGAGGAAAAAAATGTGGTGTTTGCGTAAACAAATGCCCCAAGGAATGTATTAATCTTGATGAAACTGACAAAATCATTGACATAGAAGTAGGTAATATCGTGTTGGCAACCGGTTATGAACTTCTTGATGTCGGGAAAATAGAGCAGTATGGTTATGGAGTTTATCCTGATGTATTAACGTCACTTGAATTCGAACGATTGACCAACGCTTCGGGTTTTACCGGTGGGAAGATTGTTACCAAGACCAAACGTTTCAACAAGCGTACACAGCAGGAAGAATGGTTCTTCTCCCCCGATGGTGTGCCTCCCAGAAATGTGGCTATTATTCATTGTGTTGGTTCACGAAACAAAAAATACAATGCTTATTGTTCCCGGGTCTGTTGCATGTATTCTCTTAAATTCGCCCATTTGATCAAAGAGAAAATACCAAATGTCAATTGTTATGAATTCTATATCGATATGAGAGCCTTTGGAAAAGGATATGAAGAGTTTGCCGAACGGATCAAACAGGGGGGAACATTCGTTATTCGTGGACATTCCGCTTTTGTGACTATGAATAATGGACAAATGGTTGTTCGTGGAGAAGATATCATAAATGATAAAATGGTTGAATTTAAGGTTGACATGGTAATTCTGGCAGTAGGTTTGATCCCGGCGTCCGGTAATGAAGAACTCAGCAGAATGTTAGGGATAACAAGAGACTCTGACGGTTGGTTCTCCGAACTGGATTATAACGGCAGCCCGACTGATACGGAAAAAGGGTGCATTTATGTGGCTGGAATGTGTCAGGGACCAAAAGATATTCCCGATACTGTGGCTCAGGCCGCTGCTGTGGCTGCCGGAGTTTTACGCACGATAACAAGTGGAAAAGGAGTTGGTCATTTGAGCAGCGTAACTCTCAACGAGATCGAAGCCAGAGCAAAAAATATTCACACTATATCAGGAGGTCATTATGTCAATCAGAGTTAATCCCAGATTTATTAATGATCTGGTTCTTTTTGGAGCCGAAGACGTACAATTATGTTATCACTGTGGTGATTGTTCAACGGTTTGTCCACATGCCGATGAGGTCTATAAGTTCCCTCGTAAATCAATGCGCCAGTTGCAAATGGGATTGGAACGGAAAATTGAAACCACCCTTGAACCATGGTTATGCTATTACTGTGGTCAATGCTCGGAACAATGTCCTCGTGAGGCAGCTCCCGGCGAAACGATGATGAGTCTCCGGCGATGGCTTATTTCCCGTTATGATTTTACCGGGATTGCCAAACAATTTTTCAAATCCGGAATGACCGAAATTATTACCATTATTGGTTTCGCTTTGTTGACCGCTGTATTCTTGTTTTATTATGGTTATTCCATGGGGAATATTCACATTTATGATGGAAAAGGTGCATTTTTGTCAAGTCCATTCATCCATAAATTCGACCTGACGCTGGGCTCTCTGCTTTTGATATTTCTTGCTATTAATGCTTTCCGGATGTGGTATTTCACAATGATAAAAGGAACAAAGGTACCCGTGCCCTGGTGGCTATATGTCAAAGAATTGTACCTGCTTCCCTGGCATTTCTTTACCCAGAAACGTTACTCAGAATGTGAAAGTAAACGGAACCCGAAAATTTTCATGCCCTGGATCATCCACCTCGGATTGATGCTGGGATATGTTATCATGCTTATACTCGTGATGGTATTTATTGAAAGATTACAATCAGGACCGGCCATTCAGTGGCAGGTACATATTTTCGGATACCTTGCCACTATTGGGTTGGTCACCGGCACCATTTATATTATCCGGAACCGGTTAAATAAAACATACGAACAATACAAGAAGTCACATAGTACCGATTGGGTTTTTATTGTCCTGTTGTTTTTCATCGTATTGACCGGTATCGCTCAACATATATTTCACCGGACCGGTTTGTATGAATTGGCCAATATCACCTATATTGTACATCTGATGTGTGTTGTTCCATGGTTGCTGAGGATGCCGTTCAGCAAGTGGGCACATCTTGTGTATCGCCCCCTGGCAATGTATTTTGCCGCCATCCGCAGAGATGCTATAACCAGGCGGGAGATTTCATTAAAATCTAATTCTGTTTCCATCAAGTAAAAAAGGCAACCATGAAAAATTGCAGAATCGGCGTATACATATGCATGTGCGGTACAAATATTGCCAAAATAGTTGACGTGGAATCTGTTTCGAAATTCGTTTCTGAACTTCCCAACGTTACGCTCGTCAGAACTTACAAATACATGTGTTCCAACCCGGGCCAGGAAATGATTGTACAGGATATCAAAGAAAACCAGCTTAACCGGATCGTCGTAGCCGCTTGCAGTCCAAATATGCATGAACGAACATTCCGCGGCGCCCTGAGATCTGCCGGCCTCAATCAATATTTGTTTGAGATGGCAAACATCCGTGAACAATGTAGTTGGGTTCATGATGATACAAAGGAGGCGACAGAAAAAGCAATGGCCATGATCCTTGCTGCCATCCGGAAAGTGGAACTTCACGAACCATTAGAAAGTATGTCCGTCGATATGTCTCCGAATGTGTTAGTCATCGGAGGTGGTATTGCAGGTATGACTGCTGCCTTGGAATTAGCTGATGCCGGTCATTCTGTACATCTTGTAGAAAAGAATGCTCAGTTGGGAGGCAACATCGCACGCGTTGATCTTACTGCCCCGTACTTATATTCTGCACGTGATCTTTTGACGGAACGTTTGACCCGTATCAGGGACAATAAGCACATTAAGGTTTATTATGGATCGAAAGTGATAAACCTAAGCGGATATATCGGTAACTTTACTGCAGCAATCCAAAAACAGAATGGTAAAACAGGCACAAATCATGATCCTGTTGAGATCCATATAGGTAATGTCATAGTATGTACAGGATATAAAGAGTTTGATGCCTCCCGCATTACTCATTATGGTTACGGGAAACTTCCGAATGTCATTACCTCCTTTGAACTGGAAAAAATGATCCGTGCAGGTCGTATCGAAACCAAGGAAGGCAAGGTACCCCAGTACGTTGCTATTATCCATTGCGTAGGTAGCCGAAGCCAGGAATTCCATACCTATTGTTCCAGGGTGTGTTGCATGACAGCATTGAAGTATGCTCATGAGATTAAATCTGCTAATCCAAAATGCTATATTTCCGATGTCTATATCGACATGCACGCTTTTGGGAAAGGTCATGAAGATTTTTACCTCCGTTCATCAGAAGCCAAAACACTATTCCTGATGTACGAAAAAAATGACAGGCCGGTCATTCATAGAGCAGGTCCAAAAGATGATTGCGAAATGCTCATCGAAGTTAATGAGAAATTATCCGGAGAATTAATTGAGATTCCCGCGGACTTGGTAGTCCTGATGGTTGGGATGGAAGCCCGCCCGGATTCCGCTGAGGTGGCTCATCTTGTAAATATCAGCCAGGATAAAGACGGATGGTTCATTGAAAGTCATCCTAAGCTTGAACCGGTAGCTACCACCACGGATGGGATTTTTATTGCAGGAACCTGTGTCGCTCCTAAGGACATTCCGGATACCGTAGCCCAGGCCCGGGCAGCAGCAGCCCGTATTATGGCTAAAATTTCAAAGGGTAAGATCGAAGTGGATGCAGTCTATTCCGAAGTCAATGAAGATATCTGCTCCGGTTGTCGGTTTTGTAACAAATTATGCCCTTACAGCGCTATCGAATTCAACGAAAAAGAAGGACACAGCCATATCATCAGCGCCCTGTGCAAAGCTTGCGGTGTCTGCGTGGCAGCTTGTCCCTCAGCTGCAATCAAGGGGCGCCATTTTACTGACGCACAAGTTTTATCCGAGATCGATGGGTTGACCCAGACAATTCAGTATGTTGAACCATAGTTATAATTCATTTACAGTATTAATTTTTAATGAATTAAAAGAGTATGAAAAACAAGATTTTATTAATTGATGATGACGAGGATCTTCTTCGCTCATTTCAGGTTATGATTGAAAGCAAAGGTTTCGATGTGATCACTGCGTCCGACGGGAAAGATGGGTATACTAAACTTAAAAACGAGAAACCTGATTTACTTGTCCTAGACGTGATGATGAATACAGATCTTGAGGGATATAATCTGCTGCATGTGATCAAACAAGAGCCAGCCTACAAAAAGATACCGATAATTTTGTTGACAGGTATGATTGATAAATTGGGGGTAAATTTAATTTCCGGGGTCGAAGATGAAGAGATGCTCCCCAATGTTCACTTTCAGGATAAGCCAATTGACCCGCAGGTTCTGGTGAAAATGATACAGGATTTGCTAAAAGAATGATCTGTTGTTATTCCATTTTTAATAAATTTGGCCATTAATAAATATCCGGGGATCAAAGAATTGATCACTGAGATACGCATATTGGCCCGATTCATCTTAACACGGGAAGAAGAGATTAATATATGGATGCAAAACTGGTTCCAGCGCATGTTCTGTTTGCAAAATGGTTCATCCGGATCAGGTGGATTGCTCTATTCACTCTGATTATTTCAACCTATGTTGTCAAAAACTTCTTTAAAGTTTCCATTCAGGATATTCCTATATATTACCTTTCCCTTATCCTCTTTGTATTAAATTGTCTTCATCTATTCATCCTGAAACGAATTATTTTAAAAGATGGAAACAAGGTTATTATTAGAATCAAACAGGATATTCATTTCCAAATCATAACAGACCTGATTATTTTGACCTTGATTCTTCACTTTTCGGGAGGCGTAGAGAATCCTATGATTATCTTTTTCTTCCTGCACATGATTATCGCAAGCTCCATATTTTCAACTTTTGGAAGCTATCTGCATACCACTTTTGCACTTATATTGGTTGCCATATTAGCATTTCTTGAATATTATTCCATAATTCCTCATTGTCATTTGGAGGGTTTTATCAATCATGATTTGTACCAGAACAAATTTTTTATTTATGGAAGTGGGTTTATTTTCATCACTACCTCTTTCCTTCTGGTACATCTGACGCATCTTATCGTTTCCAGGTCTATCAGAATTGAAGAGAACTACGTGAAGACTAACGATGAACTGGAGAAAAAAGACAAATTGCAAAATGAATATGTTCTCCGTGTTACGCATGATATAAAAGGTCACCTTGCTGCCATCCTCAGTTGTCTGGAAGTAATCCGGTCCACGATAATCGGGCCCTTGAATGAAAAACAAGCAGAATTCGTAAACCGTGCTTTTGAGCGAACGGAATTACTCGCCAATTTTGTCAAAGATCTTCTGAATCTTACAAAAAAAAGACTGAAACACGATACCGAATTTGAAGAGTTCTTATTAAAAGATTTGATTGCTAAAGTCGTTGCATCTGTTCAGATTCTTGCTAAAGATAAATCGATCGAATTTACTATTTTTATCGATAATAATATTCATACAATAACGGGTGACCCATTTACAATTGAGGAACTGTATTCGAACCTGTTGTTGAATGCTATTAAATACACCCTACCAAAAGGTCGTATTGAATTATCTGTAAGAAACCGCCCTGACCATATTGTGACAGAAATATCAGATTCCGGAATTGGAATTCCAAAAGAAGAAATTCCGAAAGTTTTTAATGAATTTTACAGGGCAAGCAATGTACCTAAAGACATAAGAACCGGATCGGGATTGGGACTTTCAATAGTGAAGCAAATCGTTGAAAACCATAAAGGCAGGATCTGGGTCAACAGTGAGGTAGGTATCTGGACCAAATTCACTTTTACACTTCCTAAAAACCCGAATTTGATTGATTAGGTTCCAGGGGTTATTTGAACATCCACAAAGGAAATACATCAGTGATAAGATAGATAGGGGAAAAGTAATTATTAATCCCGATCAGGGTAACACATAAAGTTGCTTTATTAAAATTAAATATCTAAAGATATGAATCTGACAACCATTATAGTTCTGGTCATTATTGGTTTGATGACCGGGGTGTTTGGAGGAATGTTCGGAGTTGGTGGCGCCATTATCATGATCCCTGCACTGGTTTATGTCCTGGGAGTTGATCAGCACACCGCACAGGGAACCAGTGTTGCAATCATGCTGCCTCCAATAGGGCTGTTTGCTGCTTACAATTATTACAAGGCAGGACACGTAAACATTTGGTACGCTGTCATTATTGCTATTGCATTTATGGTTGGCGGATATTTTGGTTCAATGATAGCATTAAAACTATCGGAAAACCTGATGAAGAAAATATTCGGGATATTATTAATCCTCGTGGCTTTGAGAATGATCTTTTCAAAGCAGGCGGGAGTGGCTGATTGATCCTTCCATTTCAATAATTTTTCAGAAGGTCAGGGTTTTGTCGCTATCCACCATCCATTGTACCAACTCCTTCATGGTACTGATTTCAGCTCCTTCAATTAGTTTGAGATCTTTAATACCCCTTGCTTCTGCACAGGTACCGCAGATCTTCACCTTCCCGCCTTTTGAAATAACTGAACGGATCATCCTTTCAATATTATAATATCCCTGAGGAGTATTTTGATTTGGTAGTGCAGCGGTTGCAGCATCTGCCATCAGGAAAATGCGAACTTCTGTACTTTCATCTTCTTTCTGAATGGTCATTGCCATGCGTAACGCATTGTAGGGTTTCTCAGTCCCATATGGGGCATCATTGATAATGATAAGGATTTTCATAGAAGAACGGGGTATCTGAAAAAAGGATAGTTGTTAAAATGTGACTAATTTATTGCACCAATTAACGATTTCGTACATGTCCTGCATTGTGGAAATTGGACACATCACGGAACCCTCCATTTTCCGGCTGGTCAGGCAGGTCCCGCATGCAAATATTTTTCCGCCGTTCTCGGAAAATTGCATTATCTGGTCATTCACCTTAAATTTTGTATTATCTAACTTCTCACATTCAACCCCTTTTCCCAACAAAAAAACTTTTACGGTATCTCCTTCACCCAATGAAAAATTCCCAAATCTGAACGCATTCCATACTGTTTCAGGGTCATTGGAATAGATGATCATTCCAATTTTCATATTGGGATCGGAAATTGAATTCTTCATGGAAACGATGTTAGATTGACTGATTGCAAAGAGAGGAAGAAGAAATAAGAGAAAAAAAATGATCTTTTTCATGATTTCGTGTTTTTTTTGTATTGTTGCAAAGATAGAATTAAAAAAAAGGAATGATTTGCTTATTAATCATAAACTTTGATGAAGACCATTGTTATCTGTCCTCCAATAATTGAATATTTCGCGGTTGACGATATAAAACGTCATAATATCAATTAACCTACTGATTCTACTAAAGCATTTCAGCAGCATGAAGAATTGAGATCTGTCATTTCTGAATCAGGATGCGAAGTGATTCGGATTCCTGAACTGGCCTGCCATCCAAATTCCGTTTTTACACGCGACACTTCTTTGGTGACACCAAAAGGATACGTCAGATTAAGAATGGGACTGGAATCAAGAAGAGGGGAAGAAGATTGGATGGCAAACCATTTAGAATCACTTGGGATAAAAAAAGCAGGAAATATCATAGGAAATGGCACGGTAGAAGGCGGAGATGTGATTTTAACTGGCTTCATTGCTTTTGTGGGCCTTTCGAAGAGAACAAATGAGGAGGGCGTTAACCTGCTATCAGCAATTTTAAACGCTATGAATTTCGAGGTTAGGTCTATCGAAGTTCCTCAACCATTTTTGCATCTGGGCGGTGCCATGAGTATTCTTTCTTCTAATGATGTTTTGTGTTGTCAGGGGATTTTCTCAATTGATTTCTTCAATGGTTTTAGTCGAATTGAAGTACCAAGAGATAGCTTTGTTTTCGGTAATGTAATATCTCTGGGGAATCATGAAGTTATTGCAGAAAATACGAATACGTTTGCGATTGATATTCTTAAACAAAATGGATATCATATCCATTCAATCGATTTTTCAGAGTTCATCAAAGGAACTGGTGGTCTATCTTGTTTGATTTTACCGGTTTAAAGGCCTGAAGACCTGCGTCCGGGGGTTATCATCGCCGAAAAAGACAAATTTTTCAACTTCACGAAAGGCAGGATTGTGACATTGGATTATTAATGTTTTTCCTGTCGTTGAATCGGAATATTGAATAAGTTGTTGGTTTAGCCAGATAATTTAGAACTCTGAGAATGACTTCATGAATTGAGAACGCGAACTTCAATCAAGTTGATAAACCAACATTACTCCTGACCCAACATGGCTTATCGGAAGGACTTTTAATTTTTTTAATGTGGTTATTCATGATCGTTTTACTAATCGCAAAACCCAATGCCGAGCCAACAAACACATCTGAAAACCAGTGGTCATTCTCATAGACTCGTGAAGTGGCAGTAAGCCCTGCCAAGGTATAGCAAACGATGGGAACCTATATTGTTTTACTATATGCTGTTGCCAGCACTGTTGCAATTGCAAAAACATTGGTGGAATGCCCTGAGGGAAATGAGCTGTTAATGGTCAGGTGAAACGGACCTTCCCAAATATTCGGATTGGGCGGAATATCATTATACGGTCGGTGACGTTGTATCAGCTGTTTCATTAGGGTGGAAAAAACGTTGGCTAAAATATAAGCTTCTACCCCCTTTAAGGCCGTGTAACGTGCTTTATCATTTTTCGTTATTGCGCCCACTCCATAAAGTATGCCCATTGCCGGCAGAGCATATAATCCGCTGCCCAGTCGTTCTAATCCATATTTTGAGACGTTGCCCATAAAAGGATTCTGATTCTTCTCAACTACTATCTGAATCCACGCATCCTGTGTAAATAACACAGCTGTTACGACGACTACTCCGGAAAACGCAATCCATTGATAATTATTCCAACGGTAAGGAGAGATAGCTATGTCTCGCGTATCTGTAGGCCATGATTTAAAATAGGCTTTGTCCGGGACGGTTGAAAGAGTCCGTTCATCTTTGGGGATATCACTCAGAGGTCTGTTAGGTATTGTATCCTCCTGTGCAAATGCATTGAATTGAATCACCATCAGTAACCCGATCAAATACAATGGGTGATTTTTCATTAAGGTCAGCATAATTGCCAAATTCGGGTTTCAATTATTTCAATTTAAAATAAGTATTGTTAAAATAGCACATGTTAGGATAGCTTCGATAACAAATTTTTTTCTTTCTCGTTCGGTTTGTTTCAATATTTTAACTCTAATTAAGATGAATTAAATCCCAAAAAGTTGGTTACATGACAAATCTGTTTTGTTTTTATGAAGAAAGTCGGTATTCGTGGATAAAAAACAGCGTTCATGGGAACGATTTTACCATGAACGCCGGCATTAATATGAAAAGATCGGTTAGTCTTTCTCTTCGCTTTTATCTTTCACAGGTTCTTTTTTTATCAGAGTCCCCTCTGCATTTATGGCGACTTCCATCTTAGTTTTGCCGGTCTGGACTTCTAGCTCAAACACTTTCCCTTTGGCAGTTTCGGATACTTCTGATTTTAACAGTTTGTAACCAGGAAATTCCTTGACTAACGTTTTTGTAACAGCAACAGGAATTTCCTTTTCGCCGATTTTGTATTCAGTTTCAAGCCAGGTGCCATTGGCATTGAAATTCGCAGAATACTCCTTGTTGTTCATGGTAAATTCTGCCTCCCACTCAGTAGCATTTTCCTTACCCCATTTTACTTTCTGGGCTCCTTTAAATTTCTGATCAAAATTGGTTTTTACCTTGGCAGGTAAATCTTTGGCATTTTGTGCACATGCTGTTACACTGATTAGGGTTGCAGCGGCAATAACAAGAACTATATTTTTCATCTTTAAAGAATTTTATTTGTTAAAACTGGTGCAAAAATAAATGGGAAATCTAAAGGAATATTTAAGTTGAAATTAATTCCACTTCAATTGATAAACTATGTCCATTCAATAAATTCTGAGAAATGAAATTTATAAGCAACCAGAGTTATACCAATAAAAATATGGTTCTTCGCAAAGATGCTACCAACCATTACAAAGTTAGTATCCTAGACTATTATTTCAAATATGATTCATAAAGTTTGTTATACTTGACAAAAACATAAAAAGCAGAAAATAGAGACCACACAAAACCCGGATACCCGTTTAGAAAATTACATCTGACAAAATATTGTCTAAAAAATTCAAATGGAAATCGAAGCATAGGCCTAAATTTACCAACCTTCATCCCTTTTTTTATTGCTTCATGTTTATAAATGCTACTGTATTCATTGAATTTATTAAAGTAATGATGAATATCCGTATAACTATAATGCAATATTTCATTTCTTAGTTTTGTTAATGTTCCTTCAACTTTCACACTCTCATGTAATTTTAGTGTGTTAAAATCACCTTTATTTTTATTGAAAAGCCTTAGGTGCGGAAACTTATTTTCAGACCCATAGTTGAAAACTCTATTCATGAAAACTAATGTAATAGGCACATAGAATCCATCTGTTGCAATAATTGGAAGCGATAGAATAGCAATAATTTCATCGCGCAAGGTATTAGTTACAACTTCGTCAGCATCTAAAGAAAAAATCCAATCGTATGAAGCTTTTTCAACGGCAAATTTCTTTTGTGCTCCATAACCTAAAAATGGCTGAACATAAACCTTGCAATTTTTGTATTCCTCGCAAATATCTATTGTCCTATCAGTACTATTCGAATCAATAATTATTATTTCGTCACTCCATTTAATAGATTCAAGAGTCGGACGAATACGATTTTCTTCATTAAAAGTAATAATAACAACACTAATTTTGTGCATATAAAAACAGAGTATTATATGACTTGAACAACCCCTCTCATAAGACTCAAAGGTTTTTGCCAGCTGGAATTCTGATAAACGTTTTTAGTAAGCCTGGTAACACGATCAATAGCAATGGCAATGCGACAATGAAACCGCCGATGACTGCAATGGCCAATGGTTGGTGCATTTGTGCTCCGGTTCCAATGCCTAATGCCAGGGGTAAAAGCGCAGCGATGGCTCCTGAAGCGGTCATTAAGTTAGGTCGTAATCGTGTCGAAACTGCCAATACAAGTGCACTGCTACCTCCGTTTTTCACTTCCGATAAAAACTGATAGATCGTAAAAATTGAATTTTCACCAATGATCCCAATGATCATGATTAACCCGGTGTAACTGCCAACATTCAACGGTGTATTGGTTAGATATAATGCAATTACACTTCCTGATATACCTAACATGCTGATAAAAAGTACGATCAACGAAAATTTCAAGTTCTTAAACATGAACAGAACCACGGTAAATACCAGCAAGCCACCGGAAATAAGGATTTTCAGCAATTCAGCAAAGGAATTCTGTTGCTCAGCATAGGAGCCACCATATACGATCTGGTAAGATGACGGTAAACTTATATTCTTCATTTTATGCTGGATATCTTTCATCACGCTGCCCAGATCCCTGTTATTCAATCTTGCTGTTACCACTCCCATGGATTGAAGGTTTTCTCTTTGGATTTCTGAAACCCCGCTTTGTATGGTAAAATCTGCAAACTCGGATAAAGGAAAATAATCTCCGGCAGCGGTACATATTGATACTTGCCTTAAGTCATTCAGTGGTGTTTTATCATTTACAGGGAAGATCAGGCGGATATTGGTCAGCTGCTCCTTTTCGGGAACTGTTCCCACAACAGTGCCTTCCAAAAAAGAACTCGACTGCTCTTGCAACAGTGAAGAGGTAAGCCCGAATTGTTTCATTTTGCCTTCTTTTGGCAGGATTTTCATTACCGGGCCGATTACAACAATACCATTAAAAACATCGGCTGTGCCTTTTACTGTTTGGATGCTGTCAGCTACTTGTTTTGATAACCGGAGCAATTTATCGTGATCATTTCCAAAAATTTTTATTTCAACAGGTTGCACGCTGCTCATTAAATCACCAAGCATATCGGTGATTACCTGCCCAAAATCAACGGTTAGTACAGGGAGTACACTTTCCACCTTTTTACGGATTTCATCCGTTACCTGTTCTGTAGTTCTCTTTCTTTTTTTGTGCAATTCAAGTAAATAATCTCCCCGGTTTGGTTCGGTTATAAAGAAACCCATTTGGGTTCCCGTGCGTCGCGAATAGGTCTTCACTTCAGGGATTGTTTCAATAATCTTATCTACTTCATTCAACATCCGGTCAGTCTCTTCCAGTGATGTACCTGCCGGGCTGTTATAATCCAACACGATCGACCCTTCGTCCATGTCTGGGAGGAAGCCGGTTTTCAACTTTGGAAGAATAAACAGGATGGAAATACTCAATAGAATAACGATTACAAAACTGATATATGGCTTTTTAATAAAGAATTCAAGCCACTTGTATCGTGGAATGCGAAATGGTTGAGTTTTCTTCGAAAAAGCTTTGTCATTCGAAAAAAGTAGGTAAATAACCGGCAAACCAAGCCAGGTTATAAGAAAGGAACAGATCAGCGTAATGATCATTGTTTCCGTCAGAATCTTAAAATAAGCGCCGGCAACACCTGTCATTAACTCAAATGGAATGAGGATAACAATGGTACTTAAGGAGGAACTCACCATGGCAGGAAAAAGAAACTGGATGGCTTTTCCCACAAGTTCCTTTGACTTCCGCTGAGGATAGGCCTCATGGGTGCGGTGAATTTGCTCCACAACAATGATGGCATCGTCAATGATCAGACCGATAGCCGCTGCAATAGCGCCGATGGCCATGATATTAAAATCGTACCCGATAGAGATCAGTACAACGAACGTGAGCGCCAGGGTTAATGGGATGGTGATCAGAAGTACTGAACTGGCTTTGAATGACCGCAGAAATACGATGACAACCAAGATTGCCAGCAATAATCCGATCCAAAGTACATCGATAATGCTGCTGATGCTGTTTTGTACAAATTCGGCCTGGTTGTAATAGGGTTTCAAAACTACGCCTTTGGGCAATATTTGATTGAGTTCTTTAGCATTTTCAGATACTTGAGCTGCTACATCAATCAAGTTGCTGTTGGGTTGCTTTACAATAGCTACCAATGGAAAATCTTTGCCATCGGCTTTGATTTTCACGTATTCATTTTGTTCTGAAATCTCCACCGAAGCGATATCCGAAATTTTGATCTGTCGCGCAGCATCGTTAAAAAGAACAAGGTTTTCGAGTTGTTCTTTATTCGAAATTGAAGCATCGGTCACAGTAAGATAAAGTCGCTTATAATCAATTGTAAAACCGTTTGATTTGATGAAGCCGGTTTGTTTAACTGCGTTTGCGATATCCTGCGTACTGATCTTTAATAGCTTTAATTTCTGAAGGTCAGGAATTATCCTGTATTCCTTGGTTTTGCCTCCGATTACCTGAACTGCAGACACGCCGGCTATTCTCGAAAAATAGGGCTTCACAGTATATTCGGCAATCAATTTCAATTCTACCTGGGTTTTCGTATCCGATTGGAGAGAATACCCCATTACGGGTAAAATGGAGGGATTCATTTTTTCGATCGTAATTTCCACGTCGGGAGGCAAAGCATTCCTTATCTGAGTAATCCGTGATTCAACCTGTTGTTTGTCAAGGTCAATATCGGAACCCCAATCCATGAAAGCTGAAATTTCACAGCTCCCCATACTGGTTGTACTGCGAATAAGTTTCAGGTTCTCAACCTGTTTGATGGCATTTTCGAGTGGTTTCGTAACTGAAACCATCATTTTGTCTACAGGTTGCTCTCCATGGTTGGCAATGATCTTAATTTTCGGGAAAGTAATATTGGGGAACAGGGACGTTTTCATATTTTTATACGATAACGCACCTCCTATTAAAATTAATAATAAGATGACTGCCACCGGGCTTTTAAACCGTACAAATATCTTTTCCATGCTATTTTACGATTTTTACAACAGCGCCATCCGGTAAACCATAAGCTCCTTCAATAATTACAGGATCATTGATCGATATATCTTTGGAAATTACTTCCACCATCCGGGTATTTTCAATTCCTGTTTTTACAGGTACTTTGACGGCAATGCTATCATGCAGGATTTTCATCACCCAGAATTCCTGTTGTGTTTCGTTGGTCAACAGCGCTTTTTTAGGGATCAGCAAGGCTTTTGAATGATTTAACCCAACGAATTGAACAATCACATTTAAATTCTCAGGCACCTGGCGGTTACTTCGGACTTTAATCAGGATAATCTGCGTTTGTGATGTTTCATTTATTAAAGGCATGATCTTATAAATGTTCCCATCAAGGAAAGTGCTGTCGGGCAATACTATTCTACATTCCATATTAATTTTGAGCCACCGGTTGTATTTAAA
Organism: Bacteroidales bacterium; assembly: GCA_003142515.1. Lineage (GTDB taxonomy): Bacteria > Bacteroidota > Bacteroidia > Bacteroidales > FEN-979 > FEN-979. The sequence goes on from PLMO01000166.1 coordinate 66,421, forward strand.
TGGAACATTAACTTGTACCCTCATTTCTGTGTTTTCAACGATCGTGCAAAGCTGGCTGCCTTCAGACACATACATTCCCGTTGAATTGATATTCAAATCGCTTATGATTCCATCGGAAGGTGCAACTACTCTGATAATGCCGCTTTTTGAAGAGGAAATTGCGGGATCCAAACCTGAATTTTCCAGGGCTTTATTCTCTTTCGTTTGAATTTCGAAAAGAAGGTCGTTTTTTTTCACCATATCCCCATACTGGATACACACTTCTTTTAGATAGCCCGGGATGGATGAGATGACTGCATTTTTCTTCAGAAAAACTGATTTGCCGTTTAAACTGATGATTTCATCAATACTGCCATTTAATACCGTCGTGGTTTTAACCGGTATTTTTTGGTTCGCGGTATTCTCCGGAATTTCTGTCTTTTTGATTCTACAGGAGACAAATGAAGTTAGCAATATTCCTATATAACAAAGCGTTAACGCTGATTTCATATTAATTTTATTAGTAGTTCCAATAATTAAAACTGATTATAAGCGCCTGCTTTTCAAGATCAAGGAGTAACTTATCCTGTTTTTTTAATGCAAAGTCCTTAACTATGTTTTTATAATCTATCACAGAAATTTCACCCTGAGACAATTGGGCATGATAAACTGTCAATAATTGATCGTATTTGCTTATTTGATTTTCAGTAAGCATAATTCTGTTTCCCAATGAAGTAAGCTGGCTAAGAATATTGTTTTTGTTGACCTGCTGTTGAGTCAGAAAATTTTGTCTCTCAAAATCTATCGTTTGCATATTTATATATGTTCTTTGATTTTGTATTTTCTTTTGGTTACCATCAAAGATATTCCAGCTAAATGTAATCCCGGTACTGAAACCAAGCCGGTCGAATGATGGCAGATACACAGCATTTAAACCGGCATCCGCAAACAAATTAACCTGCGGCTTGTACTTCAGGTTACTGATTTTTTGTTCTGCATTAATATTCAAACTGTCAAGACGAAAAGAATCTAAAAATCCAGAAGAAACCGGCTTATTGTTATTTAACTTCAAATCAAGTTCTTGTAAATCAACCGTGGTGGTGTCATTTATACCACACAGGAGATTCAAATCATAAAGGTTTGTTTTGTACTCTGAAATTGACGACGCGTAAAACAATCCATAGTTCTCATATTCAATTTGCATCAACATCAAATCAGATTGTTTATAGATAGCATTTTCCACCAGTTTTTGCATTATCAGCAACTGGCCTTCCAACTCTTTCATTAGTTGTTTGTTAATATCTGACAAACGCTTCGCTTTAAGACAGAGAATATATTGATGATCGACGATTTTTTCCAATTCATGAATGGTCAGCGAAATACGGTTATCATTTATCTGACGGGCAATGTCAGCTTTGCTTGCGTATGTTTTTAAGCTACCCCCTGTGAACAAAGGCTGTTTAAGTAAAATAACCGATTGATATTGCCCCCCATTTGTAATCGCCATGTCGTCGCCCGCGTAGTTTGTTGCACCATTAGAAACCAGCTCGAACCGATATGTATTGTTATCATGTGAAATAATCGGGGCAAATAAAACACTTGCATCTAAATTGACCTCAGGTTTTGACAGAATGCTTTTCATCTGTTCCAGATCAAGACCGATGATCTTATTTTCATTTTTGCTTTGGTTAATGAGTGGGCTGAATGATTTAGCCTTTTCTAAATAAAAATCAAGGCTCCTCTTTTGAGCCTGGGTTGTATTTAGAAGGAATATTATTAGAAACAATGTTAGTATTCGCATAATTTATAATGTTGCAATTTTTTGACTGATGGTAAAACAATGAAATTCATTTTTTGAATAATGAATCTCCAATTGATGTGTATCGCAAATCTGTTTAACAATGGCTAATCCCAACCCATACGATTTTGAATTCCCTTTCACAAACCGGTTGAAGATGGTTTCATCAGTCAGTTCATTGACTGTGCCTGTGTTACAAATGGTCATTTCATTCTGATCGACTGTAATTCTGATGGTACCGTTATCAATATTGTGATTTACTGCATTTGATAACAGGTTGTTTATCAGTATCCCGGCCAGGTTAAGGTTCATTTTCACCTGGAATACGGATTGGGATATAAATTCAATTTGAATATTTTTCTCCCTGAGCAAAGGGTCGAATTCCTGAATTTTATTTTCTATCAATTCGTTTAATACAATGAAATCGCTGGCTGCGAATTGGTTGTTTTCTATTTTAGTCAGCAGCAACAGGTTGTGGTTGAGTACAGTCAGCCGTTGGATGGCATTGATTGCAATTACTACTTTTTTGAAGGATTCTTCGCTTAACTTCTGTTGCAGGGTTTCTTCGAGGTTAAGAGATGCAATGGTGAGCGGTGATTGAATTTCATGCGATGCATTCTCCGTAAATTCTTTCAGCGAGAGAAAATCTTTTTTAAGTTTATCAGTCAGATTTTTAATAACCTGATTTAAACGGTCAAACTCATCAATGTTCGATGCACGAAGTTGAATTGCCTTATTCTCCTTGAAATTAAAATTCTCAATCTCCTTCAGGTTGTATTCGAACCTGTGCCAGATCGTTTTATTCAACCTTCTTGTAATGAGATATGAAATCACAAATGCGATTAAAAGCAGAATGAAAATAACGACAGCAATGCTTATCGCCAGGTCTTCACTTTCCACCGAGGCTTCCCTTATTTTTATCAGGTAGTAGGCGTTGTTCGCCTGAATGATCTCTGAATATTCAATATAAACTTCTTCCTCATTCTCCTTCGCGTTAAACAAGATGACATCTTTAAATTGTTTGTTCTTACCCGACTTTCCACTCAATTGAATTATCTCGATGAATGGTTTAAGTTCAGGTATGCGATTCGTTTCAGCGATTTGTTTTTTAATAAAAGCTCCTGTTACCATCAGGTTCTCCTTAATGTTTTCCTTTATGATCGTTTTCAGGACAAAATAGGTTGAAAAAGAGATCACTAGCAGTATAACACTGAAAAGAATCAGGTAATTGCGGTTAATTTTTGTCAGGAATTTCATTGATCGGTAAATTTATAACCCATTCCATATAGTGTCGTGATATAGTCAGCTCCACCGGCTGCTTTAATTTTTTTTCTGATATTATTCAAATGCGTATAAATGAAATCGTAAGAATCAGTAAGATCAATGTTGTCCTCCCAAAGGTGCTCGGCAATAGCCTCTTTGGTCAGCACCCGGTTTTGGTTTATGATCAGGTATAAAAGAATATCGTATTCCTTTTTAGTGAGTGTAAGCTGTTTATCATGGATGGCAATGGTTTTACTATCGGTGTTAATTGATATTTCATTAAAGACCAAAATGTTTGACCCTGTATAATTGAGCCGGCGCAACAACGCTTTTACACGGGAGTTTAATTCTGTCAGTTTGAATGGTTTGGTTATATAATCATCAGCGCCCTCATCGAGTCCGATAATTTTATCATCCAGAGAATCCCTAGCCGAAAGAATAATGATACCGGCCTTTAGATTGTATTTTTTGATTGATTTCAGCAATTCAAGCCCGTTCCCATCGGGCAAGGTAATATCCAACAGAATGATATCATATTCGTAGATGGTTATTTTTTCGTATGCTTTAGCAAAATTCTCAGCTAATTCACAGATATAATTCTCTTTGGTGAGATAATTACTGATAGCTATCAGTAGTTCAATTTCATCTTCAACGATCAGGATTTTCATAATTCAAAGTAATGGATTAATTTTAAAGGAAATCTAAAGACATTTCTAAATATTAATGGTTTATCATACATTATTTGTCTCGTCAATAAAAGGCAATAAAGGATACTATGTCGTAGTATAACTTTGTTTCTGTAAAATTAAATAGCGTTAATAGACATTAAAATACAATCGATTAATGTTTTTAAAGAAGATGAATTTTAAGGATTTCCCCACGTTGCATGAGTTGCTTGATCAGCTGGCCGATAAAAAGGTAACCATGATGGCCTGTCCTACCTGTATGAAAGTTGCTGGTTACAAGCCTGAAGACTTACGTTCGGGGATCATCATTGCCGAAAAGGAAAGATTCTTCAACTTCACAAAAGGCAGGATCGTGACGCTGGATTATTGATTTTATCCTGCGTCTGCGGCTTGATATTTCCCCGAAATATACATTAGGATGTTTGATGGGAATAATAGAAATAAAGGGCCAGCGGACGGTACAAAGCATGGGCAAATTTGGAGAATGCAAACAGGATGATCAGTTCCATAGATATTACAGTATGGACCAGAAAGACAACCTGGGTGCTAAGGTCATTCCATCCTGACATGACCGCTATCTCCAGCCAGAACCCGGTAAATCCTGCTATCCATAAAAATAAAAGAAAGGTCCAGTCAGCCAGTTTGATGTCTGCATAGCTTTTAGTTGGTTTGGTCAGCCGGTAAAAAACAGCCAGTGTCGTCCCGTATATCAGCAGGATACCGGTCAGTGTCCCAAGGATCCGTGAAGGCAGCCACATAATGGTGGCCGGATCTTTAAAGATAAAATCCAGGATGGTGGCAATCAGAAGCCCAATAAATCCCCACATGATACTCCAATGCACAAACCACGGCTTTATCAGCCACAGCTTATGTTTCCAATAGGAATCATCTTCAGCATCGCAGGTTTGGTAGCGTTTCATCATAGCCAGTTCAAGGCTGACTTTCTTTAATGCAAGAATAGTCCTTGAAAACGAGAACTTCCTTGGAACAGTAGCAGGATCATATGCATCTTTTTTGAGCAGTCTTCTGGCCAATGTATAGATCCCCACAACGGCTGTAATACCAGTCAGAGCAAAAATCCCTAACCCCATGTTGTGGATCACCTCATAAGGAATATAAGTGAACAGCCATCTGGCAATGATCTCTTCAGGTTTTATAGAAAGAAGCATCAATCCCAACAGCAAGGCGATCACCAGGGTGATAAAAATTGCCCACGGATTATTGGTAAAGATCAGCCGTGCCAGCCCTGTTTTCTCTGTATTGGCAATTGTGTACCTGCGTAAAGCCGCCATGTATTCGCCCGGGTAAGCCTGGCGTGGGCAGGATTCGGAACAGTCGCCGCAGGCATAGCACAGCCAGATCTCTTTGCTGTTTAAAATTTTTTCCTTTTCACCCAATAATCCATACCGGATAAACATCCTGGGGAAGTTGGCTTGCTGCTCCGACAGATTGCAGACTGCCGTGCAATTCCCGCAATTATAACAGGCATTGAAATGACTGGCGCCGTATTTTGAAATTTCTTTGGCAAACTGCGGATTCAACTCACTCATTTTTCTTTCAGTTTATAAAAGTAATACTCATCCATGTCGTCCAGTTCTCCTGTTTCCACTTCATTATATTTACGCATGGTCATAACCACAAAAAGCACTTGGTCGGCCGGGATCCCGGTCTTTAATGCGATCCCGGGAATTGTCTCAGGCTGCTCTTTCAAGACCTGCCTTATCTGCTTTCTCAGTTGAAGATAATCCTTATGATGTTGTTTGACAGCATCTGGAATTATCCATTTTTGTTTGATGATTTCTATGGTCTTTCTATCCATGGATGAAGAATATTTCTGATATCTTTTAACCACTCATTGCTTCAATCATGCTTCTGACCTCAGGGTTTGTATAACCCTTGATATCGATAGCTTCCGTCGGACAAACGGGGGTACACATCCCGCAACCCTTACAGTTTGATTCAATGATCCTGGCAACGGGTACCTTTTCTGTCTCTATTCTTTCAATCGCATCAAAAGGACAAGCTTCCAGGCATTTACCACACCATTCGCAGGCTGCCGGGTTCACAATTGCCAAAGTCGGTTCCAGCTTAATTTCTCCCTTATTAAGGATGGAATAGACTTTGGAGACAGCTGCAAGTGCCGAGCTGGCTGATTCGGCTATATTCCTTGGTCCCTGGCAGCACCCTGCAATGACCAGACCGTCTATCATTGTTTCTACAGGTCGTAATTTAGGATGGATTTCGTTATAAAAATGATCCTTTCCCAGAGGCACCTTAAGGATGCTGATCAACTCCGTATTTACACGGGGAACCATCCCGGTAATCAAAACCACAAGGTCGGTCGTTACCGTGACTTCCATATGGGCAGTAAGCAGGTCGTTGACAGTTACTTTTATTGGGTTGTTCAGAACTTCTACAACAGGAGGGTCATCTTCCACAAATTGCAGATAAACATCACCTGAAGTGGATGATTGTTCGTATAGTATTTCCTGTTTGCCGTAAGTCCTTATTCCTTTATTAATATGATAGATAAAGGGGACCTTAAGTTCTTGCCTGAGTTGAATTGCAGCATGAATGGCGGATGTACAGCAATATCGGGCGCAATATTTATTTTCTCCGTCAATCTGTCGGCTGCCGACACAATAGATGAAGGCTACGCGTTCGATTTTTTTACCCCTGAACCGGAATTCCCCTTTGGTCAGATCGAGTAATCTTTTTAGTTGCTGAAATGTAATTACATTCGGATGTTCCTGATAACCGAATTCCCCCTTTTTTGGTTCGTAAGGATTAAAACCGGTAGCCAGGAAGATGGACCCAACATGAATTTCTATTATCCGGTACTGTTGGTCCAGACGTATTCCATGGCAATATTTCAAACACTCCTCACAACGTGTGCAAGCGGCCATATCAACAACTGGCATGGCCGGGAATTCACTGCGATAATTAAAAAAAATGGCCTTCCGCTTTGTTAGATTAAAGTTAAACTCATCATCCACTTCAACCGGACAGGCTTCAATTGCTTTTTTAAATGACTCCGGATCACAAGGTGGTTCAACATACCGGGGTTGAATTTTCACCTGGATATTGAAATTTCCAATACTTCCTTTTGAGGCAATAATATTTGCGCCTGTATAGACCCGGATGGATTCACGTTTTTTCACTTCATGATACAGTTCGGTGATGATCTCTTCCCCGGTCTGGTTTGTCATCGACATTTTTCCCCATTGTGCAACCCTTCCCCCGACAAAATGCTCCCGTTCTATGAGATGAACATTGACACCCAGGTCGGCCAGTTCAATGGCTGCTCTCATTCCAGCCACTCCGGCGCCTACAATTGCAACTGAATTCTCGGCAGGAATCGTCATAGGTGTCAATGGCTCGGAAAGGCTCACTTTGGCAATGCCTGCACGGATCAAATGAATGGCTTTCAAGGTTGCCTGGGCAGGTTTGTCTGAGTGAGCCCATGAATCCTGTTCCCGGATGTTGACCTGGACATAATTGTAAGGATTCAATCCCCCCCGTTCGGCAACACCACGGAATGTGTTCAGATGAAGTTTCGGGGAGCAGGACGCCACGACGATAGCATCCAGGGGTTCGTTCTGAATGTCTGCGACAATTTCCTTTTGTGCCGAATCGGCACAGGCAAACATGGTGATCTTTGCAAGTGACACCCCTTTTCCCCTGCTGATCTCTTCCCGGACTTTTTCCACATCCACATAATCCGATATATTTGATCCGCACTGACAGATGTAAACGCCAATCCTTTTCCCTGTAAAGTTTGGTTCTTTTATCATCTTATAAAGGCGTTGTGGCTTGGTGGGAAATGGATGCCTGATGCTGTTTCATGTATTTGGCCGCCTGAGCAGCAGCTGCTCCCGCCGAAAGAATTGAATCCGGTATATCCATTGGGCCTGTCGACGTCCCGGCGATGAACACGCCTGGCAGGTTGGATTTGAACGGATCAGTCATTTCATTCGGCTGATTGTAAAAATTGAATGGATCAAGCTTAAACTTTTCATCTCCGAACAACTTTTCAATCCCCATATTGGGTAAAATCCCGACGGAAAGTACAACCATATCATGCTGTGTTTCCTTCACTTGCCCGGAAGCGATATCCTCATAGCGGAGCATAAGGTCTCCATTTTCCAGTTCTTTTATCCGTCCGATTTTGCCCTTGATAAATTGCACATCCATCATTTTAGCTTGCTGATAAAATTCATCGAACCCTTTTCCAAATGCCCTGACATGCAGGAAATAGATCGTAACATCGGCCATGGGAACTGCTCCCAGGATCAATTGAGCTTGTTTAATGGAATACATGCAGCAGATCTGCGAGCAAATCGGATTACCCACTGTGGCATCACGCGATCCGGCACAAAGCACATAAGCGATTTTGTCCGGTACTTTCCCGTCGCCGGGCCTCAGAACCGTATTGAATGGACGCGTTGGTACAAGTTGCCTTTCCATCTGCATGGCGGTGACCACATTTTTTAATTTTCCACCACCATACCTTGTAATCCGATCGGGATCAAAAAGTTTGAATCCTGTTGCGACAATGATGCTATTGACCGTAATCTCCGTTATCCGGGTTTCCTGTGTAAAGTCAATAGCTCCGGGACCGCACGCTTTCTCACAAGCGCCGCATAGGATACAGTTATCCAGATCAATCGCGGCAATGCGGGGACTGGCAATGCTGAAGGGGATATAGGCCGCCTTACGACCAACCAGATTATACTGGTACTCATCTTTCACAACCACAGGGCAGGCTTCTTCACAATCCTGGCAACCGGTGCAGAGGGAATCAATGACGTACCTCGGCCTTTGTTCAATGACCGCCCTGTAAGAGCCATTCTCATCCCTTGAAATATGTTTAACCTCGCTATGGTTAAGGATCTCTATATTTGGATGGCGTGCTGTTTCGGAAACTTTTGGAGTAGTAATGCATGCCGAACAGTCGAGGGTAGGAAACACCTTACTCAGGTGGATCATCCGTCCGCCGATGGACAGGTCCTTTTCCACAATCATAACGTGAAACCCCATATGGGCAAGGTTGAGAGCAGATTCAAGACCTGCAATCCCACCACCTATCACAAGGGCATCCAATTCGTTTAAGGAAGAATTCCTGAAATCATCACTCATAATTTATGTCGCATTGGTTGTTTTGTCAGCAAGTTCTCCAGCAAACAGCCTCATCTGGTTGACAAAAAGTTCTGCACATACCGAACAAACGGCGGCCATTTTCAGATTTTCAGTCGGAATTCCTTTTTCCCGCATCATAACATGGGTCCTCTCGACAATCTTTGCGGTCTTTTCTATGCAGGTTTCGCCGTAAGGACAGTCAGATCCGTCAGCTGCTATAAAAACTCCCGCAAATCCGCATTCAAATGCATGCATGATCCAGCTTGGGCGAACCGAACTGGAACAGGGAACAACAACCGCATGAACTGTAGGTGGATAGTGCAGTTTCATCAACCCTGCCAGATCCAGGGCCGGATCGGAAATCTTTTCCGTAGAAAAAACGAGTATTTTTGGAGGATCCTTCTCCATTTCCGTCAGATAGATGTTATTTCTTAATATACAACCGGAAATAACCGTCTTCAAGAATATCCCCGAGATATTCAAA
>PLMO01000166.1:75831-94492 GCA_003142515.1 Bacteroidales bacterium
GCAGTCTGGGCTGAAGCGATATATTCACCGATCCCGCAAATATCATCTGCGAGTTCGTTGAAATCTTCCAGTACAAGACCGTTCCAAATTTTTCCGGCCAATCCGCAGATATAGATCTTTACATTGCCCATCTCTTTTGCCTGCTTAAAGAATTCCATCCAGGTAGAGACTTTTAGCTGCTTCAATGAAGCGAGGAACTCATCTTTTTTGTCAGCAAGTTCGGCCATGTGGTCTGTTTTGCCGATATTTTCTTTCTTGAATGCATTGGCTCCCATGAGCAATACATAGATTTCCACATCCAGGTCATCGGCTACTGCGCCGTTAATGATTACACCTGTTGCAGTCAGCTTGTCAAAGCTCCCGGTATAGAGAGCGATTGTCATTTTCTTAGCCATAATGATTAATTTTAAAGTTTATAATTTTGAAGCAAATTTAGCCGTGAAATAATTAACAATAAAAGATTGCTCTGCTTAGTACGATAGTAATAAAAATGATGTTCCTTAAGAAAAAACGTGACCTTTGTCACTAACTTAGAATTTAAATCAGGCTGAAATCATGATAAAAGAAAAGTGTTTAACCTGCCATATCAAGTCTGCGGCTGTCGGCTATCTTGACGAAACCCAGTTAAGGATATTGGGCGAAAACTGTGCAGAGGCCTTATTCAGAAAAGGAGAGGTTATTTTCAAACAGGATTCTTTGTCCTCAAATATCATTTACCTGAAAGATGGGTTGGTCAAAACATCCATGGAGTGGAATCACAAAAACCAAATCCTGAATATTATCAAAGCCCCTGCATATTTAGGGATCCCGACGACATTAGGGGATAAGATCAACCATTATTCTGTTTCTTCTTTGGAAGATTCTGTTGTCTGCTTTATCGATATCAATACGTTCAAAATGTTGATCGACCGGAACGGAAAATTTGCCTATGAGATCATTATTCATCTTTGTAAAAATGAACTCAAGCACTACCAGCGTTGTGTTTACCGTTCGCAAAAACATGTATCCGGGCTGGTTGCCGATACACTTCTTTTCTTTTCCAATGAAATTTATATGGATAAAACCTTCAAGTTACCCATAGACCGTGGAGAGTTCGGTGATCTTATCGGCACCACAAGGGAAACTGTTTCAAGAATGCTTAAAGAATTTCATGACGACCATCTTATTGAGATGAAAGGGAAAATCGTCACCCTTATTAATCCTGACATGCTAACAAAGATCAGCATGAGCGGATGAAAAAGAACTTTAAGGCTCCTTCTTTTTTCATACTTTCTCTAACGCCTGTCTCAAATCATTGATGATATCCTCTACATTTTCAATTCCCACGGAAAACCTGATAAGGTCGTCGCTAATACCCGCTTCTTGTTTGTCTTCTATTGAAACACCAGCATGAGTCATAGAGGCTGGATGCTGGATTAATGATTCAACACCTCCTAATGAAACCGCCAGAACAGCCAGATGCATATTATCCATCAGTTTTCTCCCTGCTTCAAAACCACCTTGTAGTCCAAAACTGATCATTGAACCAAATCCCGACATCTGTCGCTTCGCCAATTCAAATTGTGGATGAGAGGCCAATCCGGGATATTTAATCCAAGCGACCTTTGGATGTCCCTCCAGAAAACTAGCCACCTTCATGGCATTCTCTTGATTACGATCGATACGTACTGACAATGTCTTTACGCCCCTTAATACCATGTATGCCTGGTGTGGATCCATATTGCACCCCATATACACCATGCAATGACGTATTTTTTTGTACAAAACAGATTCTTTGGTAACGATAATCCCACCTATAATATCGGCGTGACCATTGATAAACTTTGTGACGGAATGAAGCACGACATCTGCTCCAAGGTCCAATGGTTTTTGCAGGTAGGGAGTGCAAAAAGTATTATCCACAACCAACACTAAGCCATGCTTTCTTGCGATTTCGGCACAGGCAGCAATGTCGGTAATTTCCATCGTGGGATTTGCCGGTGTCTCTATATAAAGCACCTTGCTGTTCGGCCGGATGGCCTTTTTGATTTCCTCAATATCTGCAGTATTGACAAACGATGCTTCAACCTGAAAACGGGCAAAATCCTGTTCAAGAACACCCCTGGCCGGACCATAAACAGCCGCCGTACTAATGATATGATCCCCGGCATTTAACAAAGCCATATATACACTTGTTATGGCTGCCATGCCGGAACTTGTTGCAATACCATCGAAACCGTTTTCCAGTGCAGCAATGTTTTGTTCCAATGCACGGATGGTGGGATTAGCTATCCTGGTATAAATATAGCCATCGCTTGCGCCTGAGAAGCAATCGGCTCCGTGTTGTGCACTTTTAAAACGAAAGGTTGAGGTTTGGTAAATAGGTACTGTTGCGCTTCCGAATTGATCTTCGATTTCTCCGGCATGGATTAGCTTTGTGGAAAAGCCTGCATCTTCAAGGTTCATAAAAGTTATTGTTAAAGTTTTACAATAGGATTAATAATCGTCAAAGGTAATGAACAAATGTTCATATTACAAATTTGTTTTATTTTGCCATTCATTGGAAAGTAGTCATTGCTGTGTTTCAGGTTAACCAATTAATTTCCCGGCAATACTTTCAAATACAGTTACAATTTCCTTATTACTTTGGTTGAAAACACTCTTGCCATGTTCTGCAGCTTCGCCTACTTCAATTACAAGAGGTAATTGTCCGAGAAGTTGAGTACTATATTCGGATGCAATTTTTTGGCCGCCACCCTTTCCGAAAATGAAATATTTTTCATCCGGGTGTTTTGCAGGAGAAAACCACGACATGTTCTCAATAACACCTAAGATTGGGACATTAATATCGGGATTCGTAAACATGGAAGCAGCTTTGCGAACATCATTCAATGCGATTTCCTGTGGAGTGGTAACAATAATAGCCCCGGTCAGGTTCAGTTTTTGAACGGTAGTGAGTTGAATATCTCCTGTGCCGGGAGGGAAATCTACTACCATGTAATCAATCTCTCCCCATTGTGTGTTTTCAAATAATTGTGTCATGGCATTGGACGCCATCGGGCCACGCCAAATTAAAGATTGGTTTGGAGCGACAAAGAACCCGATCGACATTATCTTAACACCATACTTCTCGATTGGAAACATCATTTCTTTATCACCGAAAGAGGTTACATCAGGCCTTTCGTTTTCCAGTCCAAACATTTTAGGAATAGAAGGACCATAAATATCAGCATCAACCAACGCTGTTCTCAAACCGTTTCGGGCAAAAGCAATAGCAAGGTTGGCGGCAACCGTTGATTTACCTACGCCGCCTTTTCCTGAAGCAATAACAATAATGTGTTTTACCCCGTCCATGGGGATTTTTTCAAATAGTTGGCTCATAGTAGTTTGTTTATATTAATCGTAGTTTAGTCGCGTTTGTTCATTGGTCAGTGTAGGCTGAATAATCTTCTTCAGGAAGGGAGTCTCCCAGGTCTTGAGTTTGTTGTGCGTGATAAAATACTTTTGTGGTATAGGATGTGTCCCAAAAATAACCTTTAGCCCATATTTTTCCGTAATGAACTGTTCAAAGTAGTCCATATATGGACAGGGTGGATAACCTACAATAAATCCGGTCGCAAAGTGGATATGCGTGACCCCGTTTTTCTTCATCTCCTCCGGGGCATATTCGATGTTACCACCCGGACATCCGCCACAGGTTGTAAAGCCAGCTACCTCCACTTCCTTGTTTTTATAAATAGAGAATGCACCTTCACGGTTTTGAGCTGCTCTGAAACATTTTCCACCTGTGCAACTGCGGTAACGGTCGCAAATGATAATGCCAATTTTAATTTTTTCCATAATTCATAGAGATTTGTAACTTGAAAAATTGACCTAAAGAAATTAAAAATGACCAAATCCTGATAGAATAAACTACTTTTTAAAGATTCATGTTTAAATTATTTTGCAAAAATAATGAACATTTGTTCATAATGATAAAATAATTTGTATTTTTGTAAAAAATAAAATGCTATGCCAGGAATGAATCATACTGGTCCTGAGGGTAAAGGCCCTCGTACTGGAAGAAGCTTAGGTCGTTGCAGGAAACCTGCCGACACAACTCCTGATTCGGATGAATACCAATTAGGAAAAGGAATGGGATTAAAACGGAAATCGGGAGGGGGCAAGGGCAAGGGCCGTAGGTTAAAAAGCGGGAATAGAAAACCATAAAAACCAAACCATATGAAAATCGCAATTTCAAGCCAGGATAAAGATTTGAAGTCACCGGTTGCATGTCACTTCGGGAGGTGTTGTTTCTTTCAAATTTATGATGATGAAACCGGAATGACCGAACTTTTCGAAAACCGCGAAAGAGATACTAAAGAGTGTGCAGGAACGTCCATCCTGCATTGTCTTATTGATAAAAATGTAAAACACATCATTTCAGCGAATTTTGGTCAGAAAACTCAGGAGGAGATAGTGGAAAATGATATTCAGATGACATTGTTGACGGATTGCAGTAAGACAGTTGAAGATATAATTCGAATTATTGAAAGAAAGCATTCCAAGCAAAGTCATTAACTGTAAAAAAGACTTCACCTGTTGACTATTTTATAACGGAAACCAACTCCATGGATAATAAAATTCCAACTACCATCTTTCAAACACAGCAATTCAAGGTTGTTTTTCCAAAACATCTGAATTCAAATGGGACATTTTTCGGGGGAGAAGCTATGCAGTGGTTGGATGAAGTGGCCTTTATTACTGCAACACGATATACCCGGCAACGGATGATTACTGTAAAGATTGGGAATATCCATTTTTTAAAACCGATCTTACCTAATACAATTCTTGAAATAATTGGTAAAGTAGTGAAAACTGGGAATGTGAAATTATTTATCAAAGTTGAAGTTTTTTCAGAAGATATGTTTTCTACAAGTCGCGAAAAAATGATGGAAGCGGATTTTGTCTTTGCTTCCTGCAATGACGAATTATCTCCGGTTCCTTTAAAAAAATAATGTGTTTGAATTGATATTCATTAATTTACTTTACAATATCATGCCAAGGCCTAAAAGAAAACGTAATGTAACTCTTCCCCCAATGATGGAGGGTTTCAAGCCATTTGGTATTCCGATCACCAAGCTTGAACCGGTTATTCTGTTTTTTGAAGAGTACGAGACTTTACGCTTACTTGATTATTTGGGGATGACCCAATTAGAAGCGGCCCGTGAGATGGCTGTTTCGCGTCCTACCCTGACACGGATCTACGAAAAAGCCCGGCGATCCATTGCCGAGGCCTTTGTAGAAGGGAAAGCCATTTTTATTGAAGGGGGTGATTATCATACAGACGAGTTCTGGTACCGTTGTGAAGCATGTCATAAACTTCTGATCAGCGAACAAGAGATATTTTCATGCTCATATTGCAAATCAAATAAAATAAGGCCATTATCAAATAAAATAATCAAAATGGATCACAAACAACATGAAGACGGTCCCGGCTTTTGTATTTGCCTGAATTGCAATACAAAGATCCCGCATCAACCGGGGATTCCATGCAGGGAAAATGTTTGTCCCCAATGCGGGAAAAAAATGATCAGGGAAAACAGTTATCATCACCAACTATATCTTAAAAAGAAAGGAAAAATATGAAAATCGCAATTCCCAGTGACGAAGGAACATATTTATCTCAACATTTTGGAAGAACTTTGGGATTTACAATTTTTGAGATCGCTGAAGGTCAGATTATCAATCAGGAGTATCGACCCAATAATTTTACCGGTCATGCATTAGGACAACATCAGGAACATCAGCATCATGGAGCTGAGCATGAGGAACATGCCCAACATTCTCATAATAGAATTTTGAGTGCGTTGAATGATTGTGAAGTGGTGATTGCAGGGGGTATGGGACGCCGGTTATTGGACGACTTAACCAATGCCGGAAAAAAAATCTATAATACAACTCAGATGGAAACCCGTAAAGCTGTCGAGCTGTTTTTGGCGGATGAATTGGTCAGTGATAAAGATGCATGCAGCAATCATGAGTAATCGTGAAAATTGTTTTTTACACAACCACGGATAGACTTAACTGATTATGAGCCTGGTTGAATTATTAAAGAAAGATTTCAGATTTCAAGAAGGGTTAAATGCCTGTATCAACTGTGGCACTTGTACAGCGATCTGTCCTGCTGCCCGTTTTTATAATTACGACCCCAGGATTATTGTGGATACGGTCCAACGAGGCAATGAGGATGATATTTTGGCTCTTTTGGAATCAGATACCATTTGGTTTTGTGGAGAATGCCTGAGTTGCAAAACCCGTTGCCCGCGGAATAATACACCGGGTTATATAGTCCAATCCTTACGTAACCTTTCCCAGGAGCTCGGGTATTTTACAAAATCGGAAAAGGGAAGACAACAGCTTGATGTCAAGCGAATTGTCGGTGAAACCATGATCAAGTATGGATATTGTGTTTTTTTGGATGACATCGATCTGGACGGACATCCGGAACAAGGTCCTGTGTGGCAATGGTATAGAGACAATGCTGGAAGCATTTTAAAAAGACTTGGCGCAAATTACAAGGGTGATGGGAGTGGTACAATGCGGAAAATAAGCGATGAGGATTTGAAAGAGTTACAACGGATTTTTGAAGTCACGGGGGCTACCAAACGATTTGAGGATATTGAAAAATATTGTAATGGTGAGTCTATTCCAAAACCGGATGAGGTATGAAGATTGAAGGGAAACAGCGGCTTTGGGATGAATATCAAAAGGATATTGCAGATGATCATTATTATTTTGCACGTAGCTGTATACGGCAAAATTTCTTTCCTGGTTCTGAAATTGCTTTTCTCAAAATATTAAGAGATTATCTCCATAAAGATGTTTATGACGATTCCCATCAGACAACCTGTACCGGGATCGCCTATCATTCTGCGCTGATCCCTTTTGAAACTACGAGAGCTGTTGTAGCCCGGCAATTCTCACTGATGAACCAGGCTGGTTATAAAAATTTTGTCCCGTCCTGTGTTACTTCTTTTGGTGTTTATTCTGAGGTGATCGAAACCTGGAAAAACTTTCCTGATGCATTGGATCAATCACGCCAACAGCTAAGAGAAGCCACCAGCAGGGAGTTTTCCTTCCCTGAAAATATTGCACATACCAGCGACATCATATATAAATACAGGCAGGAGATTGCAGCACAAGCGAAATATAAGTTAACCGATAAAAACACCGGTGAACCCTTAAAAGTTGTGGAACACATCGGATGTCATTATGCTAAGATGTTTCCCCAAAAAGGCATTGGAGGTGCAGAATTTCCATATGTCCTTACAGGGATGATTGAATCCTGGGGTGGGAAAATAATCGATTATCCTGAACGCCGTCATTGTTGTGGCTTTGGTTTCCGAAACTACATTATCAAGGAAAACCGTGGCTACTGTTTATCCAATTCAAAAATCAAGTTTGACTCCATGGAGCCTTATAAACCTGATTTTATCGTGGCCAATTGTCCCGGATGCACCTATTTTTTGGATCGCTGGCAGTATGTAATTGCAGAAATGACGGGTAAAACTTATGGAAATGATGGATATGGGATCCCGGTTCTTACTTATGAAGAAATGGCTGGCCTGGTATTGGGAATGGATCCCTGGGATTTAGGAATGCAGCTCCATCAGGTTTCCGTTGAACCTTTGCTGGATAAAATGAGAATAGAATATGATCCTTCAAAAAAGCACAGCGGGTATCTGAATGAGGACATTGGAAAACCGGGTAAACCGGAAAACCTGAGAATATAGAATTGAAATGTCACAATAAGGAGTTCAGAGAAGAGTTGAACAATAAGCTCTTTTCTTTAGAATGATTCAAATAAAGAAAACACAATAAATTAAACCTAAAAACAATGAAAATGAAAATCGCTTTACCCGTCCATAATGGTTCAATAAATGAACATTTTGGACATTCTGAAAACTTTACAGTTTACACAATTTCACCTGAAAAAAATATTGAATCAGTAACTCCGGTAAGCTCCGACGGATGTGGCTGCCATTCAGGAATAGCACAGACTCTGGCTGAACAGGGAGTATCCATTATGCTTGCCGGGAACATTGGTGCCGGTGCAATTAATCATTTGAATGAATTTGGCATTGAGGTGGTCAGAGGATGTTATGGACAGGCAGATAAAGTCGTTACCGAATTCCTTAAGGGAACCATTAAAGACAATGAGCAAACCTGCACAGAACACGAACGTGGTTGTCATGATCATGAAGTTAAATAGCAAATCGATGAACGAATTTGATCAGAAAGCCCGGGATTGGGATAAGAACAAGATGCATCTTGAACGAACAGTGGCTGTTGCCGGACAACTCCAGAAATTGATTCCGTTCAGACCAAGCATGAAGGCAATGGAGTTTGGAGCAGGTACCGGGTTGCTCAGTTTTTACCTGAAAGACCGGTTTTCGGAAATTACCCTGATCGATAACTCCCGGGAAATGCTGAAAATGGCTGAACAAAAGATGGAGACAGATGACCATTCGCAATTCAGAACATTGTCTTTAAACCTGGAAAAAGACGAATATAGTGGTGATCCGTTCGATATCATTTATAGCCAAATGGTATTGCATCATATCAGGGATACAGATGCTATCATTAAGAAGTTCTATCATCTTTTAACACCCGGCGGAATATTGGCAATTGCAGATCTTTTCGAGGAGGATGGCTCATTTCATGATGATAATATAGATGTTCACAAGGGCTTTGACCCGGAGAAGCTGCTTGCAATTCTCCTTCAACAAGGATTCCAGGATATTCAAATTGATCCTTGTTTTGTTATCCGGAAAGAGGTCTCTGTTGAAATAATCAAAGAGTACCCGGTATTTTTAATGACGGCACATAGATAGAAAGATACATGATATGGGAATTCAATCACATCATCATGAAAATCCTTCCGGCAGATTATTTATCAGTATCCTGCTGAACGGTTTGATCACACTGGTTGAGATTGTCGGCGGGATTTTCTCCAATAGCCTGGCATTGATTTCAGATGCCATTCATAACCTGGGTGATACCCTTGCCTTGATACTTGCCTGGTTGGCGAATAATTTCAGTGGCAGAAAACCCGATGCCAGGCGCACCTTTGGATATAAACGACTTGAGATTCTTTCGGCATTCATAAATGCATCGGTTCTGGCAACTATTTCCACTTATCTTATTTATGAAGCCATTCTACGCTTTGTTCATCCGGAACCTGTCCGGTCAGGTCTCATGTTCATTATTGCCGGAACGGGGTTGGTGGCCAACCTCCTCTCCATGCTGTTTCTGCGCGGTGACTCAAATAAAAGCCTGAACATAAAAGCAGCATATGTGCATCTGCTGGGCGACACATTATCTTCCGTGGCAGTTATTGGGGGTGCGATCATTATCTATTATACAAAGGTTCTTTGGATTGACCCATTGTTAACCCTTATCATCAGTATCGTGATTATTTTTCAGGCTTATAAAATCCTGCGCGAATCTGTAGATATCCTTATGCAAAGCACACCTGAAAATATAAATCTGGATGAGATTAAAATTTTTCTTGAAAAACATCCAATGATCCGGAATATCCATCATGTTCATTGCTGGCAACTCCAGGATCAAGATATTCTCTTTGAAGCACATATCGAAACATCAAAAAATATGCAACTGAGTGAATCAGGTGCACTGGTTGTTGAAATCGAGCGTCAGTTAAGGGAGAACTTT
Organism: Bacteroidales bacterium; assembly: GCA_003142515.1. Taxonomy (GTDB): domain Bacteria; phylum Bacteroidota; class Bacteroidia; order Bacteroidales; family FEN-979; genus FEN-979. Next base: position 85,528 of record PLMO01000166.1, read on the forward strand.
TCAATTACCCATACTACGCTTCAGATAGAATATGATGTGTGTGAGGATAAAACGATGATCCGGCAACCTAAAAATCCAATTAATTAAAAGATTAGTCTTCCTGATTTAATATCAGACAAAACCTTGCTAATTCCTGGTTATTTCAAAGCTATTTCAATTTCAGATTTCAGGCCTGCCTTGAATTTTCCGGGATTGCTCTGGCCATAATCGAAGGCAAAACGGGTAAGGTCCTTCCGGATCTCTTTACCCTTTTCCAGTTTAACGATGTAGAGGGCCTGGGCATTGATATCAAATTTTGCCGTGATCTTTGCGTTGGCATTATCATCGGTATTGATCACCTTGAAGTCAATAGTACCGTTGCCAGTTTCTTTCGAGAAAAACGACTTCATCACGTTTATTGTATTGGCCTCAATGGATTGATCGATCGGGCAACGGTCGTTCGGATGAAAATAATAGACCAACACTTTGGGGTCACTCTTTACAGGCACTTTTTTTTGTGCCATGCCAATTGTTATTCCAGCAATCATGCCCAGAAAAACAAATAGAATCAGGAACTTTTTCATAAAACTATGTTCTTTGTGTTAATATATCGCTCTGCGATCCAGTTCTTTCAACAGGTAATCTTTGGATTTATATCCCATGAAACGATGAATTTCTTTTCCGTTTTTAAAAAGGATCATCGTCGGAATACTGCGGATCTTGAACTTAGAAGAAGTCATCTTTTGTTCCTCCACATTGACTTTTCCAATGGTAACTTTTCCATCAACTTCTTCTGAGAGTTCATTCAGCACCGGAGCCATCATTTTACAGGGGCCGCACCAGGCAGCCCAGAAATCAACCAGTACAACTCCGTTTTTTATTTTGTTTGAAAAATTCTGATCCGTAAGAGTCACAACTTTGGTACTATCGGGCAAAGACGGGATGCTGCCTATCTTTCGCTTTGCAACCGCCAGCAATAGTGTAAAAATAAAAGCTACGATTCCAAGTACTATAATAGTTATCCACATAAAGATATCATTAACGGGGACAAAGATAAGAAAGATTTTTTAATTAGTGATATTTATGCGATTTGATTTACTTCCGATAACAGGTGAATGCATTTCAGGTATTGGAGGAATGCAGCCATGATTTCTGTTTCGCCGGTTCGTGCAATCGTTATGTTTTTAATCTCTAATATCTGTGCATGAGCAGGTCCAACCTCTTTTACAATCACGATGTCACAATCGGCCAGATTGTAAAAATACCCATCTTCTGAAGTCATCATTTCGCTGAGTAAATTCCATCGCATTTCCTGGTGAATGATCTTACCCGATTTCACGGTTGCTACCAGGAATCCCCTCGAACTGCTGAATCTTGACCTTACAATCGACCCATCATCAGTGGGTATTGCTATTTTCATTCTTTTGTTCATTTTATTACTTTTTTGCTTCCTGACCTTTCCTGAAATAGAAAAACAAAGCGAGGGGTCTGTAAACTGCATGGGCAAACTTTGAAAAAGCAAACAACAATACCAATTCCATTGAAATTATCGTATGGATGAGTAAGACAATATGATTGAATAAATAATTTGCATTCAAAGCAACGGAGACCTCCAGCCAAAACCCTGTTATCCCTGCAATCCAAAGAAAGAATAAAAAAATCCAGTCAGCAAGACGGGTTTCTGAATAAGCTTTGGTTACTTTTTTTAAACGGTAATTAATGGCAAGGCTGGTCCCATAAACCAAAAGCAGACCGGCAATGGTCCCAAGAATACGACTGGGCCACCATATCTGGGTTGCCGGATCTTTTAATATAAAATCCAGTACCGTCGCAACGAGCAAACCGATAAATCCCCACATAATTGACCAATGAACAAACCAGGGTTGTTGAAACCAATGTTTTTCTTTCCAGAAAGAATCCTCGTCTTCATCGCAGGTTTTATAACGGTTCATGGTTGCGATCTCATTTCCGACCATTAATAATGAACTCCACCAATTCCCTTTTGATTTTTCATTGTTATCGACAGTTTTCGACAGTTTTAAGGTCATGGCTATGACTCCCCATGCAACAGACAATCCCGTCAGGCTGAAGATGACCAACCCCATATTATGGATCACAGCGTATGGTAAAATGGAAAATAACCAACGTGACACTTCATGACCGGGTTTAAGGGTGAAAAGAAAAAACCCAAGAAGAATTGCTAAAAAAAAGGTTAAAACAATAAATCCCGGGTTGCTTTTAAACATCAGTTTGGTTAATCCCGTGGGTTCGTAAGAAGCTATAGCATACCTGCGCATTGCAGCCATGTAATCACCCGGTCCGGCCTGGCGCGGACACGTTTCCGAGCAGTCCCCGCAGGCATAGCAAAGCCAGAGTTCTTTACTTTGAAGGATTTCCTCTTTTTGTCCTAACATTCCCTGCCTTATAAACATTCGGGGGAAATTTGCATTTTTATCGGTAAGTCCGCAAACACCCGTGCAATTACCGCAGTTGAAACAGGCACTAAAATCCTTGGCACCATATTTTTTTATTTCTGATGAAAATTCAGGATCAATTCTCGACATGATGAAGGTTTTTTAACTTATAAGCATAATATTCATCTGAATCATCCAATCCATCAGCTTCGACCAGACTGTATTTATTCATGGTCATAAGGTGGTAAGTCACGAGTTTCGGATTGAGATGAAGCTCCTTTGCTAAAGCCGGAATCGTTTTTGAATCCTTTTCAAGACAGGCAGCTAATTGACGCCATATTTGCGGCATGTCTTTCATCGTGTTGCCTTCTTCTCCTTCACCCTGGGATGCAGTACCCTCTCCTGTTTCAAGTTCGACTTTTTCCAGAAATCCATCGATCATCCCTTCAATCTCATTATTCGAATATTGTGCCATGTCGATGGCATCAACCGGACAAACCGGGGCACACATGCCACAACCTTTACAAACAGCTTCATTCATGGATGCTATGGTTTTGCCGTACATTTCCAGCGGGTGGATCGCATCGTATTCGCATACTTCAGCACATTTTCCGCACCAGACACAGGTTTCAAAATTGATCCGGGCAATAATCGGTTCAAGAAAAATAGTTGGGTTCTTGGTCAGTGCATTGATCTTGACTGCTGCTGACAGGGAAGACTGGACCGATTCGGAGATATTCTTTGGTCCCTGACAGGAACCGCCAATGAACACGCCATTAATGACGGTCTCGACCGGCCTTAATTTAGGATGGATTTCATTGAAAAATCTATCGTTTCCGATTGGAATCTTTAATAAGGCAGAAACTTGTTTGCTATCACTGCGTGGAACCATCCCTGTGACCAGAACAACAAGGTCAGCTTCCAGTTCCATGTCCTGGCGTTTTGTAAGTTCGTCTTTTACTTTTATTAGAAGTTTATTCCCAAAATTTTCTACAACAGGTGGGTTTTTTTCTTCATATTTCAGGTAAATATCTCCGTTCTTCGATGAACGTTCATACAGAATTTCTTGCTTACCGTAAGTACGTATATCACGGTAAAGATGATATGCCTGGATATTCTTGAATTTTTCATGAACGATCAGTGAATTATGAATGGCAGTTGTACAGCAAACCCTTGAGCAGTATTTATTCTCTCCTTTGGTTTGCATCATCCCTACACAATAAATGTATGCAATGCTGTTAACCTTACGATTATTGTAGACCAGGGTTTCTTTGCTATTATCGATCAATTCTCTGAATTCAGGAAGTGCTATTACAGACGGATAGTTTTGGTACCCGAATTCACCTTCTTTTGGTATGTAAGAATCAAATCCCGTCGTGACAAGGATAGCTCCTGATTTCAGATTAAGAATTTCAGCCCCGATTTTTACATCGACTATGAAATTACCAATACTGCCGGAAACTTTTTCGACGGTTGCAAGGGTAAAAACGGTAATATTTGTTAACCTTTTAATATCCTTTATCAGAGCGGCAATAATATCCTTTCCGGTTTGGTCTGTGATATAAAGTTCGCCCCACTTTGCCACATGCCCTCCAAGGGTTTTCTCCTTTTCAATCAGGTACACCTGGTTTCCCATTTTTGCCAGGTCAATGGCGGCACGCATACCGGAAATACCACCACCAATGACGACAACCGCCCTGGTAGATGAAACTTCAATATTTTCGAGGGCTTCCGAAAAGGATACTTTCTTTATTCCCGCCCGGATGAGTCCGGCGGCTTTTACAGTTGCCTCTCCGGGTGTATCGGAATGTGCCCATGAACATTGTTCACGGATATTGACCTGTGTATAATTATAGGGATTGATCCCGCCCCGTAATGCGACATTCCTGAAAGTATGAAGATGAAGTTTTGGGGAGCAGGATGCCACTACAACCGCATCCAGCTTTTCATCTTCAATATCCTTGATCATCTCCTTCTGGTTGGAGTCTGCACAAGCAAACATGACATTTTTTGATACGATGACACCCTCTTCTTTTTTTACGATATCTTTGATCTGGGCAACATCAACGTAGTCAGAAATATTTCCGCCGCAATGACAGATATAAACCCCAATTCGTTCTTTTTTTTGTTTGTTTTCCATGGATTATTTACTATTCAAATAACTGGCAACATCTGAGGCGGCACAACCTGCGGATAATATTGAATCAGGAATATCCATGGGTCCGGCGGCAGTGCCTGCCACAAATACTCCTTCGATGGTTGTTCTTGCAGGATTCGTTAAAACATTAACCTGTTTAATGAAATTGAATTCATCCAATTCGAGAGGAGCATTTTTAAAGGCCTCTACGATCTCATTATTGGGCTGAACACCTACAGATAAAACGACCAGGTCATGCGACACCTCTTTTACCTGCCCNNGCAATTTTCCCTTTCACAAAAGTGACTCCCATCGATTTTGACTGCTGGTAAAACTCCTCATACCCTTTACCGAAAGCCCGGATATCCATATAATAAATGGTGATATCAGCCATTGGCAAGGCACCCATCAGCAATTGTGCCTGCTTGATAGAATACATACAACAGATCTGCGAACAGATTGGGTTGTTGGCAGCGGACATGCTGCAAGAACGGTAGTTTTCAAGACTTGAATCGCGTGAACCTGTACAAAGGACGTAGGCAATATTTCCAGGTACTTTTCCATCACCCGGACGTAAGACATTATTATACGGTCGCGTGGGTGCGATCAGCCGATCCATTTGCAATGAATCAATTACATTGGCATACTTTGCAGAACCATATTGCGGTTTTCTATCGGCGTTGAAAAGATGAAATCCGGAGGAAACAATGATGCTGCTTGCCTTGGCGGAGATTTTCTCTTCCTTTTGTGAGAAGTCGATGGCATTGGCAGGACAGACCGAAATACACTGATGACATTCACGACAATTGCTGCAATCAAGGCAACGTTCGGTACTCTGTTTTACCTGCTCTTCCGTGAAGGTGCGTTCAATATCTTTAAAATCCCTGATCCTTTCTGTGACCGGCCTTAAATTATCATCCATGGCAGGCCGGTGTAAAATATTCTCACGGCTCAGAATCACTTTCTTATCGACAGCAGTCAGTTTATCTCCGAATTCAAAATCATCGGGATTTTCATTATTAAGATATTTGTCGATGTATAAAGCTGCTTTTTTCCCCTGTCCGACGGCTTCAATGATCGTAGATGATCCGGTAACAGAATCCCCTCCTGCGAAGATCCAGGGAATGGAAGTTTGGAGCGTTTTTAGATTGACTTTTATTCTGCCATTTTGGGCAAGTTCCAGTTCGTTTTTGAAGATAGAAGTTGTTGGTTGTAATCCAATGGCTTCAATAACAAAGTCAACCTCTTCTGAATATTCAGAACCTTTGATCTCGACAGGGCTTTTTCTGCCGCTTTCATCCGGTTCGCCTAATTTCATCCGGATCACTTCAGCTTTTTTAATGATCCCATTTTCGCCAACGAATTTCACCGGATTATGCAGCATATCGATTTTAATACCTTCTTCTTCTGCTTCCCGCAATTCCACTTTCCATGCAGGCATCTCTTCGCGGCTTCTCCGGTAAATAATTTTTACCGATGCAGCTCCCAGCCGAATAGCAGTGCGAGAAGCATCCATTGCGGTATTCCCTCCTCCTATCACCATCACTTTTTTACCTGTGAGATCGGTTTTCTTACCAATTTTGGATTCACGAAGAAAATCCAGACAAGAGATGATACCCTGCAGGTTTGATCCTTCGATTTTCATGGTAGTGGTTTCATGAGTACCAACCGAAACGAAGACAGTATCAAAACCTTCTATTTTAAGATCTTCAAGATGTTCGATCCTGCGGTTGACCTCATGTTCGACGCCCAGAGAAAGAATATTTTGAATATCCCTGTCAACGACGCTGTTCGGTAAACGGTACTCAGGAATGGTCAGTTTCAACATTCCTCCCAATTCCGGCGCCGCTTCAAAAATCTTTACCTGGTGACCTTTTAATGCAAGAAAATAGGCCGCTGTGAGACCTGCCGGCCCGGAACCAACGATTGCAACTCTTTTACCGGATTTCTTTTCAATAATAACAGCAGGCGGTTCAGGATGTGTTGAGTAATAGTCTTCTGTAAAAAACCTTTTTATCCGGCGGATATCAACCGGTGCTTCCAGGCTGCCACGGGTACATTCTCCCTCGCATGGTGCATAGCAGGCTCTGCCAAGGCTTCCGGGAATGGGTGCATCCTCCATGTGCAATTTCATGGCTTCCTCATACTGCCCGTTTCTTACCAGCGTGATATATCCATAAGGCTTTACTCCCCCAGGACACGCAGCTATACATGGAGCTGAAGTATCCTGCCTGTCGATCACGGCAATTCGTGGGTTTGCCAGGCTAAATGGTATATAAGCAACTTTCCTTCCCGCCAGGTTCATGTTATATTCATCCGGTCTCACTTCGGGGCAGGCTTGTTCACACTCCTGGCATCCTGTGCAGGTTTCGGAGATGACATACCGGGGATGTTTTGCAACATTCACATCGAAATGCCCATTTTGTTTATGAATACTTTCAATATCACTTTTCAGCATGAGGGTGATATTCTGATGTCGTGCTGTTTCTGACATCTTTGGAGTGGTGATGCATGCTGCACAATCGAGTGTAGGGAATACTTTACTCAACTGGATCATTTTTCCACCGATGGAAAGCGCCTTATCCACAAGAAGCACTTTATAATCCATGTTAGCAAGGTTCAATGCAGCTTCCTGTCCGGCAATTCCACCACCAATGACAAGGGTATCATAAGTTTGGTCTTCTTTTGTCATTCCAGCTCAGCTAAGATTTTAGTAAAATTTGCCATGTGACTTGCAAATGGCTCAGCGCAAACTGAACAAATCGCGGCCATACGGATTCGCTTTGGGCTTATACCGTTTTCTTTCATCAGTTGCTGGGATTCTTCAATGATCTGGTTGGTCAGCTCCGGGCATTTCGGACTGTAGGAACATTCATGTCCGTCAGCTGCAATAAAAACACCGTCAAATCCTTGTTTGAGAGCATGCAAGATCCAACGGGGTTTGATCCCAGAGGAACAGGGCAGGCTGATAACATATACCGCCGGTGAATAGTGAATTTTTCTAAGGCCCGCCTGGTCAATGCCCGGGTCTGAGATTTTATCTGTGGAAAAAACCAGTATTTTTGGCCGGGTGTTTTTGCTTTCCATGATAGAAATTTATTTATCGATTCATTCAGACAATACTTCCTACTGAAACCTTGTACTTTGGGCTCTTATTTCAAGTAGAAAGAAAATAATATGTAAGTTAAAAGATGCTCGTCACCTTAAAGAACCCGTTACTTATGCTTTCTTCAGGAATAATCGTGAATAGCTGTCTTCTTCAATGATTCCAAGAAATTCATGCGTCATTTTCTGACACCACTTTGGAATATCGTGTTTCGTTCCTTCATCAGAGGAGTAAATCTCCATGATCTCGCCGGAATTGATTTCGCCGATTCCTTTTTTTGCCGCCAATAATGGTCCCGGGCAGGCAGTTCCACGGGCATCAACAATCGAGTTCGATTTCAGGTTTTTCAGTTCTTCAGTAGTCATTTTAATATGGTTTTATATAAACAATTGAATTTTACTTTCCTGGGCATCCGAAAGGAAGGTTGCCACTCCGCAGATATTCATACCCGGATAGTCGATCATTTCTTCTTTTTTGAAACCCATGAGGTTCATCGACATTTCACAAATATTGATTTCAACTCCGAGCTCTCCTGCAGTTTTAAACATCTCTTCGAGTGAAGCGACTTTGTGTTTTTTCATAATCCCTTTGATCATGGCGGTACCCATGCCACCCATGTTCATATTGGATAATTTTACTTTCCCTGCACCTCTGGGTAACATCATGCCGAACATTTTTTCCATTAAGTTCTTTCCCTTCCCGTCTTTCTTTGGATCACGCAAAGCGGAGATCGCCCAGAATGTAAAGAAGAGCTTGACTTTCATATCATAGGCAGCAGCACCTGTTGAGATGATCAGTGCCGCTAATATTTTATCCAGGTCACCAGAAAAAACGACCATGGATATTTGATCCTTTGTACCGGTTTCCAGCTTCTCAACTCTTTCTTTTAGTTCCTGTAATTGTTTGTCAAGTTCCATGTTCATATTACAAAAGTTTATATGTATATACGTATATATATTTACCGGTAAAGATAATTTAGTGAAGGTTTCGAAGGAATGAAATTGCTGTGAACGTTCTCACAAATATTTGTGATATTAATCACAAATCAAAATTAAACCAAGATTCAACATTTATGGAATCATTGATATGGTGGTTATACGTGAACTCATTGGTATTCTTATTATAAGTATAGTCTTCCCCCCATTCCAAATGATTTCTTTGGATTTGTTTTATGGCATCAATGATGTAAAGCAATTCTTCATCTTTCATAGTCGGATGAATCGAAAGTCTGATCCATCCGGGTTTCTCTGATAAATCTCCCTGATTGATTTTATCAGTGATTTTCTTTGATTTATCATGACTGACATTAAGTAACTCAAGTTTCGCAGT
>PLMO01000157.1 GCA_003142515.1 Bacteroidales bacterium
TTTTAAAACTGATTAGTTACAATAATTTTATAGTAAAACTGGAATCATCTGAAACCAAACGAGCTGTCATTACTTTAGAAATCCTGATCGTTTCTCTCTGAACAGGATGATTGGTAAAGGAAGATATGGCGGCCTTTATCGTTTCCCGGGAAATATTTTTCGATATGGTTGCACTGAAACTGTAAGGAGTGTCCATTTTCATGGTATCATATTTCCGGTAATCGATCAATCCTTTGACATACGTTTTGTTTATGGTTGAATTGTCGGGAGCGACCAGTTTATAATTTTGTTGTAAGATTTCGTTATGCGTGTTAATTTTCAGCGTATTGATTATCGTATCTGTCAGCAATCGCTCAAGCGCGAGTTTATCGTTAGTATGAGATACTTTAACAAGAGATGGCGTCTCGGCTGTTTGACTGCATCCCAGGAGCGTTAAAAGAATGATTAAAAAGAAAAGATTTTTCATATCTTAATAAAATTACCACATAGAAGACACAATAGGGTACATAGATTAGCTTTGTGACTCTTTCTCAATTCAGACACAGCTTTCTGAAAGTACTTCCGTAAGAGGTAATGCATCTGACAAGATAAAGTCCCCGGGACAACGAACTCACATTAATGCTTCTGTTATGTTGTCCTGCATCAAACCACACGGCTTTATCCTTCAGAACCTCCGTCCCCGTCGTGGTCAGGATAGAAAATTCCGCAAACGATTTTTTACCAAGGTTAAAATTTAGGTTGATCCTGTTAATTGCAGGGTTCGGGTACAAATCAAAAGTCATCCCGATTTCATTTCCGTCACTGATCCCGTTCAATCCTTTGCCTAAAAGAACAGCTTTGCCTGAAAAAAAGGTATCATTTACCGATATTAACGATTTCAGAATCTCGAATACCGGCGTTTTATGGACTCCATCATACCAATGATATTCCTCATAATGAGTGATCTTAAAAGAGGTAACCGGCGGCGTTCCTGTTAATATAGAATCCCTGAAATCCTGTATGATTTTCACTCTGAGCACATTGTTAAAAATACCTGCAGGAAGCCGGAGTATTCCATAACCATCAGCCGTAGTCGAAGAAGTCCCTTTGCGGGATCCTGACTCAAGATATGGCGGGATAATTCCCGCTACCGTATTGTAAATACTGTCGGGGTATTTGAAAGGATAGGTTAACAAGATCACCGGATCAGAATAAATCATCGAATAAACTGGCACCGAATAAGGTATTTGATCGGATTCTCCTAAAATCGATTCTCCTGATTCATTAACGTTAAGGTATGTGAAATGAGTTCCACCGTTAGTATAAGCTCCCGTTGCAGCGGGAATAAGGGATGAATTAGGACTCACATAAAATTCATAATGAACCAATGTATCAACAACAAGATTGGAGAAATCCCATACCTGGTTTGTACCTGCTGCCCCAAATCCAACACCCGTTGTATCCGCGTAATAACTAATGAAAACATCTCCCGGCTGAGGTCCAGAATTGAGCATGGTTAATGTCGGACTTTGTGACAACACCGATAAACTGGTGAACCAAAACAACAATAAACACATTTTCGTTTTCATAATGTTCGTTATAAAGGTTTTATACTATTATGTTCTACTGTGCCTATTGTGGTTAATTTTTTTGCCTCAATAATCAATTACAGTATTTTATATTATAGCATAATAAGGTTAACAAATATAATGATAAATATTTATTTTCTTTGATCTTAAAATAATAATTTTGAAAACCTGAAAACTAAATACCCCTCTCCTGAAACGAAATCAAAGACCGCTCAATCGTTTTTCCAAAGAATGGGAAAATTAAACCTCCGAAGATGCCGAAGCAAAATCATTTTAGGATGATTTTTTCAATGTTTTCGTGGTACACAGGCGGAAATAAAGAGAAAGACACAAGCAGGAGTAAGGATAAAATGTATTAACCAAAAAACAAATTATTCAGAAGATACCAAGGTCTTGTGTCTTTCATATCTTGATGCATGAACTCATGCTTTGTCTGATCATTTTTTAAGGATTCCGTTAAACAGCATTTTCAATAACTTATCAACACGCTGCTCAAGGTCCTGTCCTTTCTTTCCCTTAATGTACAAAGGGATCTCAAAGCCCTTCATGGAAGTTATAATAGCTACGGAAGCAAGAAAAGGATCTTCAATGCGGAAATCGCCTTTTTCAATCCCTTCCTCAAGAATTCCCTGCACGGCAGCTATCTCTTCCTGGTCATACCTGTACCGAATGCGTTCAATGAATTCAAATTGCGCTAAATATTCATTTTTAACTGCATTGTAGAAATTAAGCATGCTTTCGATTCCCTCCATGCGGGTGATGATATAAGCTTTTAATTTTCCTTTGTGATGTTTTTTCCCGTTCACCGCTTTCTGCAACTTTGATTTCAGAAGGATCACTTCCTGTTCGAGAACAGCCTGAAAGATCTCTTCCTTATTCCGGTAGTAATAATAGATTGAACTTTTTCCTTTGCCCAAGGCCAATGCAATGTCATCCATGGTGGTCTTCTTGTAACCATATTTACTGAAAATATCGCTAGCGGCATTCACAATGGATTCTCTAATGTTGTACTTTTGGATCAAGGCGCAAAAAATATTTCGACGATTTGACTAAAATCGTCCAAAGATACAAAATATTTTCATGATTCCAATTTTTACTTGTTTTTAGGGAAGAAGAATTAATTATAATGTTGATATGATGGAAATCATCGTCACGCGTAACGCGTCACGATTTTTTCTCCTTTTCTGCTGATAATTCAAAAAATACAAATAACTTTGCCTGAATACTTTAACAATTTCCAATCCCTATGAAACCTACTCATATTGAACATCTTGGAATAGCTGTAAAAAGCCTTGATGAAAGTATTCCCTGGTTTGAAAATCTTCTGGAGATCAAATGTTATGCGATCGAAGAGGTAAAAGACCAGAAAGTCAGGACGGCATTTTTCAAAATCGGACAAACAAAGATCGAATTACTCGAATCAACAGATCCTGAAAGCCCAATCGAAAAATTCCTGGAGAAAAAGGGCGAAAGCATCCACCACCTGGCTTTTGCTTTTGATAATGCCGATCAGGCATTGAGAACTGCGGAAGAGAAAGGGCTTATACTCATCGACAAAGTTTCCCGGAAAGGGGCAGAAGACATGAACATTGGGTTCCTCCACCCAAAATCTACCCATGGCGTACTAATCGAATTCTGCAGTAAATAAAAACATTTATCAAAGAAAAATGCTCATTATTGGAATTGCAGGAGGTTCAGGCTCAGGAAAGTCGACCGTAGTTAACCAGATTATCCGTAATCTGCCGAAAGATATCGTATCGGTGATCCCGCAGGATGCGTACTATCGTGACAACAGGCATCTTTCATCGGAAGAACGTGCCCGCATTAATTTTGACCATCCTTCTTCCATTGAATTCAACCTGCTGATCAAACAATTAGACAAACTAAAATCCGGCACTTCTGTCGAAATGCCCATCTATTCCTACGTAACCTGCGCAAGGTCGAAAGAAAACATACCGGTCTCTCCAAAAGAAGTCATCATCGTGGAAGGGATTCTCGTCCTGACTAATCCCCGCTTAAGGAAACGAATGGACATAAAAATCTTTGTTGATGCTGATGGCGACGACCGCTTGATGAGGATTATCAGGAGAGACATCGAAGAAAGAGGAAGATCATTCCAGCAGGTGCTTCAGCACTACGAGAAATTTGTCAAGCCCATGCACCTCCAGTTCATTGAACCTACCAAACGCTATGCAGACATCATCGTTCCGCAGGGAGGCCAAAATCATGTGGCGATCGATGTCCTTGTCTCCCGCATAAAAATGCACCTCCACAATTAAGTTAGCCATTGGGGTTGACGGATAAATTGAAAAATTGGCTATGCGACTGGAAAAAAAACCATCTCAAAATACTTAGTTTATGCCCCTGTTCGCATGGCCTCCACCGGATCCAGCCTGGATGCGGAAAATGCAGGGATGATGCCGGAAATAAGCCCGATGAGAGCCGAAACCCCGATGCCGAGAAATACATTTCCGGGAGTAATAACGAGATGAAAGGTGGTGCTCAGGGTAACGATAACAGCAAGGATAACAACAATCAGCAATCCTAAAAAGCCACCAATCAGCGACAGGAAAATGGCTTCAAACAAAAACTGCAGCAAGACAAAATAATTTTTCGCCCCAAGCGCTTTCTGGATCCCGATAATACTGGTTCTTTCCTTAACAGAGACAAACATGATATTCGCGATACCAAATCCGCCCACCAAAAGAGAAAACCCGCCGATAATCCAGCCAACCATTCCAATCACCGCAAACAGGCTATCGAAACCTTTGGAAATAATACTGGTTTCGTTGATGGCAAAATTGTCTTCAGCAGTAGGCTTCAGTTTCCGGATCGACCGCATGATCCCGGTGAGTTCATCGATCAACTGTTCATTTGACACAAGAGGCTTTGCTTTTACGATGATGCAGGTCCCGACTTCATTCAGGTCGACCATATTCCGGCAATATGTAATAGGCAGCATCACAATTTTGTCATTTGAGTTTCCAAAGAAATCATCCCCCTCTTTTTTTGTCACCCCGATGACCTCTATATTTCTTCCAAATATTTTTATTTTCTGGCCTACGGCGGTTGCTTCCTGAAACAGGCCTGTGGCAATATCAGCCCCGATGATGGCAACATTTTTTCCGCTGTTCGACTCGGTAGACGAAAAATACCGGCCATCGGATAGTTCAAATTTCCATACCTGGTCAAAATCCTGTGAAACACCCATCACCCCCACGTTATCCACATAATTATTGCGGAATTTCACGGTTTTATTCACCTGGATAAAGAAAGCAGTTGCATCAGCAAGGTTGCTGCGGGTCTGAATTTCGTGCATATCGGATAGGGTAGCTTCCGGACGTTGGTAATATTTCCACCAGGGATAATCACCGCCCATGGCCCATGGCCATTTCTGGATATAGAGCACATTATTGCCGAGCGAATCAATGCTTTTACGGATTGAAATCTCCATGGAATCAAAAATGGTGAAAACGGAAATAATACAGAAGATCCCAATAGCGATCCCTAAAAGCGAAAGTACCGTACGAACGCGGTTGACAATAATTGCCTGAAAAGCAAACAGGTAACTCTCACGGATAAGGCGAAGAAGTAAAAACATATCGGAGTAAAGCTAAAGATCTATAATACAAACGTAAAAGTAATATAAATTGTTCTGAAACACGGAAGAAATCATTGTATCTTAGCCTAAAATTTGGTAACATTGCAGGGTGAACCCATTTCATGAAACGCCTATGGATGTCAGAATTCGTACTGCATTAATCTCAGTATTTTCAAAAGACCGGATCGATGAAATCGCCCGTCTTTTGAACAATCTTGGAATAAAAATCCTTTCCACCGGAGGAACCTATGATTATTTACAAAAACAAGGATTAGACGTCACCTCCGTTGAATCCGTTACAGGTTATCCTTCGATTTTTGGCGGTAGAGTGAAAACTCTACACCCGAAAGTTCTTGGAGGTATCCTCTACCGAAGGGAAGATCCCAATGATCTCCAGGAACTGAAAAAATACGGGATTCCCCCGGTTGACCTTGTCATCATAGATCTTTATCCTTTCGAAAATACAGTTGCATCCACGAAAGATGAAGATGAAATCATCGAAAAAATAGATATCGGCGGCATTTCACTCATCCGCGCTGCGGCCAAGAATTTCAGGGATGTACTGATCATTCCTTCTGCTGCACAATACAACCATCTGATCGAACTTCTTAAAAACAGGGAAGGCATTACCAGCTTGGAAGACCGGAGATATTTTGCGGCGCAGGCCTTCAATGTTTCTTCCCATTACGATACGAAAATATTTGAGTATTTTAACAAGAAACAAAACATACCTGCATTCAAAAAAAGCATTATTCAATCATTTACACTGCGGTATGGAGAGAATCCTCACCAGCAGGCGCTCTTTTACGGTAATCTGGAGGAGGTATTTACCCAGCTTCACGGAAAGGCAATTTCGTACAATAATATCGTGGATATTGATGCAGCTATTGCCCTGATCAAAGAATTCTTCGAACCTACCTTTGTCGTCATCAAACACACCAATGCCTGCGGTGTTGCCAGCCGAACCAATTTAAAAGATGCCTGGTGCGATGCCCTCGCCTGTGATCCCATCTCTGCCTTTGGCGGGGTGATCATTGCCAACAGGCCGATTGATACCGGCGTTGCAGAAGAACTGAACAAGCTTTTTTTCGAGATCCTGATTGCATCAGAATATGACGAAAAAGCACTGGAAATACTGAAATCAAAGAAAAATAGAATACTTTTGCAGAAGAAATCCGTTGATTTTTCTGAGGTTCAGTTTAAATCGATCTTGAACGGGGCGCTTGAGCAGGAAAAGGACTTGAAAACCGAAACAGAAGCTGATTTCCACCTGGTTTCGAAAAAGGCTCCTACAAATACAGAGGTTTCCGACCTGATTTTTGCCAATAAGATCGTCAAACAACAGAAATCCAACACCATTGTCCTGGTCAGGGGAAAACAACTGATCGGTTCAGGAACCGGCCAAACATCCAGGGTGGATGCATTAAAACAGGCAATTCAGAAAGCGCATAATTTCGGTTTTGAACTAAAAGGCGCAGTAATGGCCTCCGATGCATTTTTCCCTTTTGCCGATTCGGTTGAGATCGCATGCAGGGAAGGTATTACTGCCGTTGTGCAGCCGGGTGGGTCCATCAAGGATGCTGATTCAATCAGCTTTTGCGATGAACACGAAATGTCAATGGTTTTCACCGGAATAAGGCATTTTAAACATTAAAAGACAGTTGAAATGGGTTTGTTTACAAAAGAAATAGCAATCGATCTTGGTACCGCCAATACCATCATCATTTATAATGATAAAGTTGTTGTTGATGAACCATCTATTGTGGCCATCGAACGAAGTTCAGGAAAGATAATCGCCGTGGGTAAAAAAGCCCAGATGATGCATGGCAAGACACATGAAAATATTAAAACCATCCGTCCCCTCCGGGGCGGTGTGATCGCTGATTTTCATGCAGCGGAACACATGATCAGGGAAATGATCAAGATGATCGAGATCCGGAAATCCTGGTTTCCCCCCGCATTGAAAATGGTCATTTGCATACCTTCCGGTATTACCGAAGTGGAAGAACGTGCAGTAAAAGATTCGGCAGAACAAGCCGGGGCAAAAGAAGTAAGGCTGATCCACGAACCTATGGCTGCTGCCATTGGGATCGGAATCGATGTGCTGGAACCGGTAGGGAATATGGTTATTGACATCGGTGGTGGCACCTGCGAAATTGCCGTGATCGCACTGGGGGGGATCGTCAATAATAAATCCATCCGTATTGCCGGGGATGAATTTGATGCCGATATCGAAGAATACATGCGGAAACAGCACAACATCAACATCGGACAACGAACCGCAGAAAGGATCAAGATAGAAGTTGGCGCAGCCCTTGCCGACATCGACAATCCTCCTCCCGAATACGCCGTTCATGGCCGGGATATGCTAACCGGTATTCCAAAGGAAGTAATCGTAAACCATGCTGAAATTGCCCATGCCCTCGATAAATCCATCTCGAAGATCGAAGCAGCCGTATTGAATGCACTCGAAATGACGCCGCCCGAATTGGCAGCTGATATCTTTGAAACCGGGATTTACCTTGCCGGCGGCGGATCGCTATTACGGGGACTGGATAAACGTATTCACCTCAGGACGAAACTCACCGTACATGTTGCAGAAGATCCGCTGAGAGCCGTTGCAAGAGGTACCGGAATTGCTTTAAAGAATTTCGACAAATTCACCTTCCTAATTAAGTAAAGGAAGTTATGCGTTACCTGCTCTATTTCCTCCAGAAACAGTATATCTATTTCCTTTTCCTGGCATTGGAGGTACTATCGCTGCTGCTCCTTTTTAATAACAACGATTACCAGAACAGCGCCGTAACCTATGTTTCAAAAGAATTTACAGGTTCCGTGCTGAATTTGTCAAACAATGTTTCCGAATATTTTTCCCTACGGAGGGTCAACCGTATTCTTGCAGAAGATAACGCCAAACTACATTCCAACCGTTCGGAAGCATTTTATAAAGCCGATACCGAATCATTTTATCACAACGACACCCTGTATAAACTTGAATACCGGTATATCAGCGCAAAGGTCATCAACAACTCCACGAATAAACGGAACAATTTTCTCATGCTCAATAAAGGCCATCGCCAGGGCATCGAAAACCACATGGGAGTTATCATGGGCGATCGTATCGTGGGCCAGGTCGTGAGTGTCTCGGATCATTTTTGCTGGGTGATGTCATTGCTGAATAAGGATAGCCGGATATCCGGGAAGTTTAAAAAGAACAACCAGCTGGTCAACATCGAATGGGGCGGAGGAAATTACCAGGTTGGAGAGGTTAAGGAAATTCCGAAACATATACTAATCCACAAAGGAGATACCATCATCACCAGCGGGAATTCAGATATTTTTCCGGAAGGATTGCTGATCGGAACCATTGACAATTTCACGNNATTTTTAAATGACGATCATCTTTCTGAAAAATATCGGACGTTTTGTCTTCCTGATCCTCTTCCAGGTGCTGATCCTTAATAATATACAGTTCAACGGCTATATCAATCCCTATTTTTACATCTATTTTATCCTGCTGCTTCCCTTTGAAACCCCGCGCTGGTTGCTGCTGCTGTCGGCATTCCTGCTGGGCATTTCACTCGATGCCTTCACCAATACGTTTGGCCTGAATGCCTCCGCTTGCGTGCTGATGGCATTTGTCAGGCCTTTTGTGATCACGACCATTTCAACAGGAACTGAATTTATGATTGGTCATTCACCATCACTAAAAAATCAGGGTATAAAATGGTTCGCCTACTATTCGATCATCCTGGTGCTGGTTCATCATTTTGCACTCTTCTATCTGGAAATTTTCCGTTTCACGGAATTCTTCCAAACCCTTCTTCGTGTTTTACTGAGCAGCCTCTTTACCCTGATCATCGTCTTCATCGCAGAATACCTGTCCTATCCGATAAAAAAGTAATCCAACTGTTTACCACTTTTAAACTCGCCAGCTTGCCAGTTCGCTAACTCACCAACTGATATAACCACTTTATCTCCTCTTCCCATAAGGATTCGTCTGGCGTTTCGAGGATGAGAGGCATATTGTCGAACCTGGAATCATTCATAATTCTGCGGAAAACGTCTTCTCCCATTACCCCTTTCTTCAGGCTCTCATGTCGGTCGACATGGGTTCCCAGGCCTTTTTTAGAATCATTCAGATGAAGCCCTTTCAGGTATGAAAACCCAACAATGGTATCAAACTCCTTCAGAGCTGCTTTGTATCCTTTTTCCGTTTTGATGTCGTAACCAGCCGTGAATGTATGGCAGGTGTCGAGGCAAACACCAATACGGCTTTTATCTTGGACGAGCGCGATAATAGCACCCAGGTGCTCAAACCGGTGCCCGACAGCGCTACCCTGGCCGGCCGTATTTTCAATGACCGCAGTAACACCTTTGGTCTTATCCAAAGCAAAATTAATGGATTCGGCAATCAGCTTCAGGCAATCCTCCGGTGAATGCAGGTTCATGTGCGCCCCGGGATGGAAATTGAGCATTTTCAATCCGAGCAGCTCACATCTTGTCATCTCGTCAAGAAATGATTTCCGGGATTTTGCCAGCATTTCCTTTTCCGGGTTTCCCAGGTTTATTAGATAGCTATCATGAGGAAGAATACATTTCGGCAAATAACCATATTTCGCACAATTCGCTTTAAACTGGCTGATATTATTTTCTGTCAGCGGGCCTGATACCCATTGCCGCTGGTTCTTGGTGAAAAGAGCAAACGCTTTTGCGCCGATTGCGTTTGCATTTATAGGTGCATTTTCAATACCGCCCGAGGCGCTGACATGGGCTCCGACGTATTTCATAAGGCTTGAGGTATCGAGCGGAGTCGAACCGCTGTACGAGGTTTTGCAGACCTCTGCCTGACCACTCGGCCACGATACCCTTTAAAAACAGCAAAGGTAGAAAAAAAATCAGTTTACCAAAATGCAGCTGACCTGTTTCACTTTTCCACCTAATGGCGGATTGATTTTTGATATTTTTACCTGCACGGATTTTACCTGCGGGAACGATCGCAGGACTGCATCCAGGATCCGCCGCGCAACACTCTCTAAAAGATGTGAGTTAATCTCCATCTCTTTTTTTACAACCTGGTAAACTTCCTGGTAATTGATGGTATCGCTCAGGTGGTCAGAATGTTCTGCCTGCCCGCTTTCAAACCCCATCTCAAGGTCAATGATAAATTTTGTGCCGATGATCTGCTCCTCCTTATAGTGACCGTGGTAAGCAAAAAACTCCATACCTTCCAAAAGAATCTTTCCCATGTCCTGTTGTTTTTCAGGAAACGAAATTATCAATTTCCGGTGAACATCACCNNCTTTAACTTTCGAATATTTACCGGAAGAATAAAAAGTATTACGGTTTTACTTTTAAATGGAGATTCATTAAAATGGAAAAAAAAATATCGGAAGAAAAAAACGAAAGATCACTGAATTTCCTTGAAGAAATTATTGAAAAAGATCTGCGAAACAATATCAACGAAGGCAGGGTTCATACACGTTTTCCCCCTGAACCGAATGGCTATCTGCATATCGGGCACGCCAAATCGATCTGCCTGAATTTCGGGTTGGGAAAAAAATACAACGGGAAAACCAACTTGCG
Source organism: Bacteroidales bacterium (assembly GCA_003142515.1). Lineage (GTDB taxonomy): Bacteria > Bacteroidota > Bacteroidia > Bacteroidales > FEN-979 > FEN-979. The sequence goes on from PLMO01000157.1 coordinate 10,756, forward strand.
GTTCGACGATACTAATCCGGTAAAGGAAGATGTTGAATATGTCGACTCCATCATGGAAGATGTGAGATGGCTGGGTTTTGATTGGGAAGACCGGCTTTTCTATGCTTCTGATTATTTTGAACAACTCTATAAGTACGCCGTCATCCTGATTCAGAAAGGGAAAGCCTATGTCTGTGATATGAGTGCGGAAGAGATCAGTGAAACACGCGGCACACCTTCACGCCCGGGGAAAGAAAGTCCGTATCGTACACGTTCTGTGGAAGAAAACCTTGATCTTTTTACCCGGATGAGAGCAGGAGAATTTCCCGACGGATCAAAAGTGCTGAGAGCAAAGATCAACATGGCATCTCCCAATATGCACATGCGCGACCCTGTGCTATACCGCATTCTCCATGCAACACATCACCGTACCGGTGATAAATGGTGCATCTACCCGATGTATGATTTTGCACATGGGCAATCCGATTCCATTGAGCGGATCACGCATTCCATATGTACTCTTGAATTTGAAGTCCATCGTACACTCTATGACTGGCTCATCCGTGAGATCGGTATCTATGCACCGCGACAGATCGAATTTGCCCGCTTAAACTTAAGTTACACGGTGATGAGCAAAAGAAAACTCCTCGAACTGGTTCAGCAAAAAAAAGTCAACGGTTGGGATGATCCCCGGATGCCGACTATCTGTGGGTTACGAAGAAGAGGGTATACCCCGGAATCGATCCGTACTTTCGCGGATATCATTGGTGTTGCAAAGCGCGACAATGTGATCGATATGAGCCTGCTTGAATTTTGCATCCGCGAAGATCTCAACAAAAGATCCAACCGAATTATGGCCATTCTGAACCCGGTCAAAGTGATAATCGATAACTTTCCGGAAGGAAGAGTAGAAGAAATGGAGGCAGTGAATAATCCCGAAGATGAAACAAAAGGAAAACGACACGTTCCTTTTTCCAGGGAACTATTCATCGAACGTGAAGATTTTATGGAGGAGCCTCCCAAAAAATTTTTCAGACTCTTTCCCGGTGGGGAAGTCCGATTGAGGTCTGCTTATATCCTTAAATGTGAAAGTGTCATAAAAGACCTCCAAAAAGGCGAAATTTCAGAAATTCATTGTACCTATGATCCTGAAACTAGGAGCGGGATGCCACAAAGCAACCGGAAAGTAAAAGGAACCCTGCACTGGGTCTCTGTGAATCATGCTGTGGAGGCTGAAGTACGCCTATATGACCGGCTGTTTAGCAAAGAAAACCCGGATGATGCCGAAGAAGGGAAAGATTTCAAGGATTACCTCAACCCCGACTCTTTAAAGGTTTGCAAAGGATATCTTGAACCCTCTGTAAAAAATGCACTTCCGGGAGAAAAATTCCAGTTCGAACGGTTGGGCTATTTTATTGTGGATAAGGATTCCACAAACGATCACCTGGTTTTCAATCGTACTGTAACATTGAAAGACTCATGGACAAGGCTTGAAAAAAATCAATAGACCACAATGTAAATCAAAATAAACTGATTATTTTTGCACCCCCAGATATCTTCACACCCTTGCTCACCCTCATATTCACCCGCACTCTCACTCTCACACCCAAACTCACACATACCTTGTCCGATGGTGTAACTGGCAACACGACTGACTCTGGATCAGTAGAGTCCAGGTTCGAACCCTGGTCGGACAACTTTTTTAATCTCTTTTGGGTTAAATTCCCCGCCGCTTGCGGCGAATAAGAAATAATTTCTGAAGATACCCCGCTGCTTGCCGCGGGGTAGTTCATTCAAAAAAACCCGATAACAATGCGATTTCAGGTTTTTTGCTTTAATTGTTATGGGTATCTATCGTAAGCATTATACTTGGATTCCCGTGAGCGCCACGCATCAATATTGGTCTGGGACTGCCCAGAAGAAGGAAATGATAAGGAGAAGTAAATTGTGTTAAATCAATTTCAGTTTCAAAAACCAGCGTATTCCTGGGATAGTGGGTGGGAAAAACGATTGTATCAATTGGGTGATATAAAGTATCCCAATACGAATTAATTGTTATTGCTAAGTAAAACGAAGAACGGATTGAGTCATTAAAAATACCTTTTAACAAGCCCTGTGTGATTATTGTTGATGTATAGGCATCAAAACTATTGGTAGCGGAATCGATCTGAATTAAAAATCTTCCATATTTATCGGTAAAACTAAGAGGAACATAAATATTGGATTCTTTATTGCAACTTGATAAAAATATCATTCCAGTAAAAAAAAGAAATATAAACCAACATATTGTTTTCATCGTCACGATTCTGAATTTTTAATCATATTAACAAAAAGAAGAATTTCGGATACATCTTGGTTCCCTGACTGTAACCTAATACAAAGTCAAATGTACTAAGAAATACTTTAATAACAACTTCGTGTCTGAAATTTAACTTTTCCACATAGTTACATGCTTATCCAATAATTTTATGCAAAAAGCTCCGGGATAATGCGAGAATAATCTTAAAAGAGAATAAGATTTGCAATCAATGGCCGGTTTCCCGGATATAATCAATTGTTGCCTGTGGAGAAGTCATCATAGGCATTTCTACCCAGTCTTTGTACTTTGCTTTAAGATCGTTAGCCTTGGAAGGATCTTTCTCTGCAGCCTTCATGTCACCGAAATAATCAATCATCGACCTTACCAATTCTTTCCCGCCGGTAGCCCCATGACCGGGAACGACTTTTTCCAGGTCGAACTTGTTCAGAATCACATGGAGCGCCGCCAGCCATTTATCCACATCAGCCCCGCTTTCCTTTTTCAAAAAAGGATTAATATGATGGAAGATTAAATCACCGGAAAAAAGTATTTTCCTGTTTTTCAGATAAACAACCATATCATGATAAGTATGTGCCTGCCCCAGATCGTATAACATAACAGTTTCATTGCCCAGGTCAAGAACGAGGCTGTCTTTCACATAATCCGTCGGCATATTATCAGGATCTACTTCTTTCTGAAGGAAAGCTTTATCGTAGTTGCCGATAAAGATCCGTGATCCTTTGTAGAAATGGTTCCCTTTCACATGATCTCCGTGATAATGAGTGTTGATCACAAGGATAGATTTTCCTGCGGCCTTTTCCTTGGCCAGTTTAAAAAGGTCACCGGCATCTCCCCCCATTTTTGTATCAATCACTACCAAGGCCTTATCGGTGACAAGGATGCCGCTATTGCCTCCTCCCCCGAGCACAATAGTCAGATCTTTATCCAATTGCTGTGTTTCAGTTTGAAAGAAAAACGTAAAAGCCGGATACATATACACGGCACCACCAGCGATCAGCAGCAACAGAATAAGTGCAATGCCGGTCAGAACCTTTTTTGTTTTACTGAGACGTTTCATTTGCTTAATTTTGATTTAATCGAAATAAACCTAATCCTGAAAAAAGAAGAATAAGCTTTTTTACAAAGTTAATGTATCATTTGGGCATTTTTCCCAACCCGGTTTCAATTCTTTTCAGAAATTCTTCCTTTCCCAGTATGGTGGCAATATCCATGATCCCGGGGCCCTGGTTATTTCCTACCATTAGCAGGCGCAAGGGATTCATCAGCTGTCCCAT
>PLMO01000029.1:0-17822 GCA_003142515.1 Bacteroidales bacterium
CTTCTACGTCTGCAAATTCCTCGGCATCGGAATAGACTACCTGGCGATGGCCAAACAACGATATCACTTTACCTGTAACCAATCCTAACCCGATGGATAATACGATGGTCACGGCAATACCTGTTAACTGAGCTCCGGCGCTTAACCCTGAAACAACTGGAATAGCAATAAGTCCGCCGAAGAGGCCGGGAAGGCCATGAAGATTGGTGACGCCACAGGTATCCACAGCCTTCAGCAGCTTTTTCTGCTTATCCTGGAGAACTGCAAAACCCGTTGTGGAAATGGCTCCGGCAACAAGTCCGATCAGCAGGGCGGTTATGTGATTGGCATGATCGCAGGTTGCGCCAATCGCAACACCACCTGCAAGTGCAGCATTTGCAATATCCGCAATGCTGATCTTTCCACGGATCCAGACAGACAACAGGTAGGTGACCAGGGTGGAACCGCAAAGGGCGAGGAATACGTTGATCACGGTCATAGGAATGGCTTCTGCCGGGACTAAGGCTGCACAGAAGCTGGGCCAGAAAATCCAGAGTACCATGCTTCCGATCATCGAGAAACGATCGCTGGAATTATCGGATGTCATTGGTTTATCAATGGTTTCAGTGGGTGTCAGTGAAATTGCAGCACCCACTCCAAACAAAGCCCCGAATGCATGGATGACAATGGATCCACCCGTATCAGCAAACCCGCTTTTTAACAACCCGAGGCCATTATCGAGGATGATCCATTCATTCAGCATATAACACGGAATGAAAAACAATCCCAGGATGAGGTATTGATGCATCCTGATTCTTCCAAGCAAGGCGCCGGCTGCGATCAGCAGGCTGGCTGCCCCAAACTCTGCAAGGATGAGACGTTGGATCTCTGCCTTACTGCCATCGCCGTGAATCAGGCTGCTTCCGGCAATATATAAGGGTAACGCAACGCTTACCAGGAGAAATGTCGCCGTAAGGGCTGACCTTCCATAGTTTTTTACAAATACCATCAGAAACCCGAAACCCAGGATCAGCATGGCCATGATGTGAATAGCACGGTCATATTGCTGGAATTCAAGGATAGAGGTAACCTCGCTTTTCACATTTCCCTGTGCAAAACCTCCGGTTGCAAGGCCAAGGAAAAAGAGAGAAAGGAACATTTTCAGTATAAGACTTCTTTTTTGTATCATGTATGGTTTATAATGTGGTTCTAAAAGCTCAATTCCTTTCCGTTAATTCCTTCAGAACAAAAACATCTGAACGAAAAATGATCAATACCTTGCCTTTTCAGAAGACAAGAATACAGATACGTAATATACTTATATAATGGAATGATCATTAATACGTGAATAACGTAAAATAATTGGCGAAAATACGTAAAATATAATTACTCTTTAAATATGATCCTTGAAAAATTTCCAAAAAAATAAAACTATATTCGTTCATGAAAAAGTGGATAAAACCAAATCATTCCGGTAGAAAAATATCCTATCTTTGTCCGGGTTTGTTTGTATAAAAAATCATAAAAGTCCTGTGTTTACGTTATCTTCTCAACTATTTAATAACCTTGCCTTATGCAGATGAAATTATTTGCTCTGATCATGGCCTTCCCGGTGATGAGCACATTTGGCTTTACACGAACATCTGATCATCCTGACAAAGGGAAAAAATATCCATTTTTTTACAAGGAAGGAATTGTAGTGAATGGAAATTCCTCGGAATGGGAGAACTCCTTATTTAATTTTAATAAGCAGGCTCAGGTGAATTATGCCATAGTGAACGATACCTGTGCATTTTATTTCTGTATCAGGATAGCGGATGAGGCTGAGCAGATGAAAGTTTTTCGAAGCGGAATTGAAATTCGCTTCAACAGTAAAGGAAAGAAAAAAGCAGAAGCCACTTTGCATTTTCCCATCGGGGGCAGAACAGACATGGGGGGCAGAATGGACATGGGAGATCGTCGTGACCGGAAAAGGATGCACCTGATGTTCCTGTTGCAGATGCAGGATATGGAATTAACTGGTTTCAAAAATGGGGTCAATGGTTTCCAGAACATTAAATCCGGGAAAAACGGTATAATGGCGGCAGTTAACTGGGATTCTACCAACGTAATGGTTTATGAAGCAAGGGTTCCTTTCAGTGTTTTTGCTGCAGATTTTCGTGCCGTAACCCCTATCGCTGTTGGAATTGTCATAAAAGGAGCTCAAAAACCCCGGCAGGAACAGGGAGAGAGAACGCAGGAGGGAGGCCAGGGTGAAATGCAAGGCGGGCATGGGCAGGATCGTCCAGGGGGAATGCATCCGGGCGGTATGGGCAGGGAAGGTCAGATGAATGGGTCCGGAGATAACCAGAAAATGTTTGAGGATGATGAAATATGGCAATCGATCGTGGTTGCGAAAAAAGAATAAATTTGATCCTTACTTATTCATAAACAAGAGTTGTATGACATTGATATTGAACAAAGCCGATGTAGCATCGGTACTTGACATGAAAGATTGTATGGTTGCCGTGGAGCAGGCATTTGCCGAACTTTCCGGTGGCACGGCTGTATTACCGCTGAGGATCGGTATCACACCGCCGGAAGGCCTTTCCCTATATATGCCGGCTTACCTGAAGAAGATGGAAGCATTGGCTTGTAAGGTGGTGACCGTATATAAAAACAATCCCATGAAACATAACCTGCCGACCACCATCGGGAAGGTCTTGCTGCAGGACCCAACTACCGGGGATGTGATCTGCATCATGAATGGAGGTTATCTTACGGCTGTCAGAACCGGTGCGGCCAGCGGTGTAGCAACGAAATACCTTGCCCGGAACGACAAGGAACAGGTGGCGGGAATCCTGGGTGCAGGTGTCCAGGCTAAAATGCAGTTATGGGCGGTTTGCGAAGCACGAAACATTTCAAAAGCCTTTGTTTATGATATTTCAGATACGGCAGCAGACGCATTTATTGCAGAAATGGGGAAAAAACTAAACCTGAAGATCATCAAGGCAAAGACGGCAGACGAATTACTCCAGGCGGATATCATCTGTACGGCAACCTCATCACCTTCACCCTTATTCGATGGGAATAAGGTTCGGGAAGGTACTCATATCAATGGCATAGGCAGTCATACACCCACTGCACGTGAACTGGATTCGGCGATCGTTAAACGTTCGAAATTCATAGGGGATTCGCGCGAAGCCTGTTTTAAGGAAGCAGGGGATATCATGATCCCGGTGAATGCCGGCGAGATCCCTGAAAGTCATTTTTATGCCGAACTGGGTGAAATCATCACAGGAAAGAAACAGGGAAGAGTGAATGATAGGGAAATCACTCTTTTCAAATCAAACGGGTTGGCCATACAGGATGCTGCTGCCGCAAAACTGGTTTATAAAAAAGCCGTTGCAGCAGGAATCGGTATCCAGGTTGAAATCTAATTTTTTTCATTCTTCATTTTTCATNNTTCATTTTTCATTCTTCATTGAATCAAGCCTGATCCTTGCACGATGCCCTCGTTGTTACAAGTTGAAAATTTATCCCGTTCTTATGGAGAGAAAGTCCTTTTCCAGGATATCTCCTTTGTCATAAACCAGCACCAGAAAGTCGCACTGATCGCAAAGAACGGAGCCGGGAAATCCACCTTACTGAACATCATTGCAGGGTTGGAACCCTCCGACGGAGGATCAGTCAAATTCTTCAATGATGTTTCCATCGGCTATCTGAAGCAGAACCCGGAACTGAACGAGTTTAACACGGTTTTTGATGAAGTTTACGAGTCCTCGAACGAGATTCACAAGACGATCCGGGATTATGAAAAAGCGATCCTGGGCCATGACAGGAAGGAAATCCAGAAAGCCATGGAGCGGATGGACACCATTGATGGCTGGGAATATGAAACACGGGTAAAGCAGATCCTATCGGAGTTGAAGATCACCGATCTTGAACAAAAGATTAAGGAACTCTCCGGGGGCCAGCGAAAGCGCATTGCCTTGGCAAAGACCCTGATCACCGAACCTGCTTTTCTCATTCTGGACGAACCTACAAACCACCTTGATATCGATATGATTGAATGGCTGGAAAATTACCTGACCCGGTCGCGTATCACCCTGTTCATGATCACTCACGACCGCTATTTCCTGGATCGTGTTTGCGGGGAGATCCTGGAATTGGATAATACAGCCATCTTCCGTTACAAGGGAAATTACTCGTATTTCGTGGATAAACAGGCAGAACGGAAAGAGAACCAGTCGAAAGAGATCGAAAAGGCCCGGAACCTGCTCCGGAAAGAACAGGAATGGATGATCCGGATGCCCAAAGCCCGCACTACCAAATCGAAAGCACGCATCGACAGTTATTATGATCTGAAATCCATTGCCGGCAGCAAGATCCGTGAGGAAAAGATCAATATGGATATAGGGACAGGAAGGATGGGAAAGAAAATCCTTGAGATGCGGCAGGTTTCCTTCAGTTGGGGCGAACTGCCGATCCTGAAAGATTTCTTCTATACTTTCAAGCGGAATGAGAAGATCGGTTTTGTGGGAAACAATGGTTCGGGAAAATCCACCTTCCTGGAGATCATCACTGGCCAGCTCCGGCCTTCAGGCGGAAGGATAGAAAAAGGAGAAACCATCACCTACGGGTATTACCGCCAGGAAGGGATCACTTTTAACGGGGAATCCCGGGTGATTGATGTGATAAGGGATATTGCCGAAGTGGTTACTTTAAATAACGGGGATACTATTTCTGCCGCGGCTTTTTTAAACTACTTCCTCTTCCCATACCCGATGCATTACCAGCTGGTAAGCAAGTTGAGCGGGGGAGAGCGGAGCCGGTTATACTTAGTAACGGTACTGATGCGGAATCCGAACTTCCTTATCCTGGATGAACCTACAAACGACCTGGATATTTTTACGCTGGCCATTCTTGAAGAATACCTTGCCTCCTTCAAAGGGTGTATGATCATAGTGACCCATGACCGTTATTTTCTCGATGAGATCGTGGATCACCTATTCGTATTCCGTGGCGATGCGGTGATTAAAGATTTTCCGGGAAACTACAGCCAGCTTAGCGCTTACCGGAAACGGAAGGAAAAAGAAGAAAGCCGGTTGATCCAGGCATCCCAGCCAAAAAAAGAAAAACCCCGTAACGCAACTCCCGGATCCAACAAATTATCCTTTAAAGAAAAAAAAGAAATAGAGAACCTGGAATCAGAAATCTCACAACTGGAAGAGGAGAAATCAAAGATCGAAAGCGCCCTTTCCTCCGGCATACTCGCTCCCGGAGAATTATCGGAGAAATCCGAACGATTCGCCATTCTCCTGAGAGAGATCGGAATGAAATCCGACCGTTGGCTGGAACTCAGTGAAAAGGAACAAGGATAAAGATGACAGAATCCTTTTTCCTATGGTTTAACGATTTGAATGGCGCGTTTTACCCCGGTATAATTTACTTTTTTTACTTCCTTCAGGTAGCTGATCAGGATCTCAGCGGTTGTAACGGATCCCGTCGTTCCCGGGTCGGCATGGTTAAAACGGTAACTTGCAGCGATATAGCTGTTCATGGCCACGGTATATTCCCGCGAAGGATCCAGGGACTTCGCGGAATCATCAAACAGATCCACACCGAGGCAATGGCCTTGTCCGTCGGATGTAACGCGATAGTTCATCCCGGAAACCTGGAGGTCTATTCCTTTTTCAAGGTTATAGGCATAGCTTATTAACGACTTTATCTCCTCTGCTTTCATCCTGAAGGTAACAACGAGGTTGCCAAAAGGGTCAAGCTGGTAAATATCCTTTATGGTGATGGGTCCTTCCGGAAGAGAGAAAACACGGATACCTCCCCGGTTCTGGAAAGCAAAATCGACTTTCAACTGATGGGTCAGGGCATCCGTCATAAGACTTCCGAGCTCATCATAACCTTTCAATGAAGTCTCGGCGATCCCGGCTATTTTGCTGAATTCTTCATTGCGGTTATATTTCCCGCACAGCTCAACAAGCGCGGAATCGGCCTTATGCAAAGCAGTGATAGGGATGACTTCATCGCTGCGTGCCGTCACTCTGCCATTTTCAATCCGGAACGTGGTTTTTCCTATGTAATTCAGATTTGATCCGTCCTGCACGATCATGACCCCGTTTTCCATCATCGGTTTTTCGATGAGGGTATGCGAATGCCCGCCAATGATCTCATCAAATTCCGGCATGGAATCGGCCAGTTTTACGTCGGTCTCTATTCCCAGGTGCGTAAGTCCTATCAGGATCCCGTATTTTTTCTTTAACCACGAATATTCCTTTGCCTTAGTGATGCCATTATAAAATCGAATCCCTGTCACCTTTGAAGGATGCGTGTCAGGGATCCCCTTGTCGTTGAGTTCAATGATACCCAGTACTGCAATGTGGATTTTATTTCCGGCTTCCAGGACAAGATAGGGTTTGGGTTGTTTCAAAACTGTGCCGGTAGCGTCAAAATTACAGCAAATAAAGGGAAATTTTGCCTGTTGCAACCGTTTGTTCAGGTTTTCCTGCCCAAGGTCAAATTCATGATTCCCAAAGGCGCTGACAGTAAAGCCACAACGGTTCATCAGGTCGATCATGGGATAACCTTTGTCGGCAACCATATCCACAACGGGATTTCCCGTAAAATTATCGCCGGCCGAAACCAGGAATACATACGGATGGGTTTTCCGGAGACTATCGGCCAGGTAAGCCAGTTTCGGGAGATTGTCGATCTTGGCATGCATGTCGTTCACATGCAGGATGATGACCTCCTTGGGTTTGCCTGCTATTTTGTCCTGTGAATGGCCCTGGAATGATAGCAGAACGATCAATCCTGTAATCCATACTAAACTACGCTTCTTCATGCTCCCGTTTTTTTAGAAAAAGTTTTTGTCCTTCCGTAAGCTCGCCGTCGGCTTCCGTTTGATTCCCGTATTGATCAAACACCCTGAATTTCCCTTTTTCCAGCAGTTTAGCCGATCGCCGGGAATATGCCCTTACAGCATCGGCTACGATGGCACCCGAAAAAATCACGACTTCACGATTATTCATCATTATTTTCACCGATAGTTTTGTAATATTATCAGAAGCGGCAAAGTTAACAGTTTACGTTAGAATCTATATTGAGTGAAAGATGTGTTGTTTTTCATTTTTGTGCTGAGCCGGTGAAGTAGCGAAATAATTATCAATTATCAATTAACCCAACACCCAATGCCTGACACCTAACACCCGAAGAAATAACTATCTTTGAAACAACATTTGCAGAAAGGGAAATGAAGTTTAATTTTCCGAATAATTTTTTACGGGATAAAAACAAGCCAGGATTTGGGGCGTTGGATATTCTGAAATACATTGGTCCGGGCTTATTGGTCACCGTTGGATTTATTGATCCCGGAAACTGGGCTTCCAACCTGGCAGCAGGATCCGATTTTGGCTATACGCTGCTATGGATGGTTACGCTTTCCACCATCATGCTGATCATCCTGCAGCACAATGTGGCTCACCTGGGTATCGCCACTGGTTTGTGCCTGGCGGAAGCAGCAACGAAATATACTCCGAGGTGGGCATCCCGGATGCTGCTGTCGTCGGCCATGGCAGCTTCCGTTTCAACGTCTCTCGCAGAGATCCTGGGAGCAGCGGTAGCATTGAACATGCTTTTCAACATACCCATTCCGGCCGGAGCCATCCTCACCTTCTTCTTTGTCATGATCATGCTGCTTACCAATACTTATACAAGGGTTGAAAAATTCATCATCGCCTTTGTTTCAATCATCGGCCTTTCTTTTCTCTATGAACTGACGCTGGTAGACATTAATTGGGCAAGCGCAGGAATCGGATGGGTAAAGCCTTCTGTCCCGGAAGGGTCGATCATCATCATCATGAGTGTATTGGGAGCAGTGGTTATGCCCCATAACCTCTTTCTTCATTCCGAGATCATCCAGAGCCGGCAATGGAACCTGGAAGACGAAAAGGTGATCAAAAGGCAAATGGATTTTGAACTCTTTGATACCCTTTTTTCCATGATCCTCGGATGGGCAATCAACAGCGCCATCATCATCCTTGCTGCTTCTACCTTCTTCCAGCACGGCATCCACATCACCGAACTTCAGCAAGCCTCCGCCATCCTGCATCCCCTGCTGGGAACCCATGCCTCGATCGTCTTTGCCGTAGCGCTGCTCTTTGCAGGACTAGCCTCATCTATCACCTCGGGAATGGCCGGCGGGAGCATCTTTGCGGGATTTTTCGGGGAGCCTTATGACATTCACGACAACCACACACGGCTGGGCGTGATCATATCCCTGCTGCTTGCGCTGATCATTATCTTCTTTATCCGGGATCCATTTTACGGACTAATCCTTTCACAAATGATCCTGAGCATTCAACTGCCCTTTACCATCCTTTTCCAGGTCTATCTTACCTCTTCAAAAAAAGTGATGGAAAAATATGTCAATAAAAAACGAACCACCTTTATCCTCCTGCTGGTTGGCGGAATCGTGATTTATCTCAATATCCGGCTCCTGCTTATTCTTTTCCTTTAAAAGATTTTACCTTTGCCGGTGTTATTTACTTTTGAGGGATCGTATCCATATCTTTGATTTTTTGTGATAAAGAAAATTCTTAAAATCCTTCTCTTCATTTTCTTGGGCCTGCTGACCCTGGAATTGCTGATCTATTTCACGGCGCCTGTCTATGATTTCCCGGTTTCGCAACCCTTTTCGGGAGAAAAAATTTACAATCCCTATGAAGGAATTGACAGTACCCATTGGAAGAAAGCCAATTTTCATTTTCATGTACACGCCTGGGGCGGATTGACCAGCGGCCGGAACAATACAGTGGGGGAATTCTGGAAAACCTACAAAAAGCTGGGGTATGACGTTCCCTGTATTTCCGATTACCAGCACATCAATACCTTCAACAGGGATTCTTCGTTTTATATCCCGGCCTATGAGCATGGCTTCGGAGTGAGAAAGAAACATCAACTGCTGATCGGCGCGAAAAAAGTGCTGTGGCTGGATTATTCCCTCTTCCAGAACCGGAACCACAAACAGCACATCCTTGATCTTCTTCACGATCAGAGTGAGATCGTTGCCATTGCTCATCCCGACTGGGAAGGAGGCTATTCGCTCGACGATATGAAGCGCCTTTCAAATTACGATCTTATCGAGGTACTGGATAATAACTGGCGATCGATACCGCAATGGGATGCAGCACTCTCTTCCGGCCACCCGGCCTTCATCGTCGCCGATGATGATGCCCATGATATCCATAATCCTTACCAGATCGGGCGTTGTTGTACCTTTATCAATTCGCCTTCCCTGCATTCAGCCGATCTTATAAAAGCGCTGAAAGAAGGAAAAGCTTACGGAGCCGATATCTACATGTCAACCGGCGAAACCTTTGATCAAAAAGCGGAACGGGCACGCAAGATCGCGGTATTGAGATCCGTGAAGGTTCGCAATGATACCTTGTGGATAAAAACCAGCAAGGAAGCAGTCAAATTTGTCTTCCAGGGTCAGAACGGGAAAACGAAAAAAGTGGTACGGTTCACCACTACGGCCTGGTACAAGATTCAACCGGAAGACACCTATATCCGCACGGAGATCATGTTCTTCAATCATTATGGCGGTCGCGGAACGATCTTCTACCTGAACCCGGTTTTCCGGTATAACGGAATCCAGCCTGTGAATGCACTCAGGGCAGAGATCGATTACCCACGAACCTGGATCTTACGGTTGCTGTCCATTCCATCCCTTATTGCCTTGATCATATTTGTATTTTACAGGCGAAATCAAAAAGCAAAAAAGACTATTCCGGATGAAAGAGGATAAAATAATTAACCGGGCAATCTTTGTTTTGCTGCTCTGTTCATTTGTTCTGAGAGCCTTTATTGCGGGTTTCATAGAACTTGGGAACGACGAGGTATATTACTGGACTTATGCGAAATTTCCAGACTGGAGCCATTTTGATCATCCTCCCATGGTGGGATGGGTCATCCAGCTGTTTACCCTGAATCTCCGTTTTGATCATGAATTCTTCCTGCGGCTGGGTGCCGTAGTGTTTGGAACCCTGAATACCGGGCTGATCTTCCTGATCGGGCGAAAGATCAAGGATTCCATAACGGGATTTTATGCCGCGCTGCTGTTCACCGCTTCCATCTATTGTTTCATTGTCGCTGGAACCTTCATCATGCCCGATACACCACAAGTATTATTCTGGCTTTTGAGTCTCTGGTTGTTCGTGGATTGTTTACCGGATAAGGAACTTACAAAAAGCAGCCGGATCAAGCTTCTTATAGCCGGGGTCACGGTCGGGCTGGCATTGCTGTCAAAATACCATTCGGCATTCCTTGTCGTGGGTGTTTTCTTCTATATACTTTTTTACAACCGGAAATGGTTCAGGGCAAAGGAAACCTACCTGGCTTTCCTGATTGCTTTGATATTATTCGCTCCGGTGATCATCTGGAATTACCAGAATTCATTTATCAGTTTTACTTTCCATGAAGCCAGGGTTGGGCATACGGGAATGCGGATACGCTGGGATTATTTTGGAAGAGAGCTTATCGGCCAGTTTTTTTACAGTAACCCGGTCAATTTTATCATCGTTCTTTTTTCTTTGGTTGCCATTATTTGCAGAAAACATTTCCTTGAACGCCCTGCTTTACGGTTATTGCTCATGATGAGCTTACCACTCGCACTGGTTTTCATGGGATTCTCACTATACAGCAGTACATTGCCCCATTGGACGGGGCCGGCATACCTGGGATTGATCCTGGTGGCGGCTGCATGGCTTTCAGGGCCTGCCGGAAAAGATCCTTCGCCAAAATTAATTCCCTGGCCACTCAGGATCGCTCTTCTCTTCCAGCTGATCCTGATAACAGCAGGAGTTCTCCAGATCAAATACGGGATCTTTCCCTTAAAAAGGAACGGGATAGATGATATTACCATGCAACTGCAGGGATGGAAACAACTGGGAGAAAAATTCAGGACGGTGGCCGAACGGGATGTGAATCTGAACAAGATACCTGCCGATGTCCCGATCCTGACCTTCCGCTGGTTTCCTGCTGCCAACATCGATTATTATGTCGCCAGGCAGTTGCAGAAAAAAGTCTATTCACTTGGTACCCTGAGCCGTATTCATAAATATTACTGGATCGATAAGGCAAGAGGTGATCTTCTGAAAGGAACAGATGCCTATTACATTGCCCTCAGCAACGATTATGCTGACCCGCACAAGCGGTATGGATTGTTGTTTGATTCCATCGTCGCAGCGGATACCTTGAAAATATTCCGGGGACGGGAGCTGACCTGGGAAGCTTATGTTTTCAGGCTTTATGGGTTAAAAAAGAAGATCAGTTTCAGGAAAGTCACCGATTTTCTTGAACCTGCCAATGAACGGATCGGGTATTGGATCAACCAAATCAAGACACATCCCGATTGGCTCAGGGATATCAGTGAAAAAGCGCGGCAAAAAAGCGCGACACTCGATGATGTTATATGGGATGAGGCATCATGGATGGCAGAGCAGGAAATGCATAAGTAGCTGACGAGCTGATGAGTTGATGAGCTGATGAGCTGGTGAATGGATGAGTTGATCAGAACAAGAAGGAAACAACAAAGTACATGGTGTTTTCAGGCCCACTAAATCCAAACTGAGATGACATACCCTGTGCCCACTCATAGCGAACTTCACCGCTGATCTTCCACCAGGAAACACCTACCCCTCCGAGAATACCAAATTCATACAATTTTGGATTCTTTATGGCAGGTCCAGTTGTAGTCATTTTGTCATTAGTACCTGCATATGTTATTACTA
This sequence comes from Bacteroidales bacterium, assembly GCA_003142515.1. Lineage (GTDB taxonomy): Bacteria > Bacteroidota > Bacteroidia > Bacteroidales > FEN-979 > FEN-979. The sequence goes on from PLMO01000029.1 coordinate 11,766, forward strand.
CTGTTTTGGTGTCAGAAGATTGGATGGCATAGCCATTGGACATCCCAAAATCGGCAAACGGCCGGATTTTCCATTTTGGGTACTGATAACGTAACAGGGTGTAAAGTTTGAGGTAACCCATATTAAAAGAGAAATTTCTGTCATATTTATCATTGATCCAGGATAGTTCTGATGTTGCAGCCTTGTTATCATATGGTTTGTAAACAAGTTCATTTTCCAATACCCACTGAGCGCGTTCACGCGGAAAAATAATTTGAAATGAAACCCCGGCAAGAAAACTATAGCAATCGCTCATTTTTACGCCAGTAAGATCATCAGCTCCTCCTCTAAATGATATTTTTGTAAGCGTAGGGCCGGCAAGGAGTCCGAATTTAAATTTGATTGGTTCTTCTTTTTTTACAAATTCAATGGTTGAATGCATGCAATTGTTGTAAACGGTCAACAATGCAATCAGGCTTGCACTTGAATAGTTTGAGTTATTAATCTTTTCTTTAAGTTCCGGACAATCATTAAAAAGTACGATTAATTGTCCTTTAAAAAGTTCAACTGTTGCTACATATCCATGAGACTCCGTATGATCTTCGGACGATTTAATATAACTTTTTTTCAGTAGGAGCTCAACCAGGGGAGCACCGGCTTTCGATACATAATAATGTTCCCGGTTATTCCGGTCATTAAAGTAATACAAAGAAGCTTCTCCTTTCACGAGAGTCATGAGAAACAGTGCTGTGTCTTTGACGAATTTGGGTTCGTAGTATTCCATCAGGTCTTTTGTTTGCAAGGAAGTAAGATCAAGCGAAACGTGGCTGCTGATGTAATGGTCCTTCGGGGGAATAAAAAAGCCTGCAATGTCATCGGGTCTGAAGATATTATTTTTCCCTACCGCATCTATAAAATGGATCGATGATGGATTTAAATTCCATTCACGGTAATCAACCTGACCTTTCAGGGTGTCTTTTTTAAGTGTAATGATATAACCGTCGATAAAGTTCTTCTGAGCATAAACATTTATGGAAGGGACTAATAAAAACGAAAGAACAATCTGGAGACTGACGAAGAATTGTTTCATGATGATCAGGGAATTTGTGAAAGGACTAATATATAAAGAAATTCAATATGATAACATTTCGTATCATAAAAATTATGAACCTTTAAAACTTCCGGAAATTTCTTACGGTTTTCGCCGGTTAATCCGCAATTTAGAATATTCGATAATATTTTGTCAAAAAATCATTTATATATGTAATTTTATGAATTCATTCTAATAAAGATCATTATGCAACAAGAAAACAGTGAACAGGATAAATACTATTATCCCTCAAAAGAAATCATCAAACATGCGAACATAAAGGAATATGAGACTTTATACCGAAAATCGATCGAAGATCGTGAGGGTTTCTGGGCAGAAGAAGCAAAAAAGCTTAATTGGTTTAAAAAATGGGATAAGGTGCTTGATGATAGTGAGAAGCCTTTCTACAAATGGTTTTCCGGCGGAAAGATAAATATCGTGCACAATGCGATCGACCGTCACCTGAAATCAGCCACCCGGAATAAGCTCGCGATCATCTGGGAAGGAGAACCCGGGGACGTGCGCACCTTCTCTTACCATGCCCTGAACCGTGAAGTCTCGAAGTTCGCGAATATCCTTAAGTCAATGGGTGCGAAGAAAGGGAAAGTAATCACCATTTATATGCCCCAGATCCCCGAGATCGTGATTGCGATGCTTGCCTGTGCGCGTATTGGTGCCGTGCATAGCGTGGTGTACGGAGGATTCAGCGTAGAAGCCCTGGCTGAACGTATTCACGATTCACAAAGCCGTATCCTGATAACTGCAGATGGCGGATATAGGCGGGGGAAAACAACCCACCTAAAAGAAATTGCGGACGAGGCTATGAAACGTTCGGCAACTGTTGAGGTATGCATCACCGTTAAGCGAACGGGAGAAGCATGCCTCATGGAAAACGACCGCGACTTCTGGTACCATGATCTCATGGCGATCCCGCTGGAATGCACGGATTGTTCTACTGAGGTAATGGACGCTGAAGATCCGCTCTTTATCCTGTATACTTCGGGAACTACAGGGAAACCCAAAGGACTGGTCCATACCCATGGAGGATATGCCGTTTATACTGCCTCCACCATGAAATATGTATTTGACATAAAACCTGAAGACCGCTGGTGGTGTGCAGCCGATCCCGGCTGGGTTACCGGGCATAGTTACTTAGTATATGGCCCGCTGATCAACGGTGCCACGATCATGATGTATGAAGGTGTACCCAACCACCCGTTCCCCAACCGCTGGTGGCAGATGGTCGAAAAATACGGGATCAACATTCTGTATACCTCCCCAACGGCTATTCGAGGACTGATGCGATTCGGACCTTCATGGGCGCACCGCCACGACCTTAGTTCACTCAGGTTGCTTGGTTCGGTGGGAGAACCGATAAACCCTGAAGCGTGGAAATGGTACCACGAGGTTATCGGTCGCGGCAAATGCCCGATCATGGATACCTGGTGGCAAACCGAAACAGGCGGGTTCATGATAACCCCGTTACCTGTGATGCCCCTGAAACCAGGATCTTGTGCTAAACCATTCTTTGGTAACGAGGTAGGTATTGTGGATGACCATGGAAATGAAGTCAAACAAGGAGATGAAGGGAACCTTGTCATTAAAAATCCCTGGCCCGGAATGGCAAGGACAATCCTGCATGATCCCAAAAGGTATGTTGAGAAATACTGGGAAAAATACCAGGATAAAGGCTGGTACCTTGCAGGCGACTCCGCCAGGATTGATGAGGATGGCTATTACTGGATTATCGGGAGGATCGATGATGTCATTAAGGTCAGCGGATACCGGTTGGGTTCAGCAGAAATTGAAAGTGCACTCGTAAGTCATCCTGCTGTAGCCGAAGCTGCGGCAGTCGGCCTCCCCGATGACCTGAGGGGTAATACCATTCATGTTACCGTAATTTTAAAAGAAGGCGTGAAGGCAGGTGATAAACTTGCGGAAGAACTTCAAAATCATGTGGAGCATGAGATCGGTCCGATTGCGCGACCCGCTCATGTTGTTTTCGCAGATTCTCTTCCCAAAACACGCAGCGGCAAGATCATGAGAAGGGTGATAAAGGCCAGGGCTCAAGGCTTGGATGCCGGCGATATTACAACGCTGGAAGAATAATTATTCGTTTATAATGCTGAGCGGAATTTATAATTCCGCTCGACTAACAAAGAATTATTATAAAATAAAAATCGACGAAGTCATTCCTGAATTTGCGGTGGAGTTACAAACTCCGCCGAGCGCCTTTTAGTGATTACCGTCCCAGCATTTTCTTCGGATCCACGATCTTTGTGAATTCCTCGTCGGTGAGCAGTCCCAGTTCCAGCGCTGCTTCCCTCAGGGTTTTGTTTTCNNCGATACCGATGGCGCAGTTATCATTAAACGACAGGCAAACTTCGCCAAGCAGGCGTGCGGATTCGAGCACGTTACGGATGATTACCGGCTTAAAGACATTCAGCTGGAAATGGCCGCTCATGCCGCCAATATTTACTGTCACATCGTTTCCGATCACCTGTGCACAGACCATGGTCATGGCTTCCGGTTGCGTGGGATTGACCTTTCCCGGCATGATGGAGGATCCGGGTTCGTTTTCAGGAAGGATGATCTCCCCGATGCCGCAGCGTGGGCCGGAGGCCATAAGGCGGATGTTACTGGCGATGTGCATGCAGCTCACGGCAAGGGTTTTCAGGGCGCCGGAGGTTTCAACCATAGCATCGTGGGCTGATAGCGATTCAAATTTGTTCGGGGCCGTGATAAAAGGCAACCCGGTAAGTTCTGCGATCTTTTCAGCTACTTTCCGGTCGTATCCTTTCGGTGCATTCAGTCCCGTTCCGACGGCAGTGCCTCCCAGCGCCAGTTCGGCTAAGTGTGATAGGGTATTCTTTATCGCAATCAAGGCATGATCCAGCTGGGAAACATAGCCTGAAAATTCCTGCCCAAGGGTGAGCGGGGTAGCATCCATGAGATGAGTACGCCCGGTCTTGGCAATGTCCTTAAATGTTTCCGATTTTTCTGCCAGGGTTTTCCTGAGCTTTTCCACACCTGGGATCGTAGTTTCAACTACTCTCTTGTAAGCGGAGATGCTCATGGCCGTAGGAAATGTATCATTCGACGACTGCGATTTGTTCACGTCATCGTTCGGGTGGATGATAGTTTTTTCACCCAGTTGACCGCCATTCAGCACATGCGCCCGGTTGGCAATCACCTCGTTGACATTCATATTGGATTGCGTTCCCGATCCGGTTTGCCAAATCACCAGCGGGAATTGGTCATTCAGTTTACCGGCCAGGATCTCGTCGCACACGGCAACGATAAGATTCATCTTCTCTTTTGGAAGCACGCCGAGGTCAAAATTGACCAGGGCGGCTGCTTTTTTCAGGATGGCAAAAGCCTGGATCACCTCTTTCGGCATCGAAGCAGGTTCGCCAATCTTGAAATTTTCGACCGAGCGTTGGGTTTGTGCACCCCAGTATTTGTCGGCAGGAACTTCCACGGTTCCCATTGTGTCTTTTTCGGTACGTGTTTGCATGATGGTATGTTTTTTAAGTTGATTATTTCAGGAGAAGATCAATATTTTCTGATAGATCGCCGATCACAGCCTTGTAATCTTTTTCAATAATAGGGCGCCGTATGAGCCTGGGATTTTGCACCAAGATCCGGATCCATTCATGATCTTTGAAATTCTTTCCTTTCAGGTTCTTTTTATAATATTCTTCCTGTGTCCTGACGATTTCCGAGGGTTTTTTATTGAGTTTTGCAAGAAGTGTTTCAAGCTGTTTTTCCGTAAGCGGGTTTTTCAGGTATTCCACGATCTCGAACGAGATGTTTTTATTCTTCAGGTACTTCAGTCCTGCCCGTGATTTACTGCACTGCGGATTGTGATAGATCTTCATCATCGCAACAAATATTATGAGATGTTACAAATCATGATTATTAGTTTGTGGAGAACGAAAATACGTTTACGTTCAGGTTCCGCTGCTACCGAATTCCATCAAAAACGCCTTGATGAAATCATTCAGATCACCATCCAGGACGCCTTGTGTATCGGAGGTTTCATAACCTGTACGGACGTCTTTCACCATATGGTATGGGTGCAGCACATAATTNNTTGTGATTTCAGCATCCGTAATGCCTTGTCACGGTTCTGCCCCTGGGATCGTGTTTCCTGGCATTCGATCACTATGCCGGTCGGCTCATGCTTCAGCCTGACAGCGGTTTCCACCTTGTTGACATTCTGCCCGCCCGGGCCGCTCGATCGGAAAGTGTCCCAGGTGACATCTGAAGGATTGATGTCGATCACGATATCATCATTAATGACCGGGTAGGCATAAACAGAGGCAAAAGAAGTGTGACGTTTGTGGTTGGCATCAAAAGGGGAGAGGCGTACCAGCCGGTGGACCCCATTTTCCCCTTTCAGGTAACCGTAAGCATAATCACCTTCGATCTCGATGGTGACCGATTTGATTCCTGCCACATCGCCTTCAAGGTAATCCAATTCCTTTACTTTGTAGCGGTTCCGTTCACCCCAGCGGATGTACATCCGCATGAGCATTTGTGCCCAATCCTGACTTTCGGTACCGCCGGCGCCTGAATTGATCTGCACGATCACGCTGAACTTGTCTTCCTCGCCGCTCAACATATTTCTGAACTCGAGATCTTCTACCAGCCGCAGGGTTTCTTTGTAATGCTGGTCAAGATCCTTTTCAGTGCCTTCGTCCAGCTGGAAGAAATCCATAAGCACCTTCAGGTCTGCAAAACTATCGGTTGCTGCTTTGTAGCTATCGGTCCACGACTTTTTATCGCGGATCGACTTCATCAGCTGTTCCGCGGTTTTCGGGTTGTTCCAGAAATCCTGTGATTGCGTCAGTTTTTCTTCTTCTTCTATTAAGGCTAATTTGGTATCGAGGTCAAAGAAACCTCCTTAGGGCATCCAGCCGCGACTGCAGATCCCTCAGCATTTCCTGTGTAACCATGTTCAGATTTTCAGTTCCTTCAAAGCA
>PLMO01000029.1:17828-41844 GCA_003142515.1 Bacteroidales bacterium
GATCTCCTCAATCCCTTTTTGGATCATGCCTTCAGGAATCCCTTTCAACTTGAGTTCAAATTCAATCTTCTGGCGTCCCCATTTGTTGACACGGAATTTACCCCCCGCATACATTTTAGCGAACCGTTCTTCATTGATATAACCTTCCTCCTGTAACTGGCTGATGATCGATGGTATCAGCTTCTTCTGAACCGCCCAATCCTTCAGCTTTTCTTCGGTATCGCGGATGCATCTTTCCTGGTAGCTGCAAAAATACTGAATCTTCTGAAGAACCATCCCGGAATCGATCGGTTTCGTCTTTTTGATCATGGATGCATGTTATGCTGCAAATATACGACGAAAAAAGGCTGAAATCTATCTTTCAAACACATCAATTTCCCTGAAATAATACGGCCCATGGCCGGAACCTTCGCTCACCCACATGAGGTATCTGCAACTTAACGGTTTTTTCACATCGGGAACGATGCTGTAGACTACTTTCCCGTTTCCCCAGATATCTACCGGACCGGCCATTGCAAGATACTTCCATCCATTTGTTTTAGGATTACCAGTGACCGGCGGCAAGGCGGGTTTATCGGAAGCCCAAACGGAAAAAATTTCAGGTCCCCGTTTTGTATCCAGGGCGGCAAACACATGGAGGCTGTCAACCCCCAGGTTGTTCTGAAGATCCATTATAATGCGGCCTTCTCCCTGTTCAAACCAAACATCCTTTATGGAGTCTGAGGGAAGCAGATCGAACATGCCATCGTTCATAGCGGGCACCATCATTCCCTGATCGGGCATATTGGTTTTCAATTTTTCGGTCCCTGAGAAATAATAATTAATTGTTACTCCGTTGGGCATATGCATATCGGCATAATCCTTCATTGAAATTTTATAAGGAAGNNCTTCCGGAAAAATCATCATATAAAGGCTGAACAGGTTGTGCCTGGTCGTAATAGTTTTCAGCTACCGTGATTGCAAAGATCTTTATGGCATTGTTATCGGGCAACTGGAGGAATCCTGCTGCAGGACTGACGTCCATGCCGTACTTGAAGATATAGGCATAATGGTAAGGGTCATTTATTGTATCTTTCCGCACATGCGTGGCAAACCAGGCCACTTCATCGCGCTTGATGAATCCTTTTTCCAGCGATTTGATCCTTCCGAGTTTATCCCAAATCCGTTTATCGAATTGCCCGATCACTCCTTCATACTTCTGAACCCGGAAGTTCTTCTTACTTTCACCTGCCCGGAAAAACCCATTGGTGTCGTGTGTTGCTGCAGCCAGGATATAAACCCGGTTGTAATTGCCGGTTTTCGGTAACGGGATCTTCTGACCGTTGCAGGTTAGCACATTGTTTTGTCCCTCAGTTTTATTTCCAGGTGTAAAATGGATTCCGTCAATGGCCAGGGTTTCCGGGAATAATTCGGCAGGGATCCCATACCCGTTTGCTGCGAAAACGCCATTTTTCTTGTATTTCTCGCTGCTGATCACATTTTCATTAAAAGCCAGGGTCAATGGAATGCTTTCCGGTTCGCTGATTTTTTCAAGTGGGGAGGCAAGGGTCACCGCGTAGCTTTTCATTCCAAATTTGGTGAGGCTTACCAGGAGTTTCCCGTCTTTCAGTGTAGCTTCGCCGGTTTTGTGTTCCTGTCCGTCAACTTCATAGGCAGTGGTGATCTTTCCTGCAAAGCTGACTTCGGCATTTTCGATATCCTTCCCGAAGAGTTCCTGTAGCCGGACAATCACCAGGTTACCGGTCTCCGCTTTTTTTAATGCGCGGATATCTACCTCGGGTGTATTCACTTTTATAAGACAGAAAATGTTTCCAAGAAAACCCGAATGTACCGGAGCCTGGAATGCTTTTAAAGGTTGGTTCAGGCTGCGGCCCTGCCATTCCGATTTGCCGGCGCGCCAGTCACCCTTGTGGCTGTATAACCCATAGGTAAATTCATGGGTTCCCCAATCCTGCGTAGCCTGGTCATGATAAAAATTGGTGGTCGGAGTGTAAAGCAATGTGAGCCTTAGGGTTTTGTCATTTGGCTTATCGGAGCCGAATTTGCAGTCTTCTATCACAGTAATACCATACGTTCCTGACTTATCTGTAAGATCAAACCATTCCCTTGAAGGTACTTCATATTTTTTCTCATCGTTGGTTGCCCGCTCGATGGTACCCAGTCCGAGGTTATAGGTTGCCATAGGATTGCTTGCCGTGAGGGGAAAGGAAGCTTTCAGGCTGACCCCTTTCGACTGCCAGTCGACCGTGTTCCGGAAAACGATCCTTTTCCCGCTTTCGCCTGCGCTCAGGCTTATGTTCTGGATGAAGACGGAATTCCGTGCCGTTCTTTCCACTTTAAAGGAAATTCGTACCGGGCCATTTTCGGTGAGTGTGATCTTCGGTACACCATCCACGGTTCCTGCCGGTGGATTCCTGCGGTCTTTCCAATCCATATTCCAGGCGGGCCAGTATTCCGGGTGTTCTTTCTGGAATTCGAGGCAGGCGGGGGAAGAGAGGATTTCTTTATTCAGTTTTTTATCCAGGATGGAAGATACATCTCCATTGGCATTCAGCACAACTTTATAAAATTCATTTTCCAGGAAATTGCTTCCTGTGAGGAGGCCGTTCTTCAGTTCACTTTCTCTTTTTGAAGGCCACACATGATAACATGCCAGTCCGAAAGAAGGGACATTGGCGAGGAAAAGGAGTTTGCAGGAAATCTTCGTCCGGCTGAGAACCTGGGAAGGAACTTCATTTCCATCAGGGCCGAAAACCTGGATGAATTCCGGTGCTCCTTCCGGGTAGGCTACTTCTGCCTCTACCACATCTTCCCGTGAAACAGCGATAGGGTTATACACTACCAAAGCTTTCCCATTTCCCCTTGTATCCATAGCCCGTATCAAGGTTCCGACCGAACTTTCCAGGGTGGAAGCAAATCTGTTCTGGGCCAGCACCTCATCATTCCACGCATATTTATAGGCTTTCGGGATACAGGTTCCTGGAAGGATATCGTGCATCTGGCTTCCGAGCGTCAGCCACCAGGCTCCGTTCAGGGAAGCAAACGGGTAGGGAATGCCGCCCAGCCAGTCGGCTGCAACGGCCAGCGGTTCGGCTGATTGGGCGAGCAGTTCATTTTTCCTGTTCCACCGTTTCATATAGGCCTGTGAGGTAAGCGAACCTGCCGAATGCTGAGTCAGCAAAAGATCTCCTGAATAATTTGGGAGATTGTGTTTCTGATCATCGGTAAGGTCACGGAAGAGCTGATCGGAAGAACAGAGATAAACTTTTATTTTGCTGTCCGGATTATTAATACTTCCCATTCCGTTTCTTATGGCAGTTTCAGAAGGCGCACCCCCGACATCACCGGTACCGTAATAGCGGTAATCGGCATAAACTCCGTATTTCTTTCCATTCTCCATGACGCGGTCGACCCAGTATTTTGCCGTATCCAACCGGGGTTGGATATCCCCGCTATAATCGGTTGCATTTAACGCTGCCACAACGCCTTTGCCATCGGGGCCGATCCAGTTGCCGATATTAAAAGGGATTCCGACGGCAGAGCCCCATTCCAGTTTTTGCGTGGAAAACCCCTTCATGCCACAATGAGCCAGGATGGAAGGGAGATGCGACTGGAACCCGAAACAATCGGGGAGAAGAAAATCCACACTTTCCTTACCAAATTCACTACGGAAATAATTATTACCATAGAGCACATGCCGAAGGATCGATTCAGGTGAAGGGATGTTTGCATCACATTCATCAACGGATGAACCACCAACGAACCAACGGCCTTTGCTGATATATTTTTTAAGCTTTTCGTACCGGTCGGGGTAATATTCCTTCATCATTTTATACCTGCGGGCACCCGAAAATGTGAAAACATACTCCTTGTACTTTTCGAATAAGCGGAAATTGTCATCCAGTGTGGCTTTTATATATTGATTGATGGTTTCCGGGTAATCCCATCGCCATTCGGTATCGAGGTGTGCATATCCAACGGTATACAAAACAGGTTCACGGGAAATATCATATTTCACCGGCCCGGGAATTTTAGTCTCTTGTTGTGCATACATCCTGCAATTGCAAAGCCATAATAAAATAATCAATGCACACGTTCTGAACGGTCTCATGGGGAATGGTTTTTCGTTGTAAAAATAGCGAATTATTAATTCCTTGGAAAATCTTACTTTTGTCAAAAATTGTTAAAACCAGGAAAAAATATGAAAAAGATCATTCTAATATTCGCTGTTGCAGCGATTCTGCTATCCTGCACAGGAAAAAAAGGAAACCAGTTTAAGATCACAGGAGTCGTTAAAGGGGCTGAAGCAGGTATGGTTTACCTTCAGAAAATGGATAGTACCGGCTGGGTAACGATGGATTCGGCTNNACGCAATGTTTCCTTTCTTCCTTGAAAATTCTGACATCCGGCTGGTTGTTCATGCCGACAGCGCCGGGTTGATTGATGTGACGGGATCGGCAAATCAGGATCTTTTCAAAATATACATTAAAAACAATGACAGCATCCAGAAACTGATCAATGCGCTGGATCCCATCTATGCAAAGGCAGATTCCCTGAAGGATACCGCAACAATAAAAAAACTGGATGACCAATTCAAAGCCCATGACAAAGAGCTGAAAAAATTGATTGTCGACCTGGTAAAAAACCATCCTGCATCACCTGCAGGACCCTGGCTTATCATGCGCAATTCCTACCAGTTTGAACTTCCCGAACTCGATTCACTACTAGTTGTTTTTGATTCCACCCTCTGTCATTCCTTTTTCTATAAGGCCGTCGCAAAAAGAGTTGCTATCTTAAAGCGTGTACAGATCGGGCAGCCTGGCGTTGATTTTTCCATGAATGATACCACCGGGAAACAAGTCGCACTTTCTTCCCTGAAGGGAAAAATTCTGCTCGTTGATTTCTGGGCATCATGGTGTCATCCCTGCCGTCTCGAAAACCCCAACGTGGTTAAGGCTTATGCCGGCTTCCATAAAAAAGGATTTGATGTACTGGGTGTTTCGTTCGACCGTAAAAAAGATAACTGGGAAAAAGCCATCAAGGACGATAAGCTTACCTGGAACCATGTTTCCGATCTTCAATACTGGGGGAATGCAGCAGGAAAACTCTATGGCATCAATTCCATCCCTGCCAATATATTGCTCGATAAGGATCAGAAAATTATCGGAAGAAACCTGAGGGGTGATGCCCTTATCGCCAAACTGACGGAGCTTCTTGGCCCGCCTGCAAACATACCGGTGAAGCGGATTAAACTGAATAAATAACGGTTAACGATTGACAAATAACAGTTAGCAGATAACAGATAACAGTTAACGAGAACACATATTTTGATGAGAAGGATCCTGCTTTATTTTCTGTTGTTGTCGGTTATCCCGGCATATTCACAGGGTGTCCATTCCATTCGTGGGGAAATAAAAAGTGCCGGGGGGAAGAAAGTCTTTCTCTCCGGCTTTTATGGAGAGAAAGTCAACCGTATCGATTCGGTACCCTGCGATGCATCGGGTCATTTTATTTATACCCTGGGCCCGGCCACCCCGACAGGACTTTACAGGCTCTCCACAGGTAAAGATAATTTCCTTGATCTTGTGGTGAACAATGAAAATATTGAGTTTACCTGCAGGGGAGATTTGTCAGGTGACAGTACTTCATTCCTTTCCTCCAATGAAAACAAGATCTATTACTATTTTCTGGGATATGACCGCAAAGTGCAGGCAAAACTTGAATTATTGGTGCCGCTCATCGATTTTTATCCCGAAAAGGATGGGTTTTATTCACAGGCAACAATAGAATATGAACGTCTGCAGCAATCCGAAAAGAGGACCCTTGATTCTCTTTCTGCCCTCTACCCCGGATCATACGCAATCAGGATCTTCCGGATCCAGCAATCACCTTTTCTTCCTGCGGGATTGACTAAAGAAGACCGGGGTGCCTACCTGAAGCAACATTTCCTGGACGACGTGGATTTCAAGGATACCCTTTCCCTGCGCAGCAATGCATGGGCGAACAAGGCTATTTCGTACCTGTCGCTTTATAGCAATAACAAGTATAATCAGAAACAGCTGGAATCGGAATTCATCAAGGCGGTTACAGTTATCCTCAGCAGGGCTTCCATTAATGCCGAGGTGTATAAGTTCCTTTTGGATTATTTTGTCGGAGGATTTGACAAATACCACTTCGATGCGGTGATCACATACATAGCCGACAACTTTCAGGATCCATTTTCCTGTGAAGACCAGGCCCGGAAAACACAGTTGCAGAAGAAACTGGAAAATTTCAAGAAGATCTCGGTCGGGAAGATAGCCCCGGATATCACCGTTCCAGACCCGAAAGGAAAATTGATCCGCCTCTCTGAGATCAAATCTGAATATACCCTGCTTGTCTTCTGGTCGAGCGAATGCGGTCATTGTATACAGATGATGCCACAACTCAAGTACCTTTACGACAAACAAAAGCCAAAGCGCTGGGAGGTGATGACCATATCGCTGGATACCAGCCGCAGCGAATGGACATCTTTTCTTAAAGAGCAAAAACTCAATTGGCTGAATGGTTGTGAGCTGAAAGGTTTCAACAGCATATCCTCGGATGAATACAACATCTTTGCCACCCCCACCATGTTCCTTCTGGATCGTGAAAAAAAGATCCTCGCCAAACCGATCTCTTACAGGGAACTGGAACAGGATCTGAAGGAGAACAAAATCTTTTAGTAAAATACGAATTACGAATTACGGATTACGATTTGTTTTCTTTGCGGACTATTCACTACTAACATCTTACCATTTCGCTACTTCACTTCTTCTTCTATCGATAAATTCTTACTTTTGTCTTACGAACGAAGTTAAAATTAATACTCCTGTGAGATGTACGAATTCATTAAAGGACGGTTAACAGAAAAGACTCCAACATATGCAGTGATTGAAGCAAACGGCATAGGCTACCTGCTGCATATTTCATTGCACACTTATGCGCAACTGAAAGAAGACGAACACTGTATGCTGCTGGTGCACATGGTTGTGCGGGAAGATGCTATGATCCTTTTCGGGTTTGCAGGAGCCGATGAACGGGAGCTGTTTCGCCAGCTCATCAGCGTTTCCGGTGTTGGACCCAATACCGCCCGGATGATCCTCTCCTCCATTCAGCCATCGGAAATTGCCCAGGCCATCGTCCAGGGAAATGCGCCCTTACTGCAGAGCATCAAAGGGATCGGTTCAAAAACTGCACAACGTCTGATTGTTGAGCTGAAAGACAAACTTTCGAAGGATCTGATTCCATATGAAAAAATGGCAGGCGGATACAATACTAAGAAAGATGAAGCGTTATCAGGATTGATAATTCTCGGCTTTTCCAAAATGGTGGCCGAGAAAGCGCTGACTAAAGTTATCGAGAAAGAAGGCTCGGCTTTACCGGTGGAACAACTGATCAGGCATGCTTTGAAAATATTGTAAGAAAGAGCATGTCCTGTGATTACTTTTTCTCAGCATATTTTTAATCAGAATTCTGGATTTAGTGAGAATAAATAGTTACATCCTTGGTCACTCGTATGTCTTCCTGATGCTGTTCCTCGCCGGGAATTCTTTCGCGTTCACTATTCCTGATACTAAAAATAATGGGGTTTCCTTCCCCGGATTACCTCCTGATAGCCTTCCGAAAGGGGATACCATTAAACTGCGTTATCCCTTTAATGAAGAATCTACCATTCCGGGATCTTCCTCAAATAATTTATACCTCAAAACCCCCTCCAACATACAGCCAACGGTTGAGTATGACCCGGTGACGCACCAGTATGTGAGGGTCTACAAGATCGGTAAAATGACCTACCGCGTTCCCGAAACAATGACATTCGAGGAATTCCAGGAAGAAGATAACAAACAGATGCTCCAGAAATACTGGAAAGAAAGAGCCGAAGCAGCCAGCATCGATAACAACAAAGGGGTTATCCCGAAGTTGCATATTGGGGGAAAAGTATTTGAAACTATCTTTGGCAATAATACCGTCGATATTCGTCCCCAGGGATCGGCGGAGATCACCTTCGGGATCGTTTCGAACCGCCGCGACGACCCGATGTTGAACACAACTCAGCGAAGGCAAACGAACTTCGATTTCAACGAGAAGATCCAGATGAATGTGATCGCCAAGATCGGTGATAAGATCGAATTCAAATGCAATTACAATACAGAAGCAACCTTCGAATTTGAAAATAAATTAAAACTGAAATATGAGGGGAAGGAAGATGACATCATCCAACTCATCGAAGCCGGGGATGTGGACCTCCCCCTCAATAGTACCTTGATCAAGGGTACCGAGAGCCTGTTTGGGATTAAGGCCAAGTTGCGCTTCGGAAGGTTGACCGTGACAGCCCTCTATTCGCAGCAGAAAAGCGAAACCAAGAACATCACCGTCCAGGGAAATGCCCAAACCACGAACTTTTCGATTCCTGCAAATGCATATGAAGCAGACCGACACTTCTTTGTAGCACAGGCTTTCCGCAGCAAATATAAGACGGCCCTTAAGACACTTCCGGTGGTTTCCTCGAGCATCAATATCTTACGTATGGAAGTTTGGATAACTAATATTGGCGCGGCTGTCACTGATAACCGGAACATTGTTGCCTTTATGGACCTTGGCGAAAATGATCCATACAACAAGTCAAGGTTTCATAGCACTTACGGGAAGACGAATCCTTCAAATAAATCGAATGACATGCTCCAGGTGATCATGCCTCATCCTTCAGATTCAGTTTATGTCCGGAACATAAACAAAGTAGGCAGCTATCTTGCCCAGTACTTTAATCTCGTTTCCGGGTTGGATTACGAAAAAGTGGAAAGCGCACGCAAACTGCTTCCTTCCGAGTATTCCTTTAATCCCAAGCTGGGATTCATTTCACTGAATACAACATTGAACCCTGGCCAGGTACTTGCTGTAGCTTACCAGTACCAGATAATCGGAGATACTACAGTGTATCAGGTGGGAGAGTTTGCCAACCAGGGAATCAATGTCCCTTCCTGCCTCATTGTAAAACTGCTTAGAAGTACGGCACTGAATACCCGGATCCCGTTATGGAACCTGATGATGAAAAATGTTTACTCTCTCAACGCATACCAGATTCAAAGCCAGAATTTTAATTTAAACATTTTGTATTCAGGTAATAAAAATGGTGTTCCAACCGCTTACATCACCGAAAGCAGGATCAGTGGTTCTCTCCTTCTGCGTGTGATGGGCTTTGACAAACTGGATCAGCAGATGAACCCCCCCCCCGACGGGATGTTCGATTTTATCGACGGTGCAGCTATTCAGGGAGGAACCATCCAGGCCTCCAATGGAAGGATATTCTTTCCATCACTTGAACCTTTCGGACAGGATCTCAGGGATTCCATCTATGACCCGAAGGACCCACAGAATTCACTAAACCTGGCAAACAAATATTGCTTTGATTCCTTATACACGGTGACACCTTCCACGGCAAAGCAATATACCGATAAAAATAAATTTATCCTGCAAGGTTTTTTCAAATCCTCTGTAGGATCAGAAATTTCGCTTAACGCTCTGAATGTCCCTCAGGGTTCTGTGAAGGTGACAGCCGGCGGGGTTCTCCTAACGGAGAACGTGGATTATACAGTTGATTATACGCTTGGAAGGGTCAGGATCATTAACGAAGGAATCCTCAATTCCGGTACACCGATCAACATCTCATTAGAAAGTAACCAGATGTACAACATCCAAACCAAACGATTGATGGGTGCTCATCTTGATTACAAGATCAACAAGGATTTTATCATCGGGGGAACCATTCTCAACCTCAATGAACAACCGTTAACTCAGAAGGTCAACTATGGTGATGAACCGATCTCCAATACAATGTGGGGATTGACTCTTACTTACAGGACTGATTCAAGGCTCATCACCCGGCTCGTGAATATGCTGCCCTTTATCCATACCAAGACGGTCTCGAAGATAGCAGTGGATGCCGAATTTGCACAGTTCATCCCTGGCCATTCAAAATCCATCGGAAGTGCCGGTACTTCTTACATTGATGATTTTGAGGGTTCAAGTTCGACGATCGATCTGAAAAATGTCGGAACCTGGTCTCTGGCCAGTACCCCGCAGGGACAAACTTCTGCTTCGATGTTTCCCGAAGCTGCTGCCGGAACCGGTCTGGCTTACGGATTCAACCGTGCAAAATTGTCGTGGTACATTATTGATCCTTTATTTTACGACAAGAATCAGAACCTGATGCCGCCCAATGTTAATAACACGGAGCTTTCCAAGAACTATGTGCGACAGGTTTGGGAGACTGAGGTCTTTCCAAATAAGCAACCGCTGAACGGAGTACCGGTGAATCTGGCTGTGTTAAATCTGGCCTATTACCCTTCTAACCGGGGGCCTTACAATTACGATGTCAGACCCGGTACATACTCGAAAGGAGTTGCCAGCGAAGGGACACTTCAGGTACCTGAAACGCGTTGGGCCGGTATGATGCGGGCAATGGTATCCACCGATTTTGATGCTGCCAATATCCAGTACATTGAATTCTGGATGATGGACCCGTTTGCGAGTGATTCCACCATTTCCGGCGACCTGTATTTCAACCTGGGGGATGTTTCTGAAGATATACTCCGCGATGGCATGAAATCTTTTGAAAACGGCTTACCTACCTCTGGTGTGGTTACCAATGTAGATACGACAATATGGGGAAGGATCCCTAACATTGAGGCACTGGTGAATGCATTTGATAATACTCCTGGTTCACGACAGTACCAGGATGTAGGGTATGACGGATTAAGCGATGCTGATGAACGTACTTTCTTCGATACGACTTACCTGAAGAAAATTGCCGTCCTATACGGGGTAAATTCACAAGCCTATCAGCTGGCGCTCCGGGATCCTTCATCCGATGATTTCCATTATTTCAGAGGGACCGATTATGATAACCAATCTCAATATTCCAGTATTCTTGAACGGTATAAAAATTATTCCGGGGTTGAAGGTAACTCTCCCGCATCCGATAATTCACCGGAAAAATATCCGACCATGTCGACTACCCTCCCAAACGTGGAAGACATCAATAATGACAATACACTGAGTGAAAACGAAGGTTATTACCAATATGTTGTTCACCTGAGTGCCAGTAAAATGAAGGTGGGACAAAATTACATCACGGATATGTACCATGCTACGAATATTCCATTGGCCAATGGATCAAAGGGTGATGTCCGATGGTACCAATTCAAAATTCCCGTCCGTGCCCCGGATAAAACGGTTGGGAATATCCAGGGATTTACCTCCATCCGATTCATGAGAATGTTCTTTAAGGGTTTTCAAAAAAATATTGTTTGCCGTTTTGCAACACTTGATCTTACCCGGGGAGAATGGCGTACTTATCAATACGACCTGCTTCAGCCGGGTGAATACATCCCTGACAACGCCCAAAATAAAACGACTTTCGATGTTTCTACGGTCAGCATTGAGGAAAACGGCAGCAAACAACCCATCCCCTATGTGATGCCACCAGGCATTTCCCGTGAAACAAACTGGGGATCTACTAACCAGCAACAACTGAACGAACAATCGATGGATCTGAAGGTTAGTAACCTTGTGGACGGAGATTCACGCGCTGTCTTTAAAACCGCTCAATTCGATTTTCGCCAGTTTAAGAGGTTGCAGATGTTCGTCCATGCTGAACAGTTGATCCGCAATCAGAATGTTAAGAACGGCGACCTCACTATTTTCATGCGTGTAGGATCTGATCTTACCTTAAACTATTATGAGTACGAAATTCCGCTGAACTTCACAGCCTGGGGTACCAGTGCAAGCAATCCGGATGCAATCTGGCCCGATGCCAATGCATTTAACATCGACCTCGCCCAACTGGTGCAGACCAAAGAGGACCGGAATGTTGCCATGCGAGCGACCGGGAGCACCATTACCTCATTAACTCCTTTTGTCGAAAATGATGGTAAAAATCATATCACCGTTGTCGGGTCTCCTTCAATCAGCGATGTAGAAGCCATCATGATCGGGGTCCGAAATCCCAAAAAAACCAGCCAATCGAACAATGATGACGGACAGGCAAAAAGTGCAGAGATCTGGGTGGATGAACTTCGCCTCACCGATTTCAATAAAAGTGGTGGATGGGCGGCAACAGCCCGCATCGCTGCCGACATTGCCGATCTCGGGAGGGTTCAACTTACTGGTTCTTACATGAGCACTGGCTTCGGAGCCATTGAAGATAAACAAACTCAGCGGACCATGGAAGCTACCACCGGATTTGGATTCACTACCGATCTTGAACTCGGAAAATTCTTCCCGGAAAAGTCGGGCATCCGTATTCCCATGCATTTCGATTATTCACTGACCGAGAGTACTCCAAAATACGACCCCCTAAATCCTGATGTCCTCTTTAAAGATGTACTCGATACTTATGCCACAAAGAGACAGAAGGATTCGATTCGTGCTGCATCGGAAGAATATACGCAGCGAAAGAACTTCAACCTGATGAATATCAGGAAAGACCGTAAAAAGGATAAAAAACCGAAGATCTACGACATTGAAAATTTCAATATCAGCTATGCATATTCCGAGGTTTTCCAGCGGAATCCGGATATCGAATACGACCTTCAAAAGAAATATACAGGAGGGCTTGGATACAACTATGCTGCAGTCCCTAAAAATATTATGCCTTTCTCAAAAGCAAAATTGCTAACCAGGCATAAGGCTTACAAGCTGCTCTCCGATTTCAACTTCTACTACCTGCCCCGGTCTTTCTCCTTCCGTACCGATATGAATCGTCAATTCGAAGAAGAGCAATTCAGAAATAAGAGCACTGCCGATATCCCTATGATAACCAACTATATAAAGTCATGGAACTGGACAAGGGTTTATGACCTGAAGTACGATTTTTCAAAATCCCTCAAGTTTTCACTTGTGGCAAATGCCAATGCTTTTGTGAATGAACCCCCCGGACTGATCGATCGTTCAAACGAGAAGCAGGTTTGGAACCAGATCTTTTCTTTTGGAACGATAAATGATTATAACCAGCAGTTTTCCGGGACCTATGACATCCCATTTTCCAAGATCCCTTATTTTGAATGGATCGCGTTAACTGCGGGATACCAGGCCAGCTATCACTGGACGGCCAGCCCGGTCTCCCTGCAGACACAGCTGGGCAATACCATCCAAAATTCAAGCACTAAAGTGCTGAACGGAAGATTGAATTTCATCAATATCTACAACAAGGTGCCCTACCTGAAAAAGCTCCTCCAGGCAAATACAGCTTCAGGGAAACAGAATCCCAATCAGTTGTCGAAAAATAATAAACCGGATAAAACGCAGGCAAAGATCGACAGTCTGAAAAAAGAAACTCCCGGGTTTAATTTCGGCAAATTCATTAAGGATGGTGCCTTACGGATTCTCATGAGCATCCGCAGCGTAGGAATCAATTATACCCAAGGGGTAGGAACCATGATCCCGGGGTTTACTCCAATTCCTAATGCACTTGGAAATAGCTGGGCACTAAATGCTCCCGGCCTCGGTTTTGTTTTTGGCAGCCAGAAGGATATCCGCCCCAGTGGTGAAGCCTGGATGACCAAGGACTCGATGCAGTTACAACCCTATTTGAATAACTACAATGATAATCTGGCACTTTCGGCTTCTCTCGAACCCTTACCAGACCTGAAAATTGAGCTTTCCGCATTGCGTACATATAGCCAATCCCACCAGGAATATTATAGATATTCTGACACCATTGGCAAGTTTATATCATACTCAGCCATGGACAATGGTAGCTTTACCATGTCGTATCTCATGATCGGTACCAGTTTTACCAAGAATGGTGAAAAAGCCATCTCTCCGCTGTTTGACAAGATGCAAGCATACAGGCTTCAAATCGCACAGCGGTATTCTGCCCGGAATCCATGGTCGGCAGGAAAGACAGATACCACAGGGTTCCCCGTTGGCTACAGGGCAACCGACCAGGAAGTTTTAAATACTGCTTTCCTTGCGGCTTATTCAGGAAGAAATCCTTCAAAGATCGGGCTGGGTGCATTTCCCAGCATTCCGATTCCGAACTGGAGAATTACCTACGATGGACTGACAAAGATCCGTGCAATAAAAAAGTACTTGCGAACCTTTACTATTTCACATGCATATACGTCAACCTATTCCGTAGGATCGTATACTTCAAATATCCAATATCACGAAAAGAATGGATATTCTTCAGAATTTGACAACTCCGGGAATTTCATTCCCAAGTACCAGATCGGTGCGGTTTCTCTCACCGAACAATTCAACCCGCTGATCAAATTAGATATGGGATGGGTAAACAGCCTTCTTTCCTCTTTCGAATGGAAACGCTCACGGAACCTGTCCTTCAGTTTTGACAACGACCAGCTTACCGAAATTTTCAGCAATGAAATTATTATTGGCCTTGGATATCGCTTCAAAAACGTCCGTCTTTCTTTTATTTCATTGGGTACGGCCGGAAAGAAGAGCAAATATAAAAGCGATCTGAACATCAAAGCCGACTTCTCGATTGCCCGTAACATGACCGTATTGCGAGAACTCGATCAAACAATCAACCAGATCTCAACCGGCCAGCAGGTGATCTCTATCAATTTTACCATAGATTACAATCTCAACCAGCGGTTCAATCTCCGGTTTTATTTTGATAAAATCATCAACTCGCCTTATGTTTCGAACCAATACTATACCTCAAACACCAAGGGCGGGCTTACACTCAGGTTCACATTGGCACAATGATGACAGATCGGAAGAGAAAAATTTTAGAAATTTTCCAAAAAAGACTATTTTTGATGCTCAAATAACCAAATCTCATTTTTTATGAACGTACCCGGGAATTTAAAGTACACAAAAGATCATGAATGGCTGAAAGTAGAAGGTGAAGAAGCCCTTGTCGGGATCAGCGATTATGCACAGCATGAATTGGGTGATATCGTATTCATTGAAGTGGAAACGGTAGGGGAGATCCTGCAAAAAGGTGAATCTTTCGGAACCATTGAAGCCGTAAAAACAGTGTCCGATATATACATGCCTGTTGGCGGAGAAATTCTTGCATTTAATAATGCCCTTATTGCAAAACCTGAGACCCTCAACCAGGATCCCTACGAAGCAGGCTGGGTGATCCGGATTAAGATCAACAATCCGGGGGAAATAGGTCAGTTGCTTTCTGCAGCGGACTATTCAGTCCATATCGGTGGATGACCCCGGTTTAATGAGAAAATCCGTTTTTTGAAGCATTTCTTACATTATCACTTTCCGGAAATCCTGTAAATTGGCGTAATCCTTGTGCTGACTTGCATCCCAGGATCATTGATCCCTCAAATTCCTACGCCCACTACACAGGCACACCGGTTTTCCGTGTTGATTGCCTTGAATATCGGCGTTTTTCTTGGGCGAATAACAGAATTGCTGCAGGGAACAACACTGATTACCGGCAGGCAATGTTCCGTTTATGATTTCATCGCGAATGTTGCAGGTTGTTTCCTGGGTTGGGGGGCTTCGCTCTCTGGAAGAAAAGAAAAAGAGAAGATCGATTTTAAAGATAATTTTTGTAGAATTTCATTGATAATTCAAAAACACTTCCTAATTTTGAAAGTTCTTATTCCTTATACTTAATCTTCTGATGAAGGAATCCCTTTCCATAATATTGGTTTTTATTCTCTTCTAAAGTATTATGGGCTTTTATCTGAATTTTGAAAAGCTTTTACACACCTGATAGATATTATTTTACTCATTAAAAATCAAAAAAAATCATGAAACGTCTTTTACTAGTTTTTGCTATTATTCAGTTCGCCTCCTGGTCAGTTGATGCCCAGAAATACGAATACAGCAATAGCTGGGGTAAGCAGGGTTTTGAACTTACCCAATCTAAACCGGATTTAATACAACTTGTATTTTCAATCCAGAATTTCTCCATTGATCCGGTTATTATCAACGGACAAAACCTTAAGAAGGTCAGCCTACCAGGGGTCTTCCTTCCAAACGATGCCGGTAAACCGGACCTTCCCGGAACCGGACATTATATTGCCATTCCCCAGGGATCAACCCCTCATTTGAGAATTGTTGATTTCGAAGTGGAAACAATCCAGGGATTGGACATTTCACCTGCCATGGAATTACCGTTGGACACACAGAAAGACATTGTTTATCCGAAAGATGCCCTGGTATATGGCACCAATGCCTTCTTTCCTTCCACACCGGTTCAGATCTCTCCTGTGGAACAAGTCCGCGGTAATGACGTCGTGTTGCTTGGCATAACTCCTTTTCAGTATAACCCGGTTACAAAGGAACTGAAAGTGTATAAAAACATTAAAATCGATCTGACATTCGAAGGCGGTAAGGGGACTTTTGGAAATGATGCTTTCCGCAGCCCTTACTGGGATCCCATCATGGCCAAGAATATTCTGAATTTCTCATCCCTGCCTAAAATCAATTACCCGGCACGGATGCAACAGATCAGAAGTTCAAAATATAATTCCAGTGATGAATGCGAATATATCATTATCTGCCCCAATGGTTCCGACTTTATCCATTGGGCCGATTCACTGAAAAATTTCCGTAACCAGCAGGGCATACTTACAAAGGTATTTACGTTGAATGACGTTGGCGGAAATACAGAAAACGCTATTCAGAGCTTTATTGATAATGCATATAACAACTGGACCATTAAACCGGTGGCCTGCTTGCTTCTGGGAGATTACGGGACAGATGCAAGCAAGAATATCATTTCGCATTTATACGTGCATCCTGATGGATATCCTAATTTTGCTTCCGATAATTATTTTGCCGATGTGGATGGAGATGAAATGCCGGATGTTGTGTTTGCAAGGATTGCAGCCAATGATTCCTCACAACTCAGGACGATGGTTGGCAGAATTCTGAACTTTGAAAGAAACCGCCCTGTGGATACTGGTTATTACATGCATCCTATTTCAGCTCTGGGATGGGAAGACGACCGCTGGTTCCAGCTTTGTTCTGAAATTGTGGGCGGGTTCTGGAAGAACGTTCTTCATAAGCACGTTCAGAGGATCAATGCATTATACACTCCTGCAAACAATTATATGTCCGGCCCCTGGTCTACTGCGCCCAACACGAATACGATTATGTCTTATTTTGGCCCTGCGGGATTGAGTTATATTCCGACAATCCCAGGAACACTGGGTGGATTTACAGGAGGTAATGCGACTCTAATCAACAATGCTATTAATAGTGGTTCTTTTATCCTTCTTCACAGGGATCATGGTTACTATTCGGGCTGGGGCGAACCTTCATACTCTTCTAGCAATATCAATCAACTGACCAATACGCTTCTTCCCTTCGTATTCTCGATCAACTGCGAAACCGGAGCTTTCCATAATCCGCCCGGATGTCCGTCGGCATGTTTCCAGGAAGTTTTCCAGCGCTTTACGAATAACGGTAATAATGCCGGTGCTCTCGGCTTGGTTTGCCCCACCGAAGTATCCTATTCATTTGTGAACGATGTCTTCTTATGGGGCGCAATAGATAATATGTGGCCTGAATTTATGCCTAATAACGGAACTACACCTGGTTCCAGGGGAATACTGCCTGCATTTGGCAACGCAGCCGGTAAGTACTTCCTGAAACAATCCAGCTGGCCATATGACGTAGGATATAAACAAGTAACATACCGCCTGTTCCATGCCCATTGTGATGCTTTCCTGCAATTAGCCGATACTGTTCCAATGAATCTTACTATTGTTCATGACACCGCAGTGAATTATGGATCAACGACCCTGAACGTTCAAGCTAATGACAGCGCTTTCATTGCTCTCACCGTGGCCAATGAAATTATTGCGACAGCATACGGCAGCGCTTCAGGCCCTGTGGCCATCACGATTCCCGTTCTTCCGGTTGGAACACAGATCATGATTGTTGCCACGAAACAGGATTATAACCGGTATACCGATTATATCATGGTAACTTACAACATTCTTGCTGAGTTCACCGCTTACAATACCGATATCTGCGTTGGTTCTTCCGTGAACTTTACCGACAATTCAAATGGCGATCCAACTGGCTGGAGCTGGACCTTTCAGGGTGGTTCGCCCGGAACGTCCACCGATCAGAATCCGGTCAATATTAATTATTCTACCCCCGGAGCCTATGATGTAAGCCTTACTGTCACAAAATCAGGCCAAAACCCGAATACATTAACCAAAACTGCTTATATCCATGTATATGAACAACCTGTTGCCGCTTTTTCAACCACAGCAGCCTGTATAGGTTCTCCGACATCATTCACAGATCAATCAACTCACATGGGTTCAACCATTACAAGCTGGGCATGGAATTTTGGAGATCCCTCATCAGGGAGCGCCAATACTTCAAACCTTCAGAATCCGACCCATATTTTTGCGGCTACCGGTTCTTATGCCGTGACTCTCAGCATTCAGTCAACCGGAGGCTGCACCGATACAAAGACCTTGGATGTGATCATTGCACCACTACCTGGCCAGGCAGGTACTCCCTCGGGCAATACCAATATTTGCCAGGGTGCAACAGCTGTTGAATATACCACAACTCTTGTCCCGGACGCGACTTTTTATTCATGGGTTGTCACCCCTGATAGTGTCGGTATTGTCACAGGAACAACGAATACTGCCACCCTCAATGTCAGCAATACATACGTTGGTCCGATCACCATGAAAGTTCAGGCGAACAATGGTTGTGGAGCCGGTGAATTCTCTAACGAACTGTCGGTAAACGTTGAGACGCTGCCTGCTGTTGCCTCCAAACCAAACGGCCCCGACAGTGTGAACACCAACAGAATTCCTTCTTCAGAATTCACAACCACCGCAGCTCAGAATGCTACGGGTTATGACTGGGTGATTGATATTGCTGCTGCAGGTGCCATTACAGGTGATCTGACAGGTATAGCAACATGGACAAACAAATACTCAGGCCTTGTGAATATCAGTGTGAAATCGAAAAATGAATGCGGCGATGCAGTTGCTTCTGAAGAGAAGACAGTTGTACTTTATGCTCCTGCCGGAATCAATGACATCAGCGCCCTTGGTTTTGAAGTTTACCCAAACCCGACAAGCGGTAAATTCACGATCGGATTCAATACCCGTTCATCTATTTCAGTTAGCATCAATGTGTTCAATGCACTTGGCTCATCTTTGTTTACTGAAAAAGGCCTCAAGATCAATGGTAAATTCAACAGGATAATTGATTTCAGCAGTATGTCTGATGGTATTTATTACATAAAGATTGAAACCGATTCCGATTCCATCATCAGGAAGATCGTTATCCAGAAATAATTTTAATCTGATAATAAGATAAACGCAACCAAAGTTCCGTCCAATGAAGCCGACGGCCTTGCGTGACTAACAATTGGTTTTGTTAATTCTACAGTATTTAGTTTGACGCGTATGCGAGGCCTCATGATCGCTCATGAGTATACAGGAGTCAATTCTCCTTTGGGTTCTCCTCCGGATGAAAATGCTGATATACCATGTTCCCTTTAGCTTTTCCGATGGTTTCCTGCAGCTCGCCCAGCGTTGCGATCTGGATGTTCTTCACCGATTTGAATTTGCGCAATAAAACCTGATTGATTGCATTCCCTATGCCTTCGATTTCCGTCAGTTGCGCCTTGATCGTTCCTTTATCTCTTCTCCGCCGGTGATGCGTGATCCCGAAACGGTGCGCCTCATCCCGCATTTGCTGTATGATGCGCAAAGTCTCCGATTTTTTATCTAAGTACAACGGAAGCGGGTCATTCGGATAATAGATTTCTTCCAGTTTCTTTGCAATTCCGATGACCGTCATTTTGCCATTCAGGCCGAGTTTTTTCAGGCTTTTCATTGCAGCACTCAGCTGGCCTTTTCCTCCATCCACAATGATGAGTTGGGGTAGTGGAGTATTTTCTTCCTGCAACCGCTTATAGCGGCGGTAAATGATCTCTTCCATCGAGGCAAAATCATTAGGGCCTTCCACCGTCTTGATATTGAAATGCCGGTATTCACTCTTATCCGGTTTTGCATCCCGGAAACAAACCATCGATGCAACCGGGTACGCTCCCTGGATATTAGAGTTGTCGAAACATTCAATATGAGCCGGCGGTTCGGTCATCCTCAGGTCTTTCGTCATCTGGTCGAGGATGCGTTTGGAGCGGTGCCCCGGATCCACCAATTCTTTCTGTTTTTCCTTTTCCAGCTGGTAGTATTTCACATTCCGTTCGGACAATTCAAGGAGTTTCTTCTTGTCGCCAATCTTGGGAACCGTAAGGGTCACCCCAGGGAATTCATATTCAAACGTGAAGGGAACAATGATCTCTGGCGCCTGGCTCTCAAACCGCTGACGGATATCGGTGACGGCAATGGAAAGCAGTTCTTCCGGCGTTTCATCCAGCTTCTTGACCAGTTCAATGGTGTGCACCTGGATGATCGCACCATTCATCACTTTCATGAAGTTCACGTATGCTGTTGTGATGTCGGGAAGAATGGAAAATACATCCACATTATTGATGGACGGGTTTACCACAGTGGATTTGCTCTGGAATTTTTCGAGCAGTCCTAATTTTTCTTTGATAAGATGGGCTTTCTCAAATTCCATTCTTCCGGCATATTCCAGCATGAGCTCCTTCAATTGCCGGTTGACAGCCTGGAGATTTCCCTTGATGATCTCCTTGATGGATTCGATGGAAAGGTCATAATCCTCGCGCGTTTGCAGATCCTCGCAGGGACCTTTGCAGTTCCCGAGATGATATTCAAGGCAGACCTTGAATTTCCCCGCCTTGATGTTCTTTTCGGTCAGGGTGAGGTTGCAATTCCGGAGAGGATACAGCTGGCGTGAGAGATCCAGCAAGGTATGCATCAACTTTACATTTGCATAAGGGCCGAAATAGATGGATCCGTCACGCAGCACATGACGCGTTGAATAAACACGGGGAAAAGGTTCATTCCGGATGCAGATCCAGGGAAACGTTTTATCGTCTTTTAATGCAACATTATAATGCGGACGGTATTTTTTGATGAGGTTATTTTCCAGGAGAAATGCATCCTGTTCAGTATCCACGACAATATACCGGATATCGGCGATCTTCCTGATCAGCATCTGCACTTTTCCGCTGATGGAATTGATCTTGCTGAAATAAGAACTCACCCGTTTCTTCAGGTTCTTTGCTTTCCCGATATAGATGATCCGGTTTTTATCGTCAAAATACTGGTAAACCCCCGGTTTTTGCGGTAAATTCCTGACGATGGTCTCTATGTGGGAAAAATATTTATTCAGCGATCCAGACATGATACCCGATAGTGATTTGCTATGGCAAGAACAAAGTTACTAAATTTGCATAAAATTCAAGCGTATGAAAATCTGCAGTTTTGCCATCGGAATTTTCCTGTTCATAGCAGGTGGGCTCTTTGCCCAGGAGTCTAAGGTGAAGATCAAGGTCGATACCTTGCCAACGGCCTTATTGATCATTGATGTACAGGATTTTTATTTTCCGGGCGGACATCTTCCGCTGGTAAATCCTGAAGCGGCAAGTGAAAAGGCGGCGGTTGTTTTGCAGATGTTCAGAAGACAGAACCTTCCCGTGATCCACATCCAACATACAGGAGGAAGTCCAATCCATAAGAATGTGGCTCCGCTGGCAGGGGAAAAGGTGATCACCAAAAAAGAAGCCAATGGTTTTAACGGGACCGATCTCCTGAACTACCTCATGACGTTGAAAGTTGAACGCCTTGTCATCTGCGGAATGCAGACCCAGATGTGTGTGGAAGCTACCACCCGGGCTGCTTATGACCTCGGGTTTAAATGTATTGTGGTGGAAGATGCCTGTGCTACACGGAACCTTAAGTATGGCCGCAGGACCATCTTTGCCACCGATGTGCATGCCTGTGCATTGACAATCATGAACGGGTATTATGCCAGTGTAATCCCGGTTGCCGGACTGGAATAGATTTCGCTTTTCGCCTTTCGCTATTTCGCTAATTTTTTATTAAATGCATCCCATCCCTGGGCAGTCAGTTTTACTGTCTGACCATCGGAGGTAATGAGGTTTTGACCATCGCCGGAAGCAGTAATATGTCCTATGACAGTGATGTTTGGAACGTTCCGGATCTTATCGTAATCGATTTGCTTTACGGTGAAGAGCAATTCATAATCTTCCCCTCCGCTTAAGGCACAAACCGTAGGAATAATATTAAATTCCAGGGCAAGTCTCCGGGTTTCCTCATCCATGGGGATCTTTTCTTCGTAGATCCGGCATCCGGTGTTTGATTGATGGCAGAGGTGCAATGTTTCCGAAGCAAGTCCATCCGAAATATCGATCATAGAAGTCGGTAATACCCCGATCTCTTTGAAGATGTTGCGGAGGTCGGTGCGGGCTTCCGGTTTCAGCTGACGGGCGAGCACATAATCATATCCTGTGAGTTCCGGCTGCATGTTCGGGTTTGCTTTGAATACCTGCTTTTCACGTTCCAGGATCAGCAGCCCGGCATAGGCCCCACCCAGATCGCCGGTGACACAGAGCAGGTCGCTTTCTTTTGCCCCGTTGCGGTACACGATCTCTTCCCGGGCAGCTTCTCCGGTAATGGTGACGGAGATCAGTAAACCGGAGACACTCGAACTCGTATCTCCTCCGACCAGGTCGACATTGTATTTATCGCAGGCCATATGAATTCCCCGGTACAGTTCTTCAATGGCTTCTAATGAAAACCGGTTGGAGACGGCAATGGAGATGGTCATCTGTTTTGGGATGCCGTTCATGGCGGCAATATCGGAGATNNATACCCTTCACCGTGCCGGGGTGTTTTGGGGTAATATTTTTTGTAAGATGATCGATCAATCCGAATTCACCCACTTCCGACAATTCTGTGCGGCCATGTTTCTCACCCGGCGTATTTTTTTCTTTCCTGGTGTACATACGATCTTTTCTGCAAAATTCGGGATTTTTTTTGGTTATTTATGAAACTCAACAATCAAAATCCCTGGTATTCGGGACCAGGGCTCATTCGTGATTCGCCTTTATGTGAGCAGTTTGTCAATGTCCCTTACTTTGCGTTGAGGATTGTTACAAACTTTGCATCCGGTCTTTAATATCTATCGCTTTGCCTGTAATAACAGGGATGCAATCCTTGATTTTAATACTGAATCCTTTGATTGATATTTTACTTTTTGAAAATATCAGCTGTATTATTAACCCTTGCGCTGCTTCCGGTCTAAATGAATCAAAAACAAAATTGCCAAGACTATAAATAACAGGTTTGTTTTTTATAAATTCAATGGTTTGAATTACATGGGGATGATGCCCAATAATTGCGTCTGCTCCGGATTCAACCAATTTGACGGCTATGGCTATTTGACTTGGCTCAGGTACTGTCTGATATTCAAACCCCCAATGTAAGACTACAACTACATAGGTATTTGGAGACTTTAATTTATAATCAGCGATGGCATTTGCCAATTCATCCGGGGTCGCCTGGCAAATACAAGGTTTGTAAGGAAGAAAAGGAAAATTTTCCAATGGTATGACAACTGAATTAAAAATTGCAACCTTTACATTTCCTTTTTTAATAATTACAGGAATACATGCTTTTAAATGATTGTAACCAAACCCAATTGGGATTATCTTGTGTAAGATTAATTGGTTATAAGTATCTGTTATTCCATCCCTGCCCTGATCATATATATGATTATTTGCCATGGTTAAATGCGTAATACCCGCATTTTTTAAGGAACCTAACCACTTTGGATCCCCCTTGAAGATAAATCTCTTATTTATTGGAGCTTGAAGATATGTTACCGGACATTCAAGGTTTGCAATGACAGCATCTGAAGTATGAAATAATGGTGAAACACCTGAAAATATTATTTCAACACCAAAATGTTCAATTTCCTGCCGTACACCCCTGTCTAACAATAAATCACCGGCAAAACATATTTTAAGTGTGTCGTTATCTGTTTCATGACAACCTGAAAAAAATAACAAACAACAAAAAATACAGATATTAGTATACTCAAGTTTCGCAGTTAAAGA
>PLMO01000022.1 GCA_003142515.1 Bacteroidales bacterium
ATTACCGAATTGGACGTTCCCTGGGTTAGTCTTACATCAAAGGCGCCGGAAACATCTATCCCATTGAAGGATGAGACTTTCCGTTCCTGGCGGATGACATTCCCGCTGCCCATTTCCCCGATCACATTACAGCTTACAATTATTAACAATGTGATCAGCATTGCTGAAATAATTCCTTTTGTGCTGGTTCGTGTTGTTTTCATGTATCTAGTTTTAAGTTTTAAGTGATTAAGTGTTAAGTGGTTAAGTATTAATTACTTTATGAACTTTATAAACTTTCTACTCAAGTGAAACGTTCCCAAACTCACTTCTCACGATCACCTTTGCTTCCGGGTTCGGGTTTTTACCCACAGTCGCCCTGAACGATTTTGAGGTATTCGTAACGATCTTCTGTATAATGGCAGCCTGGTCTTCAGGGAAGTCAAGATCGCAGAATTTAAGGTCAGCGTCGAGGGTATAGCTGGCGCCTGATGGGATGTTGACCGACACAGTGCCATATTTATTCCTGACCGAGATCAGGGTAAAGTCAGCGGCAATCTTGTCCACATTGCAGTTTCCATATTGAATGTCGAGATCGATCTTTTTATCAAGGTGACTGAAGCTCAGGTCTGAAAATTTTGATTTACCTGTTACTGCAGAAGAATTCTCAACATCTACATTACCGCCTTCAAAACCGATAGAAAGGGAAACGATTTT
This sequence comes from Bacteroidales bacterium, assembly GCA_003142515.1. GTDB lineage: Bacteria > Bacteroidota > Bacteroidia > Bacteroidales > FEN-979 > FEN-979. Next base: position 697 of record PLMO01000022.1, read on the forward strand.
ATTTCCTTTCAGATTTGAGAATTTTGAATCGACAAAAAGGCTGCCTGCATATTCTACCTTCATCTCAGAATATTTCAGCGAAACCATGGCACCGGTAATGTATTGTACATCACCTTTTCCGAATTTGATATCGATCACATTATCGGAATTCATCAGTTTATTGATTTCTATATTTCCATAGGAGATATCAAAGTTTCCTTTCCCGGAAAGGTCATTCAGAAATACATCTCCAAACTTATTGGTAAGGTTGAGATTGACGGTTGCAGGCATATTCACCGTGTAATCCACGTTGACCTTGGAGTTGCCGGAGAAACCTTCCTTGCTGAATACTGTTCTTGTTTGTACATAAGATGGTGTTCCTTCACTCTCAATATTGACAAGATCAAGTAGTTTTTCTGCTTTTTCCTGGCTGGAAGCGGTCACAGTAATCCTTATTTCAATGGAGACCAGGTTTTTGTCCCAGTTATTGCAATGTATCTGCCCGAATTTATTTTCAAGAAGGATCCGGGCATCGGGGTTCACAGTATATTCTTTTTTGATCACTTTGGTGTAATCATCATATGCGCTGGCTTTTCCGGGAAAGAGGATAAAGATCAGCAGAAATACAGGTGATATTTTTAAGAGCGTTTTCATGGTGTGAAAGTTTCAGGTTCAAGGTTCAAGGTTTCAGGTTCCAGGTTTCAGGTTTCAGGTTCAAGGTTTCAGGTTCCAGGTTTTAGGTTTTAGGTTGTTTTCAATTATCAATTATCAATTGTCAATTATCTCCTCTTCATCTGTTCAACCAATTGGTTCATCACTTTTTCCTTCATCTGTTGATTCTGGATAATTGCTGCCTGGATCCGTTCATTGCCGGGATTTTCCGATAAGGCCTTTTGAAGTTCGGCCGAATTTGCATTCAGTGTTTTCATTTCATCAGTTGCCATGGAATAGATTTTCCGGGTATCCTGTCCGCAACATGCCAGTTTATTGATCTGCCCGAGTTTTGCGGAAGCAGCAGCATCATAGTAGTTGATGGCGTCCTGCATCTCGGCGGGTACTAATGCTGACCGGCTTTCACCTGAAAGTTTTTTCGAAATACGATTTGCGGCGAAATCAAAGATATAAACGGAAACCGTCAGCAGTATCAGCAAACCTGCAGCGATCTTCAGGAGGAAATTTTTATCGATGGCAATTCCTGAATGGGCCTGTTGCTGATCCAGCTTCTCTTCAAACCTGCTGAAATGCCCTGCCAGGGGCTCAGCATCGTCGAACGATTCACGGTTTTCCGTAATAAATTCTTCCAGCTTATCCATTTCAGTTATAATTAAAGGATGATTTCAATTTTTTTTCTTTCAGGATCTTCAGTACTTTTTGTTTTGCTCTTACCAACCGTGTACGTGATAGGTTATTGGTGATATGCAGCATCTCACTGATCTCTTCATGACTATATTGTTCCAGCAGGAAAAGGGTGATGATCACGCGGTATTCTTCCGGGAGTTCGCCGATCGCTTCCTTCACTTCAGCTAACTGCAGCCGGATTTCTTCTTCCCTGTTTTCTTCTGCGATTTCCGCAAATTCCAGGTTTACCTCTTCAATGGATACCTGGTCTTTTCTTTTCCTNNATTCTAAGGCTGGTGTTATACATGGCTTTATAATATAGTTTATAGATTCGGAACTGTGCATTGCGGTCACCGGCTTTGCAAGCCTCGATGATGTCCTGGTGAATATTTATGTATGCGTTATCCAAAACCCCGATTTTAACAAAAAGACTCTTAAGAATTTCAAAAGTTACAACTTTTCGAAAATTAATCAATAAAAAAGTAAATTTGAACCCTGTTAAAAAAATTTCGGTTACCGGTTTATTTTTACCCGCTCACTGCCATGCTCTTTTGGGGCATGTCATTCGTGTGGACATCTATCCTTTTAAAATACTTCCCACCGGTATCCATTATTTTTATCCGGCTGATAATTTCTTCCCTGTTCCTGTTTTCTGTTTCACTCATTTTCAATAAATGGGAGAAAGTTCATCGATCCGATTTCTGGCTCTTTTTCTTTTCTGCATTATTCAATCCATTTTTTTATTTCCTGGGAGAGAATTACGGACTGAAATATTCTTCCCCGACCACGACTTCGGTAATCATTGCCACCATCCCCGTATTTTCGCCAATCGTCGCTTATTTTTTCTTCCGCGAAAAACTCACCCTGGTTAATATTGCAGGACTCTTTCTTTCTTTCGGAGGAGTCATTCTTATGTTGATTGCGAAGAATTTTTCTTTAAGCATTGATAAGAATGGGATTCTTTTCCTGTCGGAAGCTGTACTGGCTGCACTCGTCTATTCCGTCCTGGTGAGGAAACTCACTTTCCGTTACAAACCCCTGACGATTATTAAATACCAGAACCTGATCGGAGTATTTCTCTTTCTGCCTTTTTTCCTGGTGTTTGAATCCCATTCGACATTTCTTGTCAAGCCTAACATGCAGATCGTTTCTTCCTTTTTACTCCTTTCCATCCTCGCATCTTCGCTTTCCTTTGTCTTTTATACCAAATCGATTCAGTTACTCGGAATCAGCAAAGCCAATATTTTTTCAAACCTGATCCCGGTATTTACTGCGATCTTTTCTTTCTTCCTTCTTGCCGAGCATTTTACAATGCAGAAATTGGTGGGGATGTTCCTGGTAATTACGGGGGTTTACATCTCTGAGATCAACGGACGAAAAAGGGAAATAGCGAAATAGCGAAATGGCGAAATCAATTTAGGCATTGGGCATTAGGCAATAGGGAAAAACAAAGACACCAAGGTCTGGGTGTATGGGACGAATGATGTTGATTCAAGCATTTCGGTTTATCCGTCCTCATGTGTTAATGCTTTCAGTGTTCGGTGTTGGAAAGATTAATCATTATCTTTGTCATGATTCATTTTTAAATGAAATTAAAATGGAAAATTCAAAGTCATTAACCTATAAACTTCTTCTTCATAAAGAACCGGAAGGTGCGTACACTGTTATAGTACCGACTTTACCAGGTTGCATCACTTATGGTGAAAATATTGACCATGCAATAGAAATGGCAAAGGAAGCCATAGAGCTTTATATTTCTGACCTTAAAGAAAAAGGCCAGGATATTCCTGATGACAGCACAACACTTGAGTATTCCATTAATCTGATTGATGAATGAATTATTCTGCCAACTATCTGATAAAAATTCTCGAAAATAACGGATATTATTTTCGTCGCTCCAGTGGCAGTCATCAATTGTATTTCCATCCCGAAAAAAATAAAACTGTGATCGTGCCTGTTCACGGGAAGAAGGATCTTCCTAAAGGCACGTTTTATACCATCCTTAAGCAAGCAGGCCTAGACAAGTCTGATTTCTTTTGAAGTAAATACCTCATTAGTTATCGGACAACCCGGGATGTCTTTTAATTGTCTTTGATCAGAAGGTACAGTTCATTACATTTGCATTATTCAACCCTGACGGTATGAAGAGAATTTTTCCCTCTTCTACTTTTATCTTCTTGATAACAGCTCTTTTTTGCGGTCACGCTGACCTTATTGCTTCAAAAAAACCGGAAACACTTCTAAAACAACAGAATTCCAAGACTGCCTTCATCGAAAACAAAGGCCAGATCATTGATCAAAAAAATAAACCTAATCCCGCTGTTCTTTATTTGCTAAATACTCCGGGGTTTAATGTGCAATTAAGGAGGGATGGGTTTAGTTACGATCTCTACGAGATAAGGCACGAGGCACCAGGCACCAGGGACCAGGTAAAAGACAAAACGGATACTTATTTTTCTCGTCACGCGTCACGCGTTACGCGTCACGATTCAACTATCAATTATCCATTATCAATTATCAATTACCACCGTATTGACATCACCCTCGCAGGATCCAACCCCGCCTGCCAAATCATTCCCTCTGACCCTTTGCCAGAGTATTTCAATTATTTCACAGCATCTGTCCCTTCTGATGGAATTAAGAATGTAAGGCAATACAGCAAAATCACTTATAAAAACATTTATCCGGGTATTGATCTTGAATTTTTCACGAAGGAAGAACACGGATACAAATACAATTTCGTAATTCATCCGGGAGGTAATATAAAGGATATACAGTTAAAAATAGCCGGACCTGAGCATATTTCTTTAATCCGGGATACCCTGAAATTCGGGACAAGATTTGGTGATGTTGAAGAATTGATTCCGGAAAGTTATTACCTTGTTAATGAGTTGAAAGTTGAAATTCAGGCAAGGTTTAAAAAGATAAATCATGATGTTTATGGCTTTTCATCTGATCAAAACATTCCGGAAAATTCAGTACTAATTATTGATCCCACAGCAATAAGGCTTTGGGGTACCTACTATGGAGGTTCGAATGAGGAGGATGGTGGACAATGCTCAGCAGATAAAGCAGGGGATGTTTTTTTTGCAGGATATACTAAATCACTCAATAATATTGCCACAAGCGGATCATACCAGGATACTCTGGCCGGTAATTTTGATGGCTTCCTGGCAAAGTTCGATGCAGCCGGACAGCGTCAGTGGGGAACTTACTTTGGAGGTACAGGTTCGGATGTTTTATTTTCATGCGTTGTTGATAAAAGCGGAAATATTTATGTTTCGGGCAATACTCAGTCATTTTCCGGAATTGCTTCTCCCGGGGCACATCAGACAGTGTATGGTGGCGGTCCATATGATTGTTTTATTGAGAAGTTCAACCAGGCCGGTGGCAGGCTCTGGGGAACTTATTATGGTGGAGCAGGTAATGATTATTCCGGAAGTGTTACTACCGATAAAAATGGGAATGTATTTCTAACGGGATCAACCGGTTCAGATACAGGTATTGCTACCCCGGGATCCTATCAACCAAATCCATATGACACTAATGAAGTTGCATTTCTTGCAAAATTTGACAGCAACGGTGTCAGGCAATGGGGTACTTATTATGGTAGAGTATCCTGGGGTTATGCCTGTACGACTGATCGTTCAGGAAATGTGTACGTTACCGGTGGAACAGCATCGTACACAAATATTGCAAGCCCGGAAGCATATCAGACAACATATGGAGGAGGTACCGACGATGCTATTCTGGTAAAATTTACTACCGGGGGCCAAAGATTATGGGCAACATACTACGGGGGCTCAAATGATGATCAAGGTGTTGGATGTACTTCCGACAGTGCAGGAAATGTATGTTTGATTGGTGAAACGTGGTCTCCCGACGGAATAGCAAGCCCCGGAGGTCACCAAAAAGTATTAGGAGGAGCTCAGGACGGATTTCTCGTAAAATTCAATAGTCTGGGTCAAAGGCAATGGGGAACCTATTACGGTGGTGCCAATTATGATATAGCTGGCTCTTGTGCAATCGGATCGGAAAATGAAATATTCATGGTTGGCTCTGCTTATTCGACCAATAATATTTCGACTCCGGATTCTTATCAACCGGTTTTAGTAGGCTTTAATAATGCATTCCTTGTAAAATTCAATGCTACCGGACAACGTCAATGGGGTACCTATTATGGAGGTAGTTCTTATAACTTTTTCAATAATTGCAGTTATATTCAGGATGATACTCTGTACCTGGCTGGAACTACAGAATCGACAAATAACATAGCGAGCCAGGGAGCATGGCAGACAGTTTATGGGGGAGTCCAGGATGGACTGTTGATAAAGTTTCTTGATTGCTGGCCCATTGACACTGCCGGCCCCATTACAGGACCTATCAATGTTTGTAAAAATACAACCGGGTTGAATTATTCAATTCCACTGCTTGCCCATGCTGTGAATTATGTCTGGACCTTACCTACTGGTTTTACAATATCTGCAGGTGCTGGAACTCAAAGTATTTTTGTAGATATCAGCACTTCTGCCAATTCCGGTACTATCTGGGTAAAAGGGGTAAATAAGTGCGGGGATTCCGGGGATTCGGCTTTTTTATTTATAACGGTTAACCCGGCTCCTGTTCCTGTTATTTTTGGTCCAAATATTACCTGTGCTGGAACGGGGAAGATCTATACTACTGTTTCAGGAAACACGAATTACCAATGGAGCGTTTCGGCAGGAGGTGTGATCACATCAGGAGGCACACCCTCAGATAATACAGTAACGGTAACCTGGAATGCCGTCGGAACTCAGCATGTCTATCTCAGTTATACGGATGCCAACGGATGTGAGGCACTCACACCAACTGATTTTAATGTCCTGGTAACTTCAAGTCCTGCGGTGGATATTACCATTAGCGCCTCGTCCAATAATGTGTGTTCAGGAACGCAGGTTACCTTTACGGCAACACCCATAAACGGCGGTGGGAATCCTTCTTATCAATGGGAGGTCAATGGGATCAATGCAGGTACCAATGCTCACACCTATTCTTATTCGCCCTTGAACAATGATATTGTAAAATGCGTGTTGACCTCTTCGATAACCGGTTGCATCATGAATAACCCGGATACTTCCAATGTTATCACAATGGTGGTTAATCCCAACTTTCCGGTAAGCGTTACTATCGTGGCTTCACAAAACCCGGTTTGTGCAGGAACATCCGTAACCTTCACTGCGACTCCGACAAATGGAGGTTCTTCGCCATCCTATCAATGGAAAGTTAATGGAATAAATGTTGCCACCAATAGTCCTAATTATACTTACACTCCACTAAACGGCGATTTGGTATCCTGTATACTAACTTCTTCCGAAACCTGCACCTTAAACAATCCAGCATCCAGCATCCAGTATCCAGTATCTGTCAGCCCACTCCTGCCCGTCAGCATAACAATTTCACCCTCTGCAAACCCGTTTTGCGTGGGCAATCCGGTCACTTTCACAGCAATTCCTACAAATGGAGGAACCACACCATCTTATCAATGGAAATTGAATGGCATCAATGCCGGAACCAATAGTCCTAACTATACCTACAACCCGGTAAACGGCGATCAGGTAAATTGTATTCTTAATTCATCTGAACTATGTACATCCGGCAATCCAGCATCCAGCATCACTATCATAATGGTTGAAAACTCCAGTTTACCCGCAAGTGTCAGCATCACCGTATCTTCCAATCCTTTTTGTCCCGGATCGTCAGTTACTTTCACTGCGACACCGGTTAATGGAGGATCTGGTCCGATGTATCAGTGGAAAGTCAACGGAGCCAATGCTGGCACAAACTCATCCATCTTCACCTATAACCCAGCCAATAATGACAGTGTTCGTTGTATCATGACCTCAAACCTTAGCTGTGTTACCGGTAATCCGGCAAGTTCTACAAAGATCATCATGAGCGGAACCTTAGCTCCTATTGTAACTTTCATTTCCTGTTTCGATACTATTACAACCATCAATGCCAAACCAATCAAGCTCAAAGGAGGAATTCCATTAGGCGGAACATATTCGGGACCGGGAGTTAATTCTCTGACAGGTATCTTCACACCAGCAACAGCAGGCATTGGCACGAAGACTATCACTTATACCTATACTAATGCAGCCATGTGCAGCGCCCTCGCCCACACCCATATTATCAATTATCCATTATCAATTGTTAATTGCGGAAATCCGATTACCGATATCCGGGATAGCAAGATCTATCAAACCGTCCAGATCGGAAGTCAATGCTGGCTGGCATCAAATCTTAATTACGGAACAACAATAGCATCTTCACAGGATCAACGGGATAACTGCATAGCGGAAAAGTATTGTTATAACGACAATCCTACAAACTGCACAAACCAGGGAGGACTTTATCAGTGGGACGAGCTTATGCAATTCGATGAAACCCCTGCGGATCAGGGATTTTGTCCTCCCGGATGGCATATCCCCACAGAAAATGATTGGAACACATTATTCGCTAATTACATCAACAGTGCCTTTGCAGGGAGTCCACTAAAGTATTCCGGTTATTCAGGATTTAATGCGCTTCTTTCCGGAGCAAGACATATCAATAAAGGCTGGGATTTCCAGGGATTTGCAACCTTCTTCTGGTCATCAACTCAACGAAGCAATACACAGGCGTGGGCACATGGGATGAACGACACTGATCCGAGCGTTTCCATCTTTCCGGCCTCGCAGGTGAATGCGTTCTCAGTTAGGTGTTTAAAGGATTAAGTGGTGCCGTGGTGCAGTGGTGCCGTGGTGAATAATGAAATGGCGAAATAATTATCAATTATCAATTTTCAATTACCCTATTGCCTTCCTCTCATGCCTGGTCCCTCGTGCCTCGTGCCTTTTTAACCGCAGAAACCCTCACTGCCCTTCGCAGATAATTCGTACCTTTGTTCTTTATCTGAAAAGTCCCGATTTAAATGAAATTCAATCCTGAAAAATTAAGAATACCGGATCAGCGGATGAAGCCGTTCATCGATCCTGAAGAGATCTGGGAATACCTCAACCAATCTGCCGCCAGCAAAAGCCAT
>PLMO01000171.1:0-38665 GCA_003142515.1 Bacteroidales bacterium
ACCTGCGGTTTGGGTAAGTTGTTCAGTTCGTTGCAGGGTGTTAAAGCAATGGTTGTTGACGTTGCATCAAAATCACCCAGCTCAACGCAACCGGGAATGTAATTTATCTTCCTCGTCTTCATTGCGAGTTTTAGCGAGTTGTAAAGATTTTCCTTAAAAGTATCGCGGACTTTTTTTATTCTTTCATAAGATTCCTTTTCACCCAGTATTTTCTGGATCTCTGCAGCATCTTTCAATCCTTTTATGGTAAAGAAATCATCCCAGTACGAGTGCATCGGTTTTGCGGAATAACCTTCGTGACTGATTGATTCCGGAACCAGGCCATAGTAATCACGCACACTGTCGTTTCCGTTTTTAAAATGGTCTGTCGATCTTTCGGCAATCAGCGATTCGATGTATTCTACGGCTTTCAGTACATTTTTATTTTTTGACCTGAGAAAAGTCGTATCCTTTGTGAAGTTAAAATATTCGCGGATTAAATAAATCATTTCTCCGTGGCTGTCGTTTTCGGGAACCGGATCGGGACCCCTGGAATCAACAACGCAGGGAACTTTACCGTTTTCATATTGATAACCTGTATACCAGTCAATGAAATCTTTAACTTCTTTTACAATACCGGATTTCAGAAGCGCTGATGAAGTTAATGCGCCGTCGCGTATCCAGCTTCGTTCATACGAACGCGAGCCAGGTTGAATACCTGCTTTATCCCTGTTGATTAATATGTATGCGAGATTTGATTTGTAAGTATTTACGATCCGGTTTGCTGATTCAGGTAAGTTAAATCTNNTCAATTGATTTTTGACCATAAAACGGAACCACAACAAAGAATCCGGTATGTTCACCAGGATTTAGGTGAAATGAATATTTTATTATGCCATTTGCCAGCCCGCTTTGATCGACAGCAAATTTATTTTGAGGAATATTTCCTTTACGCAAAAGATCAACAATATTTCCTTCATCAAAAATACCTGCTCCGAAAGAGTCGTAATGTTTTTGAGGAAGAACTACTTTATCATCGATAATTAAAAATCTGCCATCTACTTCTTTAATTGAATTTATTTTTCCAACGCCGCCGGTAAGATTCAGGAACTGGTAGTATGGATTAACCTGGTACGGGCGAATCAACAAATAAAACTCAAAATCTTTTGGCCGGTCTGAAAGATTTTCAAATGAATAACTGATGTCAAGCATGGAATTTTTATTTGCCTCTCCGCTGGCTGTTACCCCGGTTACAAATTTCAGATCTTTACATTGCCAGCTAACGGAGGGCACAAAAGTAAATTCTCTTTTATTTTCAGGAACGCCCAATGATTGAACGGATTTGACATTGCTCCAGTTATAAAGCGAATCACCGACTTTTATCATCGGCTCGATGGAAAACCGGGCTTTATCAACTTCAACCATTCCATCTTCATTTATAAGCGCTTCCTTGACATCATTGTTAACACCTGTAATGGTCCAATAAGAAGCTTGCTCTGAAAAGTATCTCGGATAATTTCCTGCCGGTGAATTTTTAGCTGTGTAAATCAAAAAATCATTCGGGGTTATAGAACTTTTAATATCCAGAAATTTTACCTCGCACATTCCGAACCCTTTTTCAGAATTGCTTTTTGTAAGATCTATCTTAACATATTTTGCTTCTGTTTCGGGCAGCCTGATAAAACTGACATCACTATGATTTGATTGAACGGAATAAACTTTTTCCCAATTCTTACCGTCCTCCGATAAGAGAACATTAAAACTTTTTGCGTAATTATTTTTCAGCCAATTGATTTGTAAACCACCGAATTCTCTGCGGGTTTTAAAATCAATAATAACATCCTGATCTTTTACTCCGATGCTTTGCCAGTAAGTTTCATCTGAATTATCAACAAGTAAATCCGGTGAATGATTTTTTATAAATGACGAAGCGGTAATTGATGGTATCGGATATGATTGCGTTTCAGGCTGAAGCGGTTCAAACTTCAGATCGTCAATCCAGATTGTACCTTTGCCACCAACAAACGATGAAATTGTAAATTCAATTCTGTCAATTCGCTTTAAGCTTTGATCCGTTGTTGGTCCCCAGGCAAAATTGATATGTCTTTTCTTAATACGGATTTTTTTCCATTTAATTGGAAAATCATAGTTGCGGTTATTAACCCACCAAACATTGTTCCCTGTGCTGTCAATAAATTTTATTTCAAAATTATTGGCAGGAGATTCAGCTTTAACATAAAAGGTAAATTCATAATTATCGGGGAGATCAATCGGGAACATTTTCTGTATCCCGCCGTAACCAGTGCCTTTGGTAAAATCATAATCGAAACGGATCGCATTACCTGTTAATCCTTTTTCAATTGATAAATTAAGATTAACGCCATCGGATTTGATGAAAGTCCAGCCATTTTTGTTTTCAAATTCATCAAGAGTTTTGATCTGAGCGTTGATCATGGTGGTCGTAAGAACCAATAATATTAATATTGAATTTCTCCTGGCAAAAAGATTTTTCATATTCAAAAAATAAGCAAATGAACCTGGTTCAAAAAGTCTAATAATTTTTGCTTTTGGTCTAACGTGCTGTCTATTCGCTGTTTGCCTTGGGGCTGACTAAAAGTGCATTTTTTATTTCACGCAGAGGCTCGCAGAGGAACCGCAGTGTTTCGCAGATTGTTGACTATATGTATTTTAACTCTGCGAAACTCAGCGTAAAACTTTGCGAAACTCAGCGAGAAATTTTGTCTTTTTGAGTTTTTAGTCAGTCCCAATTGAAATTCAATTACGTATAGACTTTAGTCCAAAAATTTAAATATTCTGAAATGTTCCTGATAAATTCTATCTAATATATTCAAATCCAAGTTTGTTCAACCCTTTCTGGATTATCGGATCTTTCATTACATAATTCCAAACCAAGCCGGTTCTGAAATTTTCTATCATAATCATCATCGGACCTTCATCAATCCCTAAAAAATCATTATCAACCCACTTGGCTGTCGGATTGAAAGCATCATAATAACCGTATTTACCCCATAGTTTTTTACCATACTTAGTATTGATTGATTTAATGGTTGGCAGAACTATTTCAGGAGCAAATGGCAATGATGAAAGTGAGGCGTAAGGTGCAATTGTTCCATCATCAAAATAATTGTACCCTGGTCCGCTTGTACCTCTTCCGGCATAACCTAAAAACTTTTTATCATCAAAATTATACTTCTGCTCAGGGCCATCACTTGCAGTNNCCTTCATGTATTCATCAACTATGCCGCGATAGTCTATAAATGCTTGTGAAAACTGATGGCCAAATAAAGGAGGAAAAGCTACGTGCGAAAGTCCTTTGTACGGAGTGTACCATTGATAAGATTTTAACCATGACTTGTAACCTTGTTCAACATTTTCCATTCCACTTCCGGCAGCTAAAACATAAAGAAACAGAGCCTCGTTATAACCGATCCAGCCATAATCGTTCAATCCGTTTTCGGGAGTCCATCCCATCGAAATCGTATAGGCAAATTTTCCCATACCGGGTAGTACCATAAAATTCCAGTCAATNNTTCCGGGCAAAGATGATCCCCATCATCAGCAGTCCTGTATCCACTGAAGAAAGTTCACAATTCCATTCACGAGTGCCGGAATCCATTTTCAGGAAATGATAATAAAATCCCTTGTAACCTGTTGCATTTTTATCAGTACTTTGAACTGAATTGATAAAGAATTGAAGAATTTTCAGAGTGATCTCCGCCGCCTGTTCGCGTGTTATCCAGTTTCTTTCAGCCCCGATTGCGAATGATGGGATTCCAAAACCCGTTGATGCTATACTGGAAGGAGCCCCGATTTTAGTGCGGTCTTTTACAATTCCCATTTCAGGATGATGTTCAGTTAAAAAGAAAAGAAAAGTTTTATGCTGAATTGAATCGAGCATTGACTCTTCGCCAGGTGTTAAAGGATAATTCACCTTTCCGTTAGATCTGAATATAATATTTTGCGGCTGTGCGGCACCAATGGCAAAAGTAAAAACTACAAATAATAAAACTTTGCTGATTTTCATCTGTAAATAATTTTTATTAAATAGGTCAGATGGAACTCGCATGAAATTATTCTCATGTTCATTTGTGTTTGTAAAACATGCTCGTTTCATATGATCTCTCATTTTAATTTCAATCCGCAACACTTGCAATGCGTCTCTCCGGGCTAATCTTGAATCTGCTATAACAGAAGCCCTATATCAAAGAAGGTCTTAGAACAGCCGGATTCAGTGGGGGCTGGCTGTCAGAGCTTAAATGAGGCAGAAATAACCTCCGCCGAACTNNGTAAATGATACATTAACGGTTTCCCCTTTCCTGATCAAAAGTTTTTTAAACCCTTTAAGTTCTTTAAGAGGGCGGGTAATGCTTCCTACTATGTCCTGAATGTACAACTGCACTACCTCTTCCCCATCGCGATTCCCGGTATTGGTGACATTCGAGGAGACTGTGATAGTGTTTCCCCGGACTACGGCTTTAATGCCTGAATAGGTGAAGCTGGAATAGCTCAGGCCAAATCCAAAAGGATAAAGTGGTGAATTCGGACAATCGAGGTACCTGGAAACATATTTCTCGTCCGGGCGTTCAGGGTTATACGGCCTTCCTGTATTTTTAGCATTGTAAAAAACCGGGATCTGCCCGGTATTCCTTGGAAAGCTCATAGTGATCTTACCTGATGGATTGACATCCCCAAATAAAACATCAGTGATGCCATTGCCGGCCTGGGTTCCTCCGAACCAGGTCTCAAGTATGGCCGGGGCAATTTCATTTAAACGGGAGATGGCCAGGGGGCGGCCATTAAAAAGAACCACGGCAGTGGGTTTGCCGGCTTTGATCACAGCATCTGCCAACTGGTTCTGTACACCCGGCAGGTCAATGTCCGACCTTGATGCAGCTTCCCCTGTCATATCGCCGCTTTCCCCGAGGGCCAGGATCACATAATCGGCTTCGCGTGCAAGTTTTACAGCTAATTCAATCCCCGAAAGTTCCTTATCATTGATATTACACCCCTTTTCATAAACTACTTTGACCGATCCTCCACATTTATTCCTGATCCCTTCAATCAGGGTAACACATTTCCCCCAGTCCCCGACCGCGGTCCAGTTACCCATCATTTCTTTCCTGGCATCTGCAAGCGGACCAACCACGGCCAGGGTCTTTACAGTTATAGGGATAGGAAGCGTGTGATTGTCATTCTTAAGCAGGACACAGCTTTCCGATACCAGTTTCCTGGCAAAATCGAGGCTTTCCTTTGTCATGATCTCGGTTTGTTCCCGTTGTTTGTTACAGAAACGGTATGGGTCATCAAATAAGCCTAATTGAATTTTGGCATGCAGAATACGGCGCACAGCCTCATCGATATTATCAATACTTACTTTTTTGTCTTTCAGGAGGCCTGGAAGGTGGTCCAAAAAAGTGCTTCCCTGCATATCCATATCAACCCCGGCATTCAGGGCCAGTTCTGCGGCTGATTCCAGGTCTGCAGCCACACCATGGTTAACCAGTTCATTGATGGCAGTAAAATCGGTAACGACAAAACCGTTAAATCCCCAATCTTTACGGAGAAGGTCTGTCAGCAGCCAGTGATTGGACGTGGATGGTATTCCGTTGATCTCGTTGAATGATGTCATTACCGTGGCTACACCGGCATCAACACAGGCTTTATAGGGAGGCAGATAGTATTCATAAAGGGAAAGCGGGGAAATATCGACCATGTTGTAATCACGGCCTGCCAGCGGGGCTCCATAGGCAGCAAAATGCTTTACACAGGCCAGAATATGCCTGCCATCCACGTACCCCTTGCCCTGGAAACCCTGAATCCTGGCTTTTGCGATCTGGGATCCAAGCCAGGTATCTTCTCCTGCCCCTTCAGAAACCCTTCCCCAGCGGGGATCCCGCGTAATATCCACCATAGGAGCAAACGTCCAGTTGATCCCTTCAGCAGAGGCCTCCATNNGGGGATCGGAAAAATAGTACGGTAACCATGGATCACGTCATATCCAAAGATCAATGGTATTTTCAGGCGGGATTCTTCGACTGCCATTTTTTGCAACGTTTTTACATAATCCACAGTAGTAGCATTTAAGATAGCTCCTACCTTGCCATCCTTGATAAGCTGTTTGTAATTGGAATTGAGGGTGGGGCCTGTAACATCCCAGCCGGAAGCAAACAGGGATAATTGGCCTATCTTCTCATCCAGGGTCATTTGTGAGAGTAAGGTCTCAACCTTAATGCTGTCGGCTGGAGAAAGTCTTGCAACAGGGGTTTCCTGGGCAATCGCAGTCTGAATCAGTAAGTAAAGTCCGAATTCAAGAAGGAAGGATTTCAGAAACCCGGAGTTAAAATGCATAAGGTTTTAAGTTTAATGGATAGGGATTACTATTTAATATGTAAAACCAAGTTTTGTCAGTGATGCCTTTACTTCAGGGCTGCTCATAAACAGGGTCCACAACAATTGTGTGCGGTAATTTTCGATCATTCCCACAATAGGTCCTTCATCAATTGCAATATAGGATGATGCCCACCAACTTGCTGAGACATCAAAAGCATCATAATACCCATATTGCCCCCAGAGACGATTCCCGAGGATATAATAAAAATTCCTAATTGCATTCATCGATTGGACAGGGGTATAAGGAAGTGAGGAAACAGCGGCTGTTGGTGTAATAACACCGTCGTCATTTGTCGGGGAATGAGCCGTATATGCAACAGGGTCATCACTCGCAGTGAGTCCCCATGAAGAGGCATTGTACCCTATATATTTCTTTGGGTTAGCCACACAATAGGAATAGTTTATCAATGACTGGTTAACATTCTGTGTCCAGTAATTTGCGTAGATATCACTTAGATTTCTTGGGTCCAATCCCAGGTATGTATATTGAGTAAAGAACAGAGGACCTCCATAGGGTTGGCCCAACGGAAGTGTAATTCCATAATAAGTATTGCCATTTTTTATGGCGCCGTTCTGCGCATAACCCTGATGGTAAACTGCTGCAGAAACAGGATGTGTCGTTGATGAAGCGGCAACAACATAGGTGATGAGTGTTTCATTGTATCCCTGGATTTTGACATTGACGGCAAACCCGTAATCAGGAGACCAATTCCAGTACAACACATTTTGTCCCTGGGTGTACCAGTCATACTCCACTGCAGCGGTGAGTGTATTGATCCTGTTGATCAGAAGTTTTTCCGCCGCATTGGTTGAATCAAGGTACTGTCGCATGGTATAAAGCCCCATTACCATATAAGAAGTTTCCACGAGGTCTCCTCCATCATCTTTTGCACCAAAAGGAACAACTTTCCCGGTATTTCCGTTCAGCCAGTGTGGCCATGCCCCGTGAAACCTGTCGCAGGTTTCAAGAAATGTGAGTATCTTTCCAAATTGTGCAAGCCCCTGGTCCCTGGTGATAAAACCCCGGTTAATCCCGACCACCAGCGCCATTACTCCGAACCCGGAGCCCCCGGTCGCTACCACATCACCGGATGTATTCCGTTCGCGTGCCATTCCACATGCAGGGTGGGCAAAATCTACAAAATATTTCAGGGTTTGTTGCTGTACCAGGGTTAATAGTGCATCATCAGACAGCGGCGGAAACTTATAGGTTGAATCCAGCGAGGTGTAAAACGAATTTATAAATCCGTCAAAAGCAAAACCTTTGGTTGATTTCAGGTTACCTGAAACCGTGAACCAGATAAGTGTGTAATCCGGCAGGGGTGAAGTGTTGGTTATCGAAATTTTCCTGCTGCTGTCGGAGAGAGACAATGAAAGGTGACTGCTACTGGACAGGCTAAAACAAGACTTGTAATTGGATGAATCGAGAGGGTCAGAGAACAAGAGTTCAATGTCGATATGCTGCCAGTCAATGTTCGTTAAGTTTTTGTGGGTTAAGAATTCTGTGCCATTCAATGTAACACTTTTCAGCGTAAGTTTTCTGTTGATCGTAGTGAACGAATAATTTGTTCCTGCGAAACCTTCCCCGGCACTGCCGGTTAAAGTGGCCCCGATCTGCAGAATGTAATTGGTCAACGGATCTAAAGGGCTCGCAGGTGTGATCGTGACGGTTTGATAAATGTTGGAATAGGCGATCCCAATTAACACATCGGTATTCCCATTCCTCCTAAGGAACAGGCTCTTCCTGACCGTATTGGTATCCAGTGAAGCATTGAATGTAATTGAGATAGAGCTATCGACCGGGATATTAAAATTCGGACCCTGGATTGTAATTTCAGTGTTCCCGGTTATTATATATTCCACCACGAGACTTTCGGAATTGCCTGACATTTTCTTTTTGCAGGAGGGAATGAATATGAGCAGGACGATGGCCAGTAATCCTATGATCGCATGGAATTTCATGGAATGATCCGGGGTATAAAAAGTTATTGGTAGTTATTTATTTTCTTCAATTAAGATCAAAGAGGATAAATAACTACCAATAACCGGATTAATAATAACTAACAACTACAACCTTCCAAACCGGGTCAGGGTTTTTCAGAATTGTACATCAACAAAATTTCGTTTGGTGTAATTACTTTATGGAAAATCCTCACATCATCCAGCCATCCTATGAAATGATTATTGGTCGGAATGTTATAATCGGCCCAGGAATCGGTGATCGTAGGATCAACCTTGTCCTGGATAAAACCAAAGACAAATGTATTGTTTCCGGGGTTTCCTGCATATTTCAATCCCGATGCATTATGTATGGGATTCGTAATTGGAGCAAGGTTGAAATCCTGGGATTTCATTATTTGGCCATTGATATACATCGTACCCACTTTCGTGGTGTGGTCATAAGTACAAACAACATTTGCCCATTTTTCAACCAATAACCCGTTAACACCCGTTCCTCCGTTGGAAGTAAGGTCCCTGCAATAGGTATAAGTTGGATAGGACAATGTGTCTTCCGCGTTATACCAAAGATCCTGCGAGGCGGTGGTGTCACCTCTCAGGCTGTAGGTGGCAGCTAATTTGCATTCCCCTTTACCGCTGTGTCCATTGTTATTTATTTCAAACTGGAATCCATTCCAACCGGCTAATCCCATAGTAAAATGATCCTTCCTGCCTGTCGAATCTTCTTTAATCCAAAATGACAACGAAAAATCGAGGGTTTTATTGGTATTCATAAGAAGGTCTCCATTGGGGATTTCAATTAGGCTGGTAGTGCCATTAAAACGGGCAGCTAATCCTGCAGCGGCCGAACGGGAAGCTTCTAAGGTCACAGCGGTAGCAATTGAAGGTGAAATTGTAGGATATGTACCGATCTGATCATTGCAAGGAAGGCTTTCAAAATTCCAGTAAGCTATTGCTCCTGACGGAACGAAGGTGCCGATGGTTGTAAACGAACGGGTAAATGCACCTATGGCCTGACCATCAGTAGACGTTATACCAGCTTTGAATTTGAGTGAATACAACGCGCCGCCAGCCAGTGGTGGAGTGGTGGGCGTAATGGTAATCGTAGCTCCAGTCACTACAACGGCAATTGCGATGTTTGCTGTATCATAACCCTGTACAAGGCTAATGGTAGCGGTGGTTGCAGTAGTCGCGTTAATAGCGACTGTAAAGACAGCCGTAATCGTAGGGCTGGTTGGAACATTCGTAGGAGGAACGGCTCCGTTGAGATCAATCGCTCCTGCCTTCAGGCTTGAGAGACCGAAGGATGTAGTCGAACTTGTCGACTTTTTGCAACTTGTAATTCCAACAAAGAGTATCATTGCAAGAAGCAATGAACTCAGAATCAACATTTGTTTTCTCATGACATCATACTTTTAAGGTTTAACAAAATTTAGATTAGTAAATATTAATAATTTGGGTTCTGTACCAACACTCCTTGCGAGAGATCAATTTCACTTTGAGGAATCGGTAGTATTTCATTTTTTCCGGTAACAAAACCAAGCGGGCCTAACTTTGTTGGTGCTCTTCCTGTTCTCACCAGGTCCCAGAACCTGAGTCCTTCCAATCCAAGTTCATGCCTTCGCTCATTAAAAATGAGCTCTCTCAATTGGGACTGATCTGTAGTTGTGATATCAGGCAGTATGCCTGGATTGCCTTGTCGGGCACGGGCTCTGACCATGTTCAGGTAAGTCAGTGCCTGAGTGGGTTTCCCATTTTCATTCAAAGCCTCTGCTGCCATAAGTAAAACATCCGCATAACGGATAAGGCGTCGATGGAGTCCCCAGTTTGAAGTTGTAGTTGCTCCAGGTACCCAGACTTTACGGTTATAACATTCTATTTCGATTATTTTCCCAGAAGAATCCTGTGTAATATCAGGGGTCTGACCATCTCCAAGAATAACAATGCCATCAATAGTATCTCCCAGATTAATGACGGTTCCTTTATATCTTGGATCGCCGGTTTCAAATGAATTCCTGAGATCAACCGATGGCCGGTTGAATCCCCAGCCTTTGTTCGGATTACCACGAACTCCTTGGGTATTGCCATATTGGTCGCCACCAGCATCCTCATTTTCCACCTGTATGGCTCCAATTTCAAAAACTGATTCCACCCCGTTGTTCCCGTTGATCCCGTTTGCATCGGTATAAACAGGCTCGAGGCTATATTTGTTCAGGTTTATCACATCCATGGCATACGTCTCTGCATTAACGAAATCATTCCGGAATAAGTATACCTTAGCAAGTAACGCTTCAGCTGCCTCTTTTGTTGCACGCCCAACATCGGCTGACACATAATCACTTTTTAGAGGTAAAATGTTGATCGCACTTTGGAGATCGTTGATGATCAATGTATAAATTTCTTCTTTGCTCGATCTTACCAGTCCCAGCGGGGGGGTCGTTGTGGTTACCAAGGGAACACCTCCCCATGCACGAACAAAATCAAAATAAAATAATGCCCTCAGAAATTTTGCTTCCGCAATATAACGGCTTTGAAGCGTTGCATCCATTGCGATCAGTGGAACTTTCTCAATCACCACATTGGCGCGCCTTACGCCCACATAAAGTGCATTCCACCAACGGTCGAGTCCGTCCTGGGTCGGGGTGATCCCGAAATAGTCATATGGCCCCACCGTGCTGGCCTGATCGGAAGGATTGCTTCCCTTCCTTGCATCATCCGACATGATATCCAGGATCGGGTAACCTCCGGAATGATAGTACCAACCCCTGAGCGATTCATACACAGCATTGGTAGCCAGGAGCGCATCGGATGCGCTGGTCGGGAACTGATCCGCGGTGAGTATTCCCTGAGGATCTTTCTGGAGAAATTTTTTACAACCGGGCATTATCATGAAGAGAACCAATGCGAATAATAGTATGGAGATTCTTGATAGTTTCATTGGTCAGAAATTTAAATTTAATCCTATTGAATAAACAGAAGTCGTTGGATATGCACCAAAATCAACCCCGCTCGACAAAGCATCAGAACTGCCTATTTCAGGGGTATATCCGGTATATTTTGTCCAGGTAAAAAGATTGTCAGCTTTTAAATAAATTCTTAACTTTTGAACATAGATTTTTTTTGTGATCCCGGAAGGTAACGTGTATCCCAAAATGATGTCACGAAACCTTAGGAATGATCCGTCCTGAACGTAATGATCGGAAGGAAGATAATTATAACCTCCCGAGGAAGCAACCGGTTCGGTGTAACTTGTACCGGGACCTGTCCATGCATTCAATACATGACTCTCGTAATTATATTGATCCGGACGAATGATTTCTTTTGCGTTAAATATTTTATTTCCGGTCTGTCCCTGGATATCAATTGCAAGATCGATACCTCGGTACTCGAAACCAGCAGAAAATCCAAAAATAAATGTTGGTATCGGGGAACCGATGTAGGTTCTGTCACGGCCATCCAATTTTCCATCGCCGTTCACATCTATGTAACGCAAGGATCCGACAGTGGCATCCGCTAAGTGAGGATAGGCATTCAGTTCGGACTGGGTTTGAAAGAGCCCGTCGGTCTTATAACCATAAAAAGCCCCGATAGGTAATCCAACCCTTGAAGCAGTGACATTCTGACCATTGCCGAGATATCCCCCGTAAAGAACGGTATCCGATCCGCTCACTCCCCCGATGCTGATAATTTTGTTGGATATCGTCGTTCCGTTAATACCGAAATTATATTTCAGCTTTCCGACCTGATCCCGCCAACCAAGGTTGAATTCAAACCCTTTGTTTTGTACTTTCGCAGCATTAAAAATTTCTTTTGTATTGAGCCCGTTCCCAAAATAGGCTGGGATGGTTAAGCCCACAAGGATTCCGTAAGTCTCTTTGTCATAATAATCAAATTCACCAGTCAGCCGGTCTTTAAAAAATCCGGTTTCAAGTCCAACATCCAGTTGTGAGGTAGTCTCCCATTTCAGGTTATTATTCCCGATCATCCCGTAAGTGGCACCAGGATCGGCAGAAGAACCTGTTCCAAGTACAGTCACCAGGTTAGAATTCACAAGAGAATACCGACTTTCATAGGGTATCTTATCATTCCCGACAATTCCCCAACTTCCTCTCAATTTTAGTTTTGAGAGGAATTTTAATTTACTCATAAATTTTTCCTCCGAAGTATTCCATCCAACAGCAATTGAAGGGAAATCACCCCACCTGTTTGATTGGCTGAATTTGGAGGAACCATCCCGCCTGTATGTTAATGTCAGAATGTATTTTTTAAACAGGGTGTAGTTTACCCTTACAAGGTAGGAGATCATGGAATAATATAAGTTAGGATCAAGGTTGTTTGTGATCAGTCCAATATTATTGATATTATGCGACGGATCCCATACATAAGTTGGCTGGATATACCAAAAATTCGCATTATCACGGATGATGTTTGACCCGGTCAAGTTCATAAATTCATTCGTGGAATTCTGCATGGTATAACCGGCTACAACATCTAAGTAATGTTTCCCGAAATCTTTTTTGTAAGAGATCGTATTCTCCCAAAGCCAGGTGAGGTTATCGCTCCATGCTTTTCCGAGCAAACTATATAAGTTGAATTGGGTTGGTGATACTGTATAGGCTGGAGTAAAGCTTTCTCCTTTATTATAGGCTGCATCGATCCCGTAGCTTGACCTGATAACAAAATTTTTCAGGAAGCTTACTTCCCCGAAAAGGTTTCCGACCGCCCGGACTCCTTTGTTGAAATTATTCGAATAAGCCAGGGCAGCGAGTGGATTCCCAACTCCCGGGACGCTATTGAAGTTTCCATCGGGTTTATAAGGGTCGATAATAGGCTGGGCCCTGTAAGCTTGAAATGTAACATCCGGTGCGACCTGCTGGGTATATGGGGTGACCGTGATGTTGTTGCCCAGTTTAATATTCTTTGTCAGTTCATAAGTGTTATCAATCTTAAGTGTAAGTCTTTTATAATACGATTTGTCAATGATCCCTTCCTGGTCAAAATACCCTACACCAATGTAATATTGAACGGTTTTACTTGCACCACTCGCTGACCCTTCGAAATTATAAATCGGGGCCATATGAAAGATCAGGTTTTGCCAGTCGGTATTTGGTAGCAGATCAACATTATTGTACGTTCCGGGTTGAAATTCATTGATAATGTTTGCATAATCCTTTCCATTCAACAAACTGATTTTATGCGCTACTTTCTGCCATCCTGTTTCTCCGTTCAGTGTGAACGTAGTTTTACCTTCGCCAGCCTTCCCGGTTTTAGTACTGATGACGATAACCCCATTGGCTCCCCTGTTCCCGTATATAGCAGTAGCGGAAGCATCTTTTAATACGGTGATCGATTCGATGTCTGCACTGTTAAGATAAGAAATATCGCTGAGAATCACTCCATCAACGACATAAATTGGGGAGGCATCACCTATGGTCCCGATACCACGGATACGGACTACCGGGCTCTCACCCGGAGTTCCGGAGGCACTGGTAACCTGAACACCGGCCACCTTACCTGCAAGGTTTTCAATCGGGTTCATTGCAGTAATCTTTGTAATATCGTCTGTCTTAACAGTCGAGACCGCACCGGTAAGATCCATTTTTCGTAATGTCCCGTATCCCACCACGACTACCTCCGACAGTGTCGTTTTTGACGGAACCATCAAGACATCCACGATGTTTTGTAGACTTAATTCAATTTCCTGAGTAGTGTAGCCGACAAAAGAATATATCAATACAACTTTCCCCTCAGGTACTTTGAATGTATACTTCCCATTAATATCGGTTACCACACCTGTGGTTGTACCCTTGATCTGTACCGTTGCTCCCGGTAAGGTTTCTTTTGTGTCGGATGCAGATATTGTTCCCGTTATAGTTCGTACCTGGGCATAAGAAACCGAAATCACGAAAAGAAAGAAAAGAAGCAATAACATTGCTTTGGGGGTTCCACTTTTTTTTCTTGTTTCTCTAATTTGCATAAATCTGTTTCATTAAATGGCAATTTACTTTAATTCCCTGGTGTGCAGATAACAACTAACAACTTTAACTTCAGGCTTGAATTGTTACAAGTGTAAATATACATGAATTCCTGCGTATTTGGTGCCTCCTGGTGATATTTTATTGTTGAATATTAAATCCTGGTTATAAAAGTATCTTTTTCGATTTAAGGCAGCAGACTTTTAAACTGCTGGTATTATGTCACGAATGTTTGTTCCTGCCTGAATAATAAAAATCACAGGAAGAAAACAACATTCCTTTTTCTGCTTCTCTTAAGCATAATTTCTGAGTAGTAATACCGTTTTTCGAGCGATAAAATTAATCTATTTTTCAAGAATATACAACATATTTTATTCTGAAAGAAAAAATCAAATGAATTCCGGGATTGCATTTACGGGAATGAGGGGAATTGAGCAGTAATATGATTTAGTAAATTTTCGTATTTTTGAGGCAACAATTCATTCGAAAAAGAAATAATGATTAACAATCACGGGTATGAACACCAGGGCAATCCCTGGACCCTAATTCCGGCGCAGAGCAGCGGGGTATTTACCCTCCCCCGAGTACTCGGGGGGATTGTTCGACTGATAAATTTTTTATCACTTAGTTCAAAAAATTTAAGTCTCACGAATAAATACATCTGTAATGAAAATTTCTGTTGTTGGTAGCGGGTATGTAGGACTGGTTACCGGGACTTGCTTTTCAGAAGTGGGTATCGAAGTAACCTGTGTTGACATTGACCAGAAAAAAATCGAAAATCTGAAAAACGGGATTGTCCCGATTTTTGAACCCGGGCTGGAAGAAATGGTGCACCGGAATATGAAGAAGGACAGGTTGCATTTTACCACGAACATTGCAGAAGCCATTCAGGATTGTGAAGTACTGTTCAGCGCCGTGGGCACACCCCCCGATGAAGACGGGAGTGCCGACCTTCAGTATGTGTTGAATGTTGCCAGGGATTGTGGGAAATACATGAAAGATTACCTGCTGATCGTTACCAAAAGTACGGTTCCCGTTGGTACCGCCCAAACGGTAAAACAAGCTGTGCAGGAAGAATTGAATAAACGGGGTGTAAAGATTGAGTTCGATGTCGCCTCCAACCCGGAATTTCTTAAAGAAGGAGCTGCCATTGATGATTTCCTGCGACCCGACAGGATTGTCGTTGGCCTCGATTCCCCGCGGGCAGAGGAACTGATGAAAAGTCTTTATAAACCGTTTACCCTGAACGGACATCCGGTCATCTTCATGGATATCACCTCGGCCGAGATGACCAAATATGCCGCCAACTCAATGCTGGCAACCAAGATCAGTTTCATGAACGACATTGCAAACCTTTGTGAGATCGTCGGTGCCGATATTAATATGGTAAGGAAGGGTATTGGTTCCGATTCGCGGATCGGGACGAAATTTATTTATCCCGGGATCGGTTACGGAGGATCTTGTTTCCCGAAAGACGTGAAAGCTCTTATCAGTACTGCCGATGCTTATAAATATCCCCTCCGGGTACTGAAAGCAGTGGAAGCGGTGAATGATGACCAGAAAGCCATGATGTACCACAAAATTCTGAACTATTTCAAGGGCGATCTGAAAGGAAAACGAATCGGATTGTGGGGATTATCGTTCAAACCACAAACCGATGATATGCGTGAAGCCCCTTCGCTGGTCCTGATCAAGAAATTCCTCGAAGCAGGAGCTAAAGTAAAAGCCTACGACCCGGTTGCCATGGATGAAGCCCGGCGGATCCTGGGCGACTCTATTGAGTACGCCACAGACCAGTATGATACTCTTATCGATGCGGATTGCCTGTTGCTGGTAACCGAATGGCCTGAGTTCAAATTTCCCAACTTCAACATCATTCGTAAACTCCTCAAACAACCCGTGGTGTTTGACGGAAGAAACATCTATGACCTCCACGAAATGATACAGAAAGGGTTCGCTTATTACTGTATAGGGATCCATACCGAATCCCTTTAATATTTAACCTATGATAAAGAAAAAGGTTTTGGTTACCGGTGGCGCCGGATTCCTGGGGTCACACCTCTGTGAACGGTTGCTGAAAGACGGAAATGAAGTGGTTTGTCTCGACAATTATTTCACGGGACAGAAACAAAATATCGTAACCCTTCTGAACAATCCCTATTTTGAACTGATCCGGCATGATGTAACCATGCCGTTCTTTATTGAAGTAGATGAGATCTACAACCTGGCATGTCCCGCATCTCCCATCCATTACCAGTATAATGCGATCAAAACCGTGAAGACGTCAGTGATGGGCGCGATCAACATGCTGGGATTGGCCAAAAGGATCAAGGCGAAGATCCTTCAGGCTTCCACGAGTGAAGTGTATGGCGATCCGGATGTTCATCCCCAACCTGAAACTTACTGGGGACATGTGAACCCGATCGGGCCCAGGGCCTGTTATGATGAAGGAAAACGGGCGGCGGAAACGCTGTTTGTCAATTATCACAAGCAAAACAATGTCCGGATCAAGATCATCCGGATCTTCAATACTTACGGCCCCCGCATGCATCCCAACGACGGGCGCGTGGTTTCCAATTTCATTGTTCAGGCACTCAGGGGTGAAGATATCACTATCTATGGCGATGGCACTCAAACCCGCAGCTTTCAATATGTAGACGACCTGATCGAAGGGATGATCCGTATGATGAATACAAGGGAAGATTTTACCGGTCCGGTGAACCTCGGTAACCCAGTGGAATTTACTATAAGGGAACTTGCCGAAAAGGTAATCCGGCTGACAAACTCCCGGTCGAAGATCGTCAGGATGCCGCTTCCACCGGATGATCCAACGCAACGCCAACCCGATATCCGGGTGGCCAAAAAGGAACTGGCCTGGGAACCGAAAATCCCCATAGAAGAAGGATTGAAAAAAACCATTGAATATTTCGCTTCTATCATTTGAAATCTTCCAACCCGGGGACAGAATAATTGACAGGCAAAAATTTGATCAGGCGGAAAGCTGGTCGTGAAAAATAAATGCATTGTAATTCCGGTCAGGGTTCAATCCAGAGCACAGAATTCCCGGTCCCGTATTCGTTGTTTTCCCAGAGTTCGTTGCCGGGATCGAGGATCCATTTTCCATCGACCCTGAATTTATAAGTGTATTTCCCGGGTTTCAGGAAGACGGGAAAGATCCACCTGCCGCCCTTTTTCACCATGATAAAGTTATCCGCATTCCAGTCGTTAAAACTGCCTGCCACGGAAACTTGTTTGGCGTCCGGATACTTGTCCAGCCTGAAAACATAGTTTGATTTCAGTGCGAGAAAGGAGTTCTGGGTTTCGCCGGAACCTGTTGTATTCGGGTTAGCCGGGTCGGTCATCCATTTTCCGTCGACAATGAATTTGTATTCATAATTACCTGGGCCAAGCATATAATATAGTTGCCATCCGTCCGGAACTCTTTCCATGAAAAGTTCACCGGTATTCCAGGCATTGAAGCTCCCTGCCAGAACAATATTTTTTGCATCGGGAAATCCTTCCAACCTGAAAAGGATGCTGTCGCCGATCCCGATAACCGAGTTGAAATTCCCGGCGCCATCCGGCCGTTTCAGTTTGTTATCGGGATCTGTTGTCCAAACCTTATCAACAATGAATTTATAAGCATGCGTGCCTTCCCGAAGGTACATAGGCAACAGCCAAGTGCCTTTTATAAGAACCATTTTCAGTTCCTTCTCATTCCAGTTGTTGAAACTGCCGGCCAGTATGACCTGGTGAGCGGAACCGTACCCCTGGAGCCGGAAAATATGGTTGTAGCAATATAACACGGAATTATACCCTCCATTGGTATCGTCTTCTCTGAGTTTGTTGAATGGGTCCTGTGACCATGTCCCGTCCAGGATGTATTTATAGGAATACTTACCCGGTCGCAGTTTCAGGGTAACCACCCAGCCTGAATCGCAGGCATGCACCGGAGTCTGCTCCGTACTCCAGGAATTGAACGATCCGGATAAAAACACGTGTTTTGCTTCTTTGTGCCCCGGCAGGAAAAAACGGGCAACACCATCCCTATACAGGAACACGGAAAATCTTGTAAACCGATTAACGCCATAATCCACCGATTCCCTTTCCGCTTCACCTGCGGCGGCCTTCATCCACCGGTCATCCACCATAAAGACGTCATGAGCGGCTGGGGGTCTCACTTGCATGGGCTTGATTACCTTCGACAATTCAACAAGGTGATCATTTAATTTCACCACCACCCAATTGGCATCCTTTACGGAGATTTCAGTCTTGCCTGAAAAAACTCCTGCCAGCAACACGCTGTCAAGATCAAATAACCGCGTTAGCTCCTTTTTTTGGACGCTGGTCCACTTCAAGTCAATTTTAAAATAGATTTTTCCGTTTTCCACCCTGCAGATGGTATTCGGATCGAATTGCGACCAGCCTGCAAAAACCGGCAGAAAAAAGACCAGTACCAGGAAATATTTTCTATGTATCTTCAACTTTTTCCGGTTTTAGTAAAACTGATCTTTAATTCATTTTTCACTAAATTAATACAAACTTCCCCTTTTTCAAAGAAATCATATCCAAGCATGCCGTCAATCGGGTATCCATAGGATGCCGACAATGCATCGAGACTTGCAATGATCGTCTGCATATCCCGGATAGGATATTCTCCAAGAACAAAATCATTCAATTTGCCCAGCAAAACTTCTGCTTCGCCGGAACCCACGCCCATCAGATCAGATCTTCTCAGGATCGTCACGGTACTTAGTACTTTCTTGGAGGCAAAGCTGTTCAGTACATTTGATTCGGCGCCGGTATCTAAGCAAAAATCGAGGAGTTTTCCTCCGATCCTAACTTTGACAAAAAGGATGTTATGGTATAATTCGATCTTCTCCGTAACGTCGGCCCTGAATTCAGTCTTCTGAACCGACATCCTGTTACCGGTTTTATCCAGGCGATATAGTCGAAGTTCATTCTGATTGATATCGATCACCATTTCCATGCCTTTTAACATACACACGCCAAAAAGCCCGAGAACCTTGACACCCCGGCGGTTTTCGATGTGGCCGAGGTCTGTTACATCTGCCGTCAGATCGTTGTATAACAACCCGGCAATATCAAGTTTTTTGATCTGCACATGCTGAATTGCACCCGTTGTTCCGGTAATGCCCCCTCCTTCCCCACCATTAGTCGTCATATATTTCCTGAAATAGGTACTGTTCAGCACCAGCTGGGCAGCACCGGTATCAAAGAGAAAATTGCCTACCGTGTTATCGATCTTCGCTTCAATCAGGAACAGTCTCCCTATGCGCTTAAGAGGGATGACCACTGATTCAAGTTCACCCATCGGGTCCGTGTTCCCGGGTTTGATTCCCGTGATTGAGATCGTATGGGTAATCATAAGTCTTGTCCCTTCCGGAATTTTTTCCGCGAACAAACATCCTGAAGAAAATAAAAAGAAAACTGCAATTGAGATGAACCGGATCGGAAACTGCATGCCTGGAATTTTGAACGAAATTAAGACTTTTGAGACAATCTTATCTCCATTCCCTCCTTTTTTTCAAACAACCTATTTTAGATGGCGGAGAACTTTTATTTTCTAATCTTAAAATTCGGGTTTACCTTTGCACCATGTTTAAATTAAACCGGTATATTTCAATTTTATTACTGGTATGCTTTTTACCGGTAGTGACCCCAAAGGAGTTCATTCATGATCTGTTTGGGCATGAAGATACCCAGGACTATTATCATTCTGATATAACAATTGAAAAAATACACAAGCATTGCAGCATCCTGCAGATTTCATTTTCCATCTTCATTTCATCCCTAAAATCTTTTTTTCTAAAAAAGGAATTTGATAATTGTACTTACTCTTTCCCGCAACAAACTTACATTCCCGGAATATCTGTAAATCTTTCCTTTCTAAGGGCACCTCCCACATATCACATCTGATTCATTGGCCGGAGATCTCACTATCTCCAATAAGGTTATTTCACATTAGACAATTGCGGTGGATATCTGATTGATCATTCATTGCTTATTATCAATGAAAACACAAATAGAAGTGATATGAAATATTTCATCATAATGATTTTCGTTATTGTGGGGATATTGGCAGTGGACAATGCCCAATCCCAGGTCCTTCTTACAGGAAGAGTAACAGACCAAAAAAGCAAAGAACCGCTTTTCGGTGTCAATATGTTTATACCCGATCTTTTAATTGGAGCCACAACCGATACTTCGGGAACCTACAAGATTGTCAATCTTCCAAAAAGAAAAACTTTGTTAAGAATCAGCTATATAGGATATAAGACAGTTATTGAGCTGGTCGATCTTACAAACACCTCAATCAAGGATTTTAAGCTTGAGGAGTCTCCCGAACAGATGAATGAAGTTGTAGTTACAGGAACGTCAAGAGCTACTGATATCCGGAGAAGCCCCATCCCGATTGTAGTTGCTGAAAGCAAGGGAATAAATATGAATGTGAACACTAATATTATCAATGCACTTACAAAACTTCCCGGAATCAGTGAAGTCACTACGGGGCCAAATATTTCCAAACCCTATATTCATGGGCTTGGCTACAATCGTGTATTAACGCTGTATGACGGTGTGAGGCAGGAAGGGCAGCAATGGGGGGATGAACACGGCATCGAGGTGGATGAATATGCCATCGACAGAGCTGAAATTGTCAAAGGTCCTGCAAGTTTGACGTATGGATCGGATGCCCTTGCAGGAGTAGTGAACCTGATTCCTTTTTTTCCGGTTCAGACCGGTACCATAAAAGGAAATTTCCTGGGGGAATATCAAACGAACAATGGAATGTTCGGCGGATCATTATCCCTCGACGGGAACCAGAAGGGTATTCTCTGGGGCGGAAGAATTTCACATAAACAGGCAAAGAATTACCAGAACAGATACGACGGACGCATATACAATACGGCCTTTAGTGAAACGGATGCAAGCTTGTACACAGGGATAAACAAGAGCTGGGGATATTCACATCTGAATTTTTCTTTGTTTAATGATTTGCAGGAGATCCCCGACGGAAGCCGGGATTCAATCACCCGTCAGTTCACGAAACAAATTACCGAAGCGGATACGGTCAGACCTGTCGTCAGTAATTCCGAATTGAATTCTTACAAGATATCCGTCTTGCACCAGCATATACAGCATTATCGTATTTATTCAACGTCGAATATTTACCTGGATGACAGCAAAATTGCTATCATCCTTGGCTATCAGAATAATATCCGGCAGGAATTCAGCCATCCGCAAGCCCCGGCTACACCAGGGCTGGATCTTCATCTTAGTACAATTACGTACGATCTGAAATATTATTTACCGGATCTAAAGGGATGGGAAATTACTCCCGGGGTTAATGGAATGTATCAAATTAATTCCAATAAGGGAACGGAATTCATTATTCCGGATTACCGGGAATTTGATTTAGGCCTTTTCCTTCTGATAAAGAAATCCTTGGATAAAATTGACCTTAGTGCCGGGGCGAGGTATGATATGAGATTCTTCAGTAATGATCAGATGTTTACACGTCCCGACCCGACAACTGGTTTTGATATGCAGGTATCTCCCCCTGATACTGCTGGTGCAGAGAAGAAATTCTCCGATTTTAAACATACCTTTTCAGGTCTTTCGGCAAGCGTCGGGATAACGTACAATGTTTCCAAAAGCCTTGGTATAAAGGCCAATTTTGCCCGTGGTTTCAGGGCTCCTAATATTTCGGAAATATCGGCTAACGGAGTTCATCCCGGAACAAATATGTACCAGATCGGTAATCCAGACTTTAAGCCGGAATTCAGCCTACAGGGAGACCTTGGTTTGTTTTATACTTCCAAGCCGGTCATTGCAAGCATAGAAGGGTTTTATACTGATATTTCCAATTATATCTTTAACCAGAAAGTATTGAATCATCTCGGGCAGGATTCAGTTATTGTCCAGGGAAACGAGACATTCAAGTTCCATCAGTCCGAAGCTGTTTTATATGGCGGGGAAGCCAGCCTGGATATTCACTTTTTCAAATGGATGCATTTTGAGAATTCCCTCTCGGTCGTATACGGTATAAACAAAGGCGGGAATGGGACAGAAATAACGGATAGCTCCAAGTATCTGCCATTCATTCCGCCTTTACATACACATACAGAACTCCGTGTCGAATTTGATAAAGGGATTAAACACATTTCGTCTGTTTATGCCAGGATCGCTATGGAATATTACGCAAAGCAGGACAGGGCTTATCTTGCTGATAACACAGAAACGCCTACACCGGGTTATACCCTCTTTGATGCCGGAATCGGAGGCGACGTGACAAAGAAGAACGGTAAAGTCCTATGCAGCATTCATATCGGGGTCAGTAATATTTTTGACATTGCATATCAGTCTCACCTGAGCAGGTTGAAATATTTTGAACCCTATCCGAATAATACTACGGGCAGATCCGGGATCTATGATATGGGGAGAAATATCTCCATTAAAGTAATTATCCCTATCAATATCAGTAATTAGCCATTAGGAATTCATTTCATAGATTTTGTTGTTACCTTAAACTGTACCTTCCTTGCAACCTTCTGAAGGATTTCGCCTTTATCAGAGAACCGGATGCTGTATCCTGCATCGTCTTTCTTAAGGTCCATTTCAAAGCAAATTCCTTTATCCAATGCTTCTCTCCTTATTACTGTAACAATCGTATATCCGGGAAAATCTTGGGCAACAGTGGATGATACTTCTTTCGGAAGTTTGTCCGAAGTTATTTCTTTGTCCGTTCCGAGCAACTTTCCTGCGGAATTGTATGTGGCAATGCATTCTTTCCCTTGTTCCTGGAAATCGATTTGATAATCCGTTTTATCGAGTCCGTATTTCACCGCTTTGGCAGCAGGGAATTGTTTGGCAAATGCCTGCTTTACAGGTTTGGGGATGTTGCCGGATGGTATTTCCTGAGAAAATGCCACCAGCCCAATCAGGTAATAAAGTATAACTACAATTGCAACTTTTTTCATAAACAAGATTTTTATTATAGTGTCCAGATAAATCCGGATCCTGGTTTTCGATGCCAAAGTTAAATATTATCATCCATTCTTCATTTTGTATTCTGTATTCTTCACCATATTCATGCCTCTATTAGTCGGCGAACTGGCGGGTTTGTGAGTTTTATTTCTGCTTCATCTTATTATTGTGCAAAGATTGAAAAAGATAAAAAAATCATCGAATCAAAGTAACGGTTCCATGAAGGGTTGTTGTAGAAGTGGAAGGGTTTGCCAGGGAAGAAGTTTGATAAACGATTTTCCAGACATAAGTATCCGGAGGGGCATTCCTGCCATTCACCTTGCCATCCCAGCCATGATGGACATCTGAAGACTCGAATACCATTTCTCCCCAGCGGTTATAAACAAGCATGGAAAAAGTGATGATCCCTTCCTGGGAAGTAACCACCTTAAATTCATCATTCAATCCATCGTCATTGGGTGTAAAGGCATCGGGCACAATTATCAGCGCATCACATATCTTCATCAGGACAGAATCGCTTGCACTACAGCCCAGAGAATCCGTAACCGTTACCCGGTAAACGCCTTCGTTGGTTGCAGTGAAATAGCGTCCGGTGCTGCCGTCCTGCCATAGGTAAGTAATAAATCCCGGACCGGCATCCAACTGGATAGGTTCTCCTGCACACAGATAGGGTTTATCGGTCAGTTTAACCACCGGAGCCGGGGCAGGAGGAATAGACAAGGGTAGTGATTCTACAGGGTTTATCAGAAGACAGGACAAAGAAGATGTCAGCCGGCATACGATCGATTCCCCTCCTGTAAGGGAATTGGTTATAAAAACAGGGGAACTCCCCTGCTGTTCCAATACTCCGTTTACCAGCCATTCATAAACGGGTGAAGAGCCCTCATTTAACGGTGTTGCAATAAATGTGACAATTGTTCCGGGGCATATTGCAGTAACATTAGCAGAGATGCTAATACTGGCCAGCAGATTGTCTGGAATAACCGTTACGGTCACGCTGACACAGGAGGACGCGCCACAGTTGTTCTGCCAGCGTGCATAATAAATTGTAGTAACTGTTGGCGAAGGGATGGTAATGCTGTTGTTTGCACCATTTCCTGTTCCTACAACCGTGTCCCCGCAACTTGTTTCATACCAGGTTAATATCCAGCCTGAACCTCCGGGTGCGGAGAGTGTAATATTTCCCGGATCGTCCGCACAGAAATTATTCCGGTCACTCGAAGCAGTGACGGGAGCCACCGGTAATACGCCGATGACCTGTGTCGCACCGAACGAAGTTTCATTGTATGCACTTCCCCGGGCCGGATTATAATTATTTCCAAATACATTATCAAAGCCATAACGATAGGCGAAGATCTCATAATATAGACCTGTGGGACATGGCACTGAAACTGTATCAACGAAAGTCAGCGTTTGGGAATAAGGGATATTTGCCACTACAATTGCTCCACCGATATTATCTCCCACAAAATAAAATTGTCCATCGGCCGGAGTACCAAATACATTGGAGGTATTCCGCAGGATGATATATCGCTCGGTATTATCAGAAGGATATGGATCAACTTCAGCATTCCAGTTCAGTGATACAAGGGTATTACCTCCATTGGTGGAACCCGTTAATGTGGGATTTATCCAGAGAGGTTGTCGCAAACTTCGCCAGTAATCGGAATTCGAAGTTATGGATGTTGTACAAGTATTGGGTAATCCGAAAGTCAAATTTGGTCCGCTTCCTGCTGAAGCCCAGGTAGATCCATCCTGCGGTGCAAGGTTCCCGTATTCATCAATGTTTGCTCCGGGACAAACATACACAGCTTCGCCATCGGTTAAGCTTCCGTTATAATTTAGTTTCGGTAGCGGAAGAGAATTATAAGATGCTCCTGACACGACTCTATGCCCCAATGCATGTACAAATGCCCCGGAAGAATCCAGAAGGACCAGCACATCACCGGCAGAATCGATATTCAGCGTTGGACCATTATAACCTGGTGAAGTACCAAAGGATCCACCACTAAAGACCGGGAATATATTTCGATCATCCGCTGCAACCTCTATATATCCATCCCATTTTTCTACATCTTCCAGATATCCACCTTCAAAGCGGTGATGTATTACAATTATTGTTCCGGCACGCATATGATCCCAGAATAAAGGATCACTAAAGATGATGGCAGGTTGCCAGGTTGTTTGGGTTGCATTGTTATCCTGGAGTTTCCAGTAATACATGTTTGTGTTATCCGTTATAACAACCAATTCTGTCCATTCATCCAGTGGTGAAGCCGCATTATAATAACTACTTATCACCACGGCAGGCGTTTGGGAAAATGAGGGTATGGTCCGGCAAAGAAAGAAGATGATCAAAATGAAGCGAGGCGTTTTTCCAATCATCTTGTATGGTCAGTTACATTTGTGTATCTGCGGTATTCCCGGTTTTCAAAAATACAAAAGAATAGGCAGTAGTGAAACTAATAGTGAATAGTGGTTTTTGCCAATTTCGCCATCACGTCGATAATGTCGTACGCCTTTTGTTTGTTGATGGGCGGTGGACAGAATGTAAACACTGCAACCCATCTAAAAGCACTGTTAATATTGGCTTTACAGCGGGCTGAGTTCATTTGTCTATTCTTATTAAAATGAAGCTCCCCGCCGCAAGCAGCGGGGTATCTTAGAACAAAATAGCTAACTGTTTACTGCTATGCAAAATTGTATATTCTTTTTCAAGCCCTTGATCTCGAACATATTTCGATATACTTGTCTCATTTCCAAACTTGCTGACGGTGTTGACAAAATATCCATCGCGCCAAAACTCCCCACCCCAAAGCATTTCTTTCACCTCTGGATTATTCCTAAAAACCTCGCGGGCCGTAATACTTTTCACAATCGTTACAATTTGGGTCGGGCTCATTCTTGGTATCGTTTGTATCAAAAAGTGGACATGATTGTTATCAGTCCCAATTTCAAGAAAATGAATTTCATACCTCTTTTCTATCTCAAGACAGGTGTCCTTCAGCGTTTGATCAATTTCTTTGCTTACCACTATATTCCTATATTTTGCAGGACAAACAAAATGATATATCAAAACACTGACATTGTGCGATTTATGTATGTATTCGCTTTCGCTCATACATACAAAGATATTGTTTTCGCCGCAAGCGGCGGGGAAATAAACCCTTAAGAGATTAAAGCAATCCCATAGGACATAGGAATTGTAAAATTTCTTTTGTCTTTAAAGTCATTTATTCTTTTGATTGAAGTCTCTCCTTGCATTTTCACTTTCTGATAAATTTCCTCATAATCATTGAAAAACTGAACAGTATTAAATTTCTGAACATTTTTTAAAGTAAATAATTTAAGTGCTGTCCAACTTTTAGCAATTTTTTCTTCTTCGTCACCAATGAATGCCCACTCAGAACCTGGCCAATGATCTATTATAAGAACATTAGGTGCCATTGTTTGTGCATGTTTTAATGCGGTTTCAGGGTCTTTCATCTCATGAAGGCAAAATTCGAACATTACAACATCTCCCTGCAAATTGGAAAGGTAAAAATCAGAATGAATAAGTGTGAATTTATCATCAAGGCCTGATTTTAATAAATTTTCCTTTAGTTTATGCAAGGCTTCTTTATCATAGTCAAGTGCCAGAACATGTTTTGAAATACGTCCATATTCAATAAGTTGTCCTCCACCTGCACCAACTGTGATAATTGTTTGATTGTTAAAATCATAAAATTCATATAGGTTATTAAGTATTTTATTAATGTCTGCAGCCATATATTTTGGAATATCTTTTTTTTAAGATTTACCTTTGAAAATAAAGTAATTGTAAAAAAGATTGTAAAGATGTAAAGGGATCAGCCGGGCCAGGACCCGATCAGAATGAAGAGGCTGTCCAGGAACCAGGGGGACGGCTTTTTCTGTTAAATCATTTTACCTCCACGATACAGGTTGCAAATGGGGGCGCCATCTCGAAAGAAATGGGAATAATATATTCAAGACGTTGCGCGTCCCAGTATTTGTCTTCAGGGCAATGTCGGCGGAAACCGATGGTATGCAAAATATATAGCTGCCAGCCGGATTTTGCTTTCGAAAGCCAGTTGCCAACGTCACGTTGCAGGTTATTATCCGAATCGGTAAAGTCCACGCCCGAGGTATTCCATTCCTTGAAACTTCCTTCTGTATTCGAGGGTAAAAACCACAGAGGTTTGTTCTGGTGCAGCATATCAGAAGGATTGGCGGGCCAGGCCGTAAAAAGGTTATTCCCAACATCATCATAATTGGAGTAGATTTTCCAGTAACCCTGAACCTCGACCACATCCTTAAATTTAGGATTGCCTGAGGTATATTCATTGATCAGGTCACCGTAAGTTTTGCCCTTAGGAAGAAAGACACGGAGGTCGATAGTTCCTCCTTTTGAAATATAAAATTTCCCGTTCCTGAAATCGAATTGAGTTGCATCATACCGATCTTTCAGAGGATACCCTTTCATTGAAACACAGATGGAACTGTATCCAAAAGCCTGTAAATAAGCGGGGTCCGGGTCAGCTATTCTGAACGAGACAGAAACCATCAGAATGACAACCAGGAGTGATAATGTTAAAGTTGATTTTTTCATGTTGCCTCCTTTTCGTTTGAATAAAATGAACTGTTCGGAAATATAATAAAAAAAGGCGAATTGAAAGAAAAAACGGTTATATTTTTTTGAGGTGCCGGGGACACGGTATGATTTACGATTGGACGAGTTAGGATTTTCGAATGAATTTTTTGATTTACGATTTACGATTTTTCAATATGCTGAACTCAAACGAATGATAACTTGGTGCCAAATTTATTATGGTAAGTGAAATCTTTAATATCACGGCGTACTCTCAGGTATTTTGCCGGCGTGGAAATGGTATAACCTAAACGGCAGGAAAAAGCAATCTTTAAATTTTCGGGTACATGAAGTATGTTTTTTACTTCTTCCTCTACGGTGTCTGAACTGAGGGAACTCATTATATGAAAGCTAATCCCAAGGGAATTTGCCATGAGCCACATATTTTCCATTAAACATCCTAAACTTAAAATACCCAGAAAATCACCTTCTGAAGCAGGGGCTCTTTTACCGGGATCATAAACAACAATCAGCATTACAGGACATGTCGGGAATGTTCTTTGCATTGATAAATCTGCTTTCTCATCTTTAATATCCAGCCTGAAATCCGGATTTCTCCATGAGGGAGGGAACATTGCAGCCAAAAGTCCTGTTTTTTTCATAAGAAGCTCTTCCTCCGAAAAAGATAACTGCTGATAATTTTCCCGAATAAATGTTTCTGAAACCGGCCGTTTTATATTTCCTATTGACGCCAGAACCTTATCGTCATCAATAACAATTATTTCATAGTTCTGCATATTGTGTGCAGTAGGTGTCCATCGTCCCGCTTCCAGTATCTGAATTAAGTCCTGCTTTGCAACAAGACGTTTAGTGTCAAATGGCATTCTTGAAGATTGCCTTTTTTGTATGAGTTTTAATAATTCCTTCATAATACCTCCTGAAAAAAAAATCTGATCTGTTTATCAACTTATTTTCAGCACTGACCTGAAATGCACTTTTGCAGTCATCATTTTTTCATACGCCAATGCCGCCTGCTCTAAAGGAAATACTTCAACCATCGGGATAACTTTGGTAAGGATACTGAAACGGATTGCATCTTCGATGTTTCCACTGACAAATCCGCGGATGGAACGTTCACCTCCAAGTAAAAGCGCTGGAGGGATCTGCATCATGTCCATTGCACCGGTGATAATGATTGCCTGTCCATTTCTACCAAGTCCCGGGATCAAATCAGAGATGGCCTTGCCGCTTGGAGCAGTACAAAGGATTACCCGTGCGCCGCCTAGTTTTAATAATCGTTTTGCAGCATCACCGGTATCAGTATCAATATAAATATGAGCACCCAATTTATATGCGAGTTCTTCTTTTTCTTTTCCACGAGACAATACAACTGTTCTGAATCCTAATTTAACAGCATATTGCACTGCCAGATGACCTAATCCTCCCAGGCCATGTATTGCAGCCAGGTCTCCTCCTTTAGCACCGCTATGCTGCAGCGCTCCAAAAGTTGTTCGTCCTGCACAAAGAAGTGGCGCTGCATCCACTGCAGTAAGTTCATCTGGAATATTTACCATTGCTTCCGGATGTGCAATCATATATTCGGCATAACCACCATCCATGTGAAGGCCGGTTGTAAGTGACTTCTCGCATGCCCCGAAATCGCCTTTGCGGCATGAATTGCATTGATTACAATGTCCACCGTGCCAACCAACGCCAATTCTTTGTCCCGCTTTCCAATGAGTAACCATTGGTCCGGCTTTATCCACTATCCCGACCACTTCATGACCCGGGATAATTGGATATCTGATCCCGGGAAAATGTCCTTCTTTTGTTATAGCATCTCCATGACATACACCACATGCTTCTACTTTTATTAAAACTTCGTTATTCCCCGGTTTGGGAATTTCTTTCTGAATCAGTTCAAAGTCAGCGCCCGGTGAACTTACCTGAATAGCTTTCATTAACTGCATATGATTATTTTTAAATAGTCAGGTGTTTCAAGGCCGATTCGTGAGCCATTTCAAGCAGATCAGCTAAGCGGTTATTTATTGATCACTATTTTCCGGATCATCCATTGGTTGTTGTTCCGGAAAATCACCGAGTAGATGCCCTGTGGTAAATTCTGCAGATCGATCGGAACTTCTATTTTGCTTTCTATGTTCAAATTGGTGAGCTCAAAAACTTTTACTCCCATCATATTAAAAACATCAAGAGTGCAAATATCCCGGCATTCACATTGGATAAGTGCGGTGAATCTTCCATTATTCGGATTTGGATAAACAGTAAAACTGGCAGCTGAAAGGCTGGTATCACTCCCTGTGACCATTATTTTGGTGCAATTAATTACATTGACATTAAACACAGTAGGTGTTGGAGCCCTGCAGCCACCAGCAGCACTGTAATTCACACTTACGGTTTTGGCTCCTGCCGTAACCCATTGAACATAGATCTGATGACTGTAAAATCCTGAATAAATTATCCCACCGGAACCGCCAAGCGTCCAGGTATAATCGGTCATCCCGGGTTCTGTTACATAGAATTCATACGCCCCGACACAAGGGCTTGTTGGGCCTGTAATTGTAGGTGTCGGGCGTGCATATACGGTTACTGCTTTAATGGTCGGTGTAAGTACCGGGCATCCTGATGAGGAAGTATAGATTACCGAAATAGTGTTAGCTCCCGGAGTATTCCAAAGTACATTTACAATATGTGTACCTGACCCGGATGTGATGGTTCCTCCTGCAGAGACAGTCCAGATATAATTGGTCATGCCCGCTTCCGTGCCATAGGTGATGGTTGTATTAACGCAAACGCTGAAGATACCGATGATGGATGGAACGGTTGCCTGATTGACAGTTACATTGTATTGAACCGGTGTGACAGCATAACATCCGAAGGTATTCGAATAATTCACCTTGACCCATTGTGCTCCTGATCCTGTCCAGGAAACAGTGATGGAATTGGTGCCTGTACCTGCAGTTATAATTCCGCCGGTTGAGATGGTCCATGTGTAGCCTGTCATTCCTGGTTGGGTTGTATATACGATACCTGCAGATCCCTGACAAACAGTTTTGAATCCTGTGATTGAAGGAACCGGCAGCGGATTTACAGTAATGTTGAACTGGGTATAGGTCGTAGCCCTGCAACCGGATGAATTCGTATAGTTGACCCGAACCCATTGTGATCCTGTAGCGGCCCATTTCACTGTGATGGAACTGCTCGTGGTGGTTCCTCCTGCCATGATGGTAGCCCCGGAAGAAACCGTCCAGGTATAATTGGTGTTGCCGGATTGTGTCGTATAAATACCGGAAACACCTGAACAAAGAGCGCTGCTTCCTGTTATAGCTGGAACCGGTAATGCATTCACTGTTACACCCAAAATCACCGGTGATGCCGCTGTACATCCGTTGGAATTGTAGTAATTGACCGACACCATCTGAGTTCCTGCCGTATTCCATGTTACTGTGACGGTATTTTTTGTAGAAGTTCCGCCTGTAGTTATTATGCCGCCGGGGGAAACGTACCAGATATAATTACTCATACCTGCTTGTGTTGTATACACATTTCCTGCCGTTCCTGCACAAATGGATACAGGACCGGTAAGGGTAGGCTGTGGCAAGGCACTTACTGTAACCGGGTACGAAGTCGGTGACGCAGCCGTGCAACCGTAAGAATTGGTATAGTTCACCCTCACTGTTTGGGCACCTGCTGTATTCCAGGTAACCGTAACGGTATTGCTGGAGGAAGTACCACCTGCCGTAACAATGCCACCTAATGAAACGCTCCAGCTATAGTTTGTCATTCCGGGCTGGGTGGTATAAATAACACCGGTAGTCCCTGCACACACTTTATTGCTCCCTGTGATGGTCGGCACGGGAACAGGATTAACGATGACCGTGTAAAAAGTAGCAGTTGCTGCACTGCAGCTATAACTATTGGAGTAATTGACACTCACCCATTGGGAACCGGTGGTATTCCATCGGATCGTAACTGTATGACTGGTGGTAGTTCCACCTGAAATAATGGTACCGCCCGGAGAAACATGCCATATGTAGTTGTTCATGCCGGTTTCCGTTGTGTACACGTAGGTTTGCGTGCTGATGCAAAGAGCGTTGGTTCCGGTTATTGTGGGGATATAAACCGGATTCACGATAACATTTTTGATGGTCGGCGAATTTGCGGTACATCCGTTAGAATTGGTGTAATTTACACTCACAGTCTGAGCGCCGGCTGTATTCCAGGTTACTGTGATGGTATTGGTTCCTGAACCGGCTGTGATGGTTCCGCCTGCAGAAACTGTCCACAAGTAACCGGTCATGCCTGTTTCCGTAATGTAGGTTACTCCGGTTACTCCGGCACAAACGGAGTTGGCGCCACTAATGGTAGGAACCGGGAGTGGGTTCACCGTAACATTTTTTACTGTCGGAGAGCCCCCTATACAACCGTTCGTATTGGTATAATTTACGCTGACTGTTTGCGAACCCACGGTACTCCAGCTAACTGTGATCGTCCGCGTTCCCGAACCCGCCGTGATGGTTCCTCCGGCAGAAACTGACCATATGTATCCTGTATTTCCGGCTTCAGTGGTATATGTTACCCCGGTCATTCCGGCACAGACTGCTGCGAGCCCGGTGATGGTAGGAACCGGAAGCGGATTAACAGTAATGTTTTTAACAGTGGCGGAAGAAGCCATGCATCCGTTGCTGTTAGTATAGTTGACGCTTACGGTTTGGGCACCGGCAATGTTCCAGGTCACGGTGATGCTGATTGTGCCGGCACCGGCGGTTATAATCCCTCCGGAAGATATTGACCAGGTATATGCGGACATGCCGGTTTCCGTCGTGTATATATTTCCTGTGGAATGCACACAGGCAGATGCAGGCCCCGTAATCGTGGGTACCGGCAGGATATTCATGGTAACCGCCAGGCTGGAACTCGATCCGTTCATACACGCATTCGTTCCGTAAACTGTAATATTTCCCGATACCGCAGACTGAGAGAAATTCACGGTGATGGTATTGGTGTTTGCCCCGGAAACGATCACTCCGCCGGCTGGAATTGACCAGACATAACCTGTGGCCCCGGTAATGGTAGCAACGGTGTATATCACGCCCGTTGCACCCCGGCAAATACTGGTTGGACCGGTTATGGGTCCGGCCGGGCTTACTGCTCCTAAGGTGGTGAAGGTCATATCGTTCCCGTTGGATGTCCCTGCCGAATTCGTACCTGACACCCGGTAATGATACAATGTATTGCAGGTAAGACCTGTAATGTTACCGGAAACAGCTATCACTGTATTCCCGATAATAATTGAAGGAACTGCAGAAATTGTGGATCCATATCCTGTGGTAAGTCCATAGTTAAAAGTGACTGAGGTTGTAGCACCATTGCAATTGACCGTCCCGTTAAGGGTGGCAGTCGTTGCTGTGATAAAAGTGGCTGGCGTGGTGATAACTGTCGGTGGAGCCGCCAGGGTGGTGAAGGTCATGTCATTTCCGTTAGTGAGCCCGACTGTATTAGTCCCGTTGACCCGGAAATGATAGGTGATGCCGGGTGTCAAACCTGTGATGGCTGCTGATACGGCAGTTGCTGTTCCGCCGGCTACAGGAGAGGGAACCCCGGGAACCGTTGTACCATACGCGGTAGTAAGACCATAATCGAAAGAAACTGTGGAGGAGAGATTATTTGCATTCACGGTTCCGTTCAATGTGGCTGCTGAGGAAGTGATCAGACTTGCTGCAGTTGTAACAACAATAGGAGGACAAGGAGGAGTTATGGTCATATCGTTGCCGTAAATAGTCAGCCCTCCGGAAGTTCCTTTTGCCCT
This sequence comes from Bacteroidales bacterium, assembly GCA_003142515.1. Lineage (GTDB taxonomy): Bacteria > Bacteroidota > Bacteroidia > Bacteroidales > FEN-979 > FEN-979. The sequence goes on from PLMO01000171.1 coordinate 33,749, forward strand.
GAAATGATTGATCACATTAGGAATCATGCCGGTTACAACAGCGTTTATTGCCATCGGGGTGCTTCCGTTTATAGTTACAGGAACTCCCGCGACCGAGAAACCATAAGAAATCGTAAGACCATAATCAAATCCCGTGGTAACGTTTGCATTGTTTGGATTGATAGTCCCGTTTAAGGTTATGCTTCCACAAGATACCCCGGTAGCAGAAGTTGTCGTTACAACCGGGTTGGAAGAAAACTGATAAGCCCCGATATCAGGTGGATCTGTACGCAAAGTTCCGGCAAAATCGTCAGTGATCGATGAAATAGTAATCCCATCCTTGTTCAACCCGGCGGCTGTTGTATGCAGGTCGGATGCAGAAGTGAATGCAGGATCAACATTCACAGAAGCGGCATCCTGCCCCGTGGCAGTCTGCCAGGCAGCCAGTGTCGCCTGGTTTGCAGCCCCTATGTACCCGACGTCAGGTCCAATCCCGTCATCCCAGTAATCATTGTTGTTAATCGTTGTGAAAGCGGTGTTCGCAGAATTACAGTATACCGCATAAGTGTAATCAGCTGGTGTTCCGGAAAGCGCTTGCATGGAATTCTTGAAAATATTATTCCTGATATCAAGTGCAGTGATACTTTGGTTAATGGAAAGACATGCCGGTTCTGTTCCGGGAGAAACCGTGGACAGCACAGCCCCAGAGAGATAAATGGAATTGAACCAGATTTGGCAATTTCCCCCGGTGGCAATGTAAATTCCATACGGATTATCGGTTTGATAACTAATTGAGTTCGGGTAACCGTCTGCTTTGATCTGGTAGATCAGGTTGTTTGAGATTTCGGTCACGGTGGAAGCATCCGAACCATAGTAGATCCCGTAATTTCCCCATTCCCCATTTCCGTTATAATACCAGTCATGAATTTTATTTTTCCGGATCTTGGTATTGATAGCGCCGGTGGTGACATAGATTCCTGCCTGGTAATAATTGGCATTCCCCGCAGGAGCCCCCATGATCTCATTCCCGCTGATCAAGGTGTTATTTGCATATTGAAGCGTGATTCCGCGGTACTGAATGGATGTTGCATCCGTGCTTGTACCGATGATGTTATTTGTGATCTGGCCGTTGTTGGCAACGACAGTAGCGGCGCCGCCAAAAAGAATCCCGTTTCGTGCGCTGAAGATCGTATTGTTGTTGATGACTGTATTATCATACCCGCCTCCAGTGGAATTCATATAAATTCCATAAGTGTTATTAGTCACCTGACTGCTTGCTTTAATGTTGCAATTCCGGATGATATTATTTGTGGCAGGGTCTGTGCCTCCTGCGTTTGCAAACCCGATTGTATATGTGTTTGCGGCAGTATTTGTATTAATCCAGGTCAGGCTTTTATCCGTTCCTCCACTGTTTGACCCGTCAATGATGACGTTGTCGACCCCACTCAGAATCAGGATTCCTGTTGCAGAAGAGCCCGTGATGGTTGGCGTAACCCCGCCGGCGGGGCTTATGGTCACAGTATTGGTGCCGCTGGAGCCAACATTGGGTCCGATCGTTATCGGGAATGTTTCCGATGGATAAGTGGCATCTGTCAAAAGGAAAGTGACCGGACAAATGATCGCTTTTGCATTCAGGTCGGTTATAGCGGCGGTGAGTGTCGTATATGTCTGGCCGGCACCAACATTGTACGATCCGCAAAGACTCCCGAGGATAGTGTAAGTGTTCGGGCTTGTGGGAGGGGTTGAAACAGCTGGTGGGTTCACCGTATAGCCGGATGCGCCAATGGCAGGATTGGCGCTGGATAGCGGTGTAGGCGTATCATTGTCCTGGGCCACGATATAATACGAAACCACATCCCCGATGATAACCCCTGCACCAAATGTAAACGTATATTGGGTTCCGCCGATAGATACTCCTGCCACAAAATTCCAGGTTCCTGCATTAACCTTCCAGTATAACCGCGGAAGACCGATGCCCGAAGTCGGAACTCCGCTGGCATCCGTTATCGTGGCAGTTAGTGTACGGTTTGTTGTGGAAGAAGTATTAAGCAGGATGGTATAATTGATTACAGGACCATTGACATCAAGAGGGATTCCGGCTGTTTCATCTGCACCGATATCGGGTGCTGTGGCAGGATAACTTACATTATTCGGGTAACCGCTATTCGGATACCGGGCATCTCCATCATAATCCATTACAATACTTACAGGCGATGAAATGACTGTTCCACCGCTTTCGCAGGATGTTGCAATGGTGGTTTTCAAATGAAGGTCATAAGGTGTTGTTGATACATTGACAAACGGTGGGTTTTCACTGATTGACTGGCCATCTCTCGGCGTCACAAATGATTTGTATGCACTCAATGTCTGGCTTGAATTGGTGCCGTCATAAAAGATCAGATTCGTTGCAGAAGGTGTTCCTGCATAAAAGTTATTGTTGTTGGATATACTTGCATAGGTGGTTAACGTAGTTGAACTTCTCCTGTAAGCAACGGTATATCCTCCTGTTCCGACCGGCGTTGAAACATTGACGACATTGTTGTTGCGTATATCCACCGTAGGTGTTGAAGATGTATAAATACCCGAAGTTCCAAACGTGGCAGCCGAAGAGGTTGCATTCAGGTATAAAGAGTTATAGTAAAGCCCGATGTTCGTGCCCCCGTTGATATAAATTCCGCTGATGGCATTCAGTCCGCTGGCAAGCGGCGTAGCAAGCCCCGAAAGAAAATTATTATAAATGTATACGTTTGTCCCCGAATTGACATAATATCCATAGAGTACAGAAGCCGCCACGGATCCTGCCAGGCCATATACCGAGTTTTTATAAACATTAACCGTGGCGCCCCCGACGATATACATTCCGTAAGTGGCTCCGGTATTCGCGTTGGCTATCCCGTAAACAGTATTGGAATATACCGAAAGGCTTGTTGTAGCTGCTGATCCGACATATATTCCGTAGAAGATTCCGGCGCCTGTGCTACCGTTACCGGTCGTGACGGTATTTACCGTATTCCCGTATATGCTGTTGGAACTCCCTGCCGGGGCATAAATTCCGTATATCGTCGTGGATCCTCCCGTTATGCTCTGGATCGTATTGTAGTAAATGGCTTTGTTCTGGGTGGTGGAAGCGTTCTGTGACCAGATCCCGTAAAAGGCGGTGGCTCCGGTTATCGTTATACTCGTGAAAGTGTTATTGTTAATGGTTTCTGTTCCTCCGGAAGGAGATGAAGCATTGTAATACCCATAAATACTTCCTCCTGCCGAAGGTTTTGTGATAGTGTTCATGGTATTATTGCTTAAGGTAACCGTGGGGGTTGTCACAGAATTGTAAATAAAATAAACCGATCCGGTGGTGTTCAGATTCGTACAACTGACAAACTGATTGCCGGTGAACGTGGAAGAACTCATGGCCGTTGAACTATAGATGCAATAAAGGTTCCCGGTAGCGCCTGAGACAAAGGATGCAGTAAAGGAATTTCCATTCGCTATCAGTGAGCCAGAACCACTTATGCCTGAGTAGATGCAATAGATCCGGCTGATATTGCTTCCCTGCGATAAGGTGATGATGTTGTTGTTAATTGTACCTGTGGCATTGGTAGATGTATTGTATTGGATTCCATATATTACATTGGCTGAAACAATTCCTCCTCCGGCTGAATTGTTGATCGTGTTGTAAGAAATGTTACATGCATTCTGGTAAATCACATTTACTCCATAAGATATGGTTGTTGCCACTCCCCCGAAATCCTGGATGGTGTTTCCGGTAGTTGAAAGCGATCCGCCGATGTCGTTATTCTGGTCATAATAAGTATAAGGAGAAGTCACATCATTAAACCCGGTAATGGAAATGCCTGTATTGACATTCTGGATAACGTTCGAATAAAATTTGTTGTTTGAATTTGCCCCGCTAACTGCAGTGACGGAAAGAGCCGTGGTTGATGTTGTTAAATGATTTGCCACATAGATCCCCACAGAGCTTAAATAGGTGCGTTGCAGCGTAATCGTGCAGTTGGTGATTAGGACATTCTGGCATCCGTCGGTAGCTGAATTTTTCAGGAGCGCATACCCCCATTCCATTTGTGTTGTGAAGGTAGTATTTGTTGCAGGGTCTTTGAGGTCGATTCCATTAAAGGTTATGTAATCGGTCCCCTTCAGGATGATAATCCCGTCGAGCGTTGTGCTTACCCCGGCTGAGGCGGTAACCAGGGGATCAGCCCCGGACCCGGATTTCTGGAACAGGATCGGGTTCGCCAGGGTTCCTGTTGTAGTTATAATAAGGTTTGAGGCCGTTTCGGTGTATCCGGCTGCAACGTTAAAGGTCACCCCGCCGTTCCCGACACCCTGGGCATTCAATGCCGTGATGGCAGCGGAAATACTGGAATAATCACCCGGGATTGACTTGATACCGGACAATTGCCCGAAGCCGGTGTGATAAATGAAAAAGACGAAGATTACAAGGTAAATTTTTTTCATGCCTGGAATGGAATATCGAATTGACGAAAAATGTTTGGAATCCGATGTAAAAATATCACAGAATCAGGAGAAAAGCAAATAATATCTTCACGGGAAAGAAGGTGGTAAACAAATCTGAAAAGAGATTTACAAAGTCACAAGGAATGAATTGATAATTGATAATTTTTTCTCTGCCTTCACGGTTAAATTTTTCAAAAGAATTACACAGAGAAAAAACTCACTAGCTCGCCAACTCATCAGTTCATCAATCCCTAATGGCCAATGGCCAATGGCTAATGGCTAATGGCTAATTCCTGCTTAATTTCCAGATGATGTCTATCGTATCATCACCTTGAGATGATATGATCCATGCATGGTTTGCAGGGAAAGAAGGTAAATTCCGGAATGAAATGACGTCACCGGAATATCAACAGTTTCATTTTCCGGCTGGGAATGGTATACTTCTCTTCCTGAGAGATCCGTCAG
>PLMO01000171.1:38706-58203 GCA_003142515.1 Bacteroidales bacterium
TATGGATGCGTTTATTTTCACATTGTCCCGGTATACATTGTACCCTTGTAGTGTCACGGAAGTTGAATCATAAACCGGTTTTTGCCAGGAAAGGTGAACTTCCTGGTTGTTCACTTGTGTTATTAAGTTTAATGGTGGAGGCAATGGAATAGAAAGTACACCGATGAATTTAAAAACGCCGTTCTCAGTGGTACTGGTATTGATTCCACCAGCCCATCCGCAGTGATTGTTCAGCCAGGTCATTTGCATGTATTGTGCACCCTGCGTTCCCACGAAATCATTCCAGAAATGGCCGCCATTGAAGGAATAGGAGCAACCGTTTGTACCGCTTGAACCAGAGCTTACATATACGTTCCCTGTGCCCGGAATATATGATACATCCGTGGAATAGACGGGCCCGGTTGTGTTGACTAATGTCCATGTTANNTCCTTTATCGGTAGAATGATAGACCCGGCCCATATTTGTTCCGAACCAGAGCGTATCATGAACGGCCGAATAATAACCGACAACACCAAATTCACCGGAAAGAGGATTGGGAATATTGGAACCGTTCACCTGAGTCCAGGTGGTGCCACCATCTGTCGTAGTATAAATCTCAAATTCTCCGAGGATTGGATCGCCAAGTGCCCAGCCTTCATTTTCATTGAAGAAGTGCACGCAATCAGGAAAAGAGTTGGTATTGCTGAATGAGGCTGAGGTTTGCCTTGTCCATGTGGCCCCACCGTCGGTAGTTACATAAATTCCCTGGGGGTTACTTCCCGAAACCCTGTACATGGGAACATAGGCTTTTGTTGCACTCATCCCGAAAACCATGGCAGAGGCCAGGCCTGTTGTGTTATTAATGACACCCGGAGTCCAGGTATTTCCCCCGTCAACCGTGAATGTAAAATCCGAACAGGCACCCGTTGGATTGGTCGGATCAAATGCCGTAGCCCAAACCACGTTGCTATCGGCTGCAGACATATAGCTGATCCCGCGGGTCGTCGTAAAACTGCTTGCCTGGGAGATCCATTCTGCAACATTAAGGTTAATGGCGTTGTAAACGGTATCGGTAGTTGTATAAGAATATACCCTGACCTCGTGGCTACCAAGATCGGGCGCCGAAGTACTCCAGGTAAAAACGATCGAATCATTCGTAGTGGAAGCTTTTTCGACATTATCTATAAAAAGCTTCATCAGGTTAGCATTACCCCGGACCGTATGGGCTATAATCTGAACGGGATATCCAACTCCAATCACAGCATTGTTCACCGGGTGGGTGATCCGTACGATCAGGTTCGGGTTATAAGGTTTGATATGAACGACAATTGCATTGTCATCGTTGAATGAATATCCGCCCGGGTTCAGTGCCCCGATGGAATACCATCCATTAGCAGATCCCGACCACCCCCAGTTAAAATGGAAGGTGCCGTCGCTCAGGTGGTATCCGTCGCATACAAATGCATGGCCTTCGGTTGGGTTTGATCCGCTGTAATATACTGGCAACTGCTGGTCAAGGTCCGTCCGGATAAGGTTTTTAAAATCTTCTACATTCGGAAAATTGTTTTTATATTGGATCACGGCTCCCGGCTGATAATTGAAGTAATTCATGAGGGCATAGGGAACGTCTTCACTGTATGCACCGGAACCGCTGGTGGAATATTGCATGTTAACGGATACACCTGAATGGTACATCAGGGTGGCCACCGGAATATTGCTGCTTCCGACATTGTTCGGCATGGATGACCAATTGTATATGGTATTCCCGAAGTCGGCGGTTTGTGTACCATACGGCGGATCATTATAGGTATGTGAACCCACTCCCTGGGGAGGAAAATTGTGAAATTTCATGATCTGTGACATGGCCGTGGCGACACAGCCTGTCCAAACGTGTCCACATTGTCCTCCTCCATCAACAGGACAGAGTGCATTGTAATAGCAACCCTGGTCCCAGGTGGTTGTGAGTAGGGGACTTACATCGTATTCAGGCGATTTATTATAATTCCCAGCAAGTAACGCATTCCATTTTTTCAATGTTTCCTGGTTACTGAGTGCGTTCGTGATAATCTGGTAAATCTCGTGGCTGTATCCGTCGAACCACTCCTTTGTTGCCGGGTTGGTGATTTCCCGGGGAATGGTGCTTTCATCTGAATATCCTAAAATGGGAATGGCGGCATTGTCAGCGGCAACAATTACAAAACCAACAGGATCAAAAGTAAATGTATAGATAGTTGCAATGTTCCTGTATACTGTCACCCGTGCATCGTTTATCACCGGCTGTCCTTTGTCCTGTAATAAGAAATGAGCATAAAACCCAATAGCAATATCTCTTGCTTTTTCAATAGGAACCGTTACGGCAAATGAAGAGAATGCTATGCAAAGCATAGCCAGTAAGAGGAAATATTTTTTCATGTTTATTTTTTTTTGAGGGTGTAAAGGTAATAATTTCCCGGATCGAAAATTTCATTCAAAAATTTTAAATTGTAAATATTTTTATCCGGATCAGAGCTAAATTGTTTTTTATCATAAGTATTTGGTATTATAAACTTTATTAATTTCGTGCCTTGAAATATAGCTCATTCAATATATAATATCCATTTAAGCGCATTTAATACAAACCATGATTGGGAATCATGGGTATTCTCCTGCATTAAGCAGGACAGGCATTTGACTAATATAAACTAAAATTTTAACAAATGAAAACAGTGAAATTTAATGAGGAAGAAATGGAACTTCTTGTTGCCCTTTACGAAGATGAACTTAAAGAAGCGGGATCCTATATTGATAAACTGCAGCAGACCTTAAGCAAGCTGAAAAAACAAGCTGAAAGCGCTAAGGTCGAACCCACTCGGACCGGAAAGAAAAGAGGCAGGAAGCCAAAGAATCAACCCCTGGAACCGAAGCCGGCAAACAACGGAAAGAAAAGGGGAAGAAAACCCAAGGGTCAGCAAGCACCGAAACTGGAATTAGCTGGAGTGGAAGTGAAAAAAGTTACCAAGAAAAAGAAGGTACGTAAACCAAAAAACCAGGCCGTATCAAAACCCAAGATACAGAAACTTCCCAAGGTTGAAGTACCGGTTGCCGAAGAAATAAAGCCGTTGTAATTCCGGCATACCTTTATTCTTTTTCAAGAAAAGAATATGGTTTAAATTAATAACACTTTTCTCAACTTCAGTCCGGACAAACCGAAAAACTAACTATTTTATTGACCGCTTATCGGGCTGTTTATATCACATACCGGCGGGCAGGGGCCTCCGTTGTGTGGTGGAGCGGTGAAAATGGTTCCGGTCATATCGGATCCATTCGCATCTACTCCGCAAGTGATTAAAAGCCTGGTTCCGGATGCATCGGTTCCGAAATAAAACCTGAAACCTTCAGCCGAAGGATCTGCCGCCAGAATAGAATTCATGATGGTCAACTCTGCTAAGTCGACGGTGAACCCTTTTATTATCGAAGTATAGGGAGTAGCACTTTTTAAGTATTTCTGAGCGTAGGTATGGGCATCCGCGGTAGAGATCTTGGTGACACCGGGATCAGCGCCGGGCGATTTGGGCTGGCCGGTAAAGGAGAGCAACCCCAAAAGGGAAATTCCAAAAATAGCGCCTGCCAAAAATGGTAAGGCCGCCCAAAAAATTTTCTTGTTTTTCATGGTGATCACATTTAATGGTTTTTAAACATTCACATATTTTGGATAAATATATGACATTTTAAAATAGATACTAATATTTTTAAAAAAATGCATATTTTCGCATAGCATAAATAGTGTGGCGAAAATCATTTCTATAAAACAGCTTGAATGATAGTACGGATTCATCCAGAAGCTACTTTCAAAACAACAGCAGGATTCATCCTGTTGTCCCGTAATGGGTTGCTATTCATACTCGTATTCTTCCTCGCTGCACAGGCCTTCTGTACCAGTCGTCCGTCCGTCAAAAGCTCATCCCCGAGGGAAATGCACAGAACGGACCTGGACAGTATAAACATGGAGCGGCTTTTTCAACTTTCCACTTTTTATTGCAATTATCTTGGTGACATGAAGACAGCCGACAGCCTGTGTGATGAAGCGATCCGCATAGCCGAAATGAGTTTCCGGCCGGAATTACGCCTCATGGCTTATTTTCATTACCTTGAGATTACCGATCTTCAGACCGATTTTGAAAAAGCACAGAAATATGGGCTGAAAGCCTTAGAACTCGTGAAATTATTAAATAACCTTAATCTGGAATGGCGTGTTTACAAAAACCTGGCTGAACTTTATTTATCAGCTGAACGTTACAATGCAGCCCTGATGTATAGTTATAAGGCCATCGGGATTGCGGGCGCTATGGAAAAAAACTCATTACGTGTGGCGAGTTACCTGTTATTTGCCCGGAGTTTGGAAGGGAAAAAGCAAAAAAACGAAGCCCATAGTTATTTCCTGAATGCCATAGAGTTATCTGAAAAAATAAAAGATCCGCTCCTGATGCTCGACTGTTATAATCAGCTATCGAGGTTCTACAGTAACAATAAGATGTTTGAACAATCGATCAAGTTTAAACTGAAAGAAGGAGAACTTACAAAAAAGGTTTTCCCGAATGATAAGGTAAAACAGATGTGGGTACAATGGGACCTTTTGTCGATCGAGCGGATTTCAGGTTCTTTGGTCGACGAACGGAACCTGCAGGACTTGCTTACGTTTTCCATTTCCCGGAAAGCCAACAAGCTGAAATTATACACTTTTGCGCTTTACCGCACTTACCTTATCGATGCAGAGAAAACAGACCGGCTTTACGATCTGTATAACAGGGAATATCCAAAGGAACTTAAAGACCTGGCAAAAAAGGAACCTGCAATATATTACAAGCTGATGGCTTATTTCAAGGAGAAAGAAAAGGCATCCGATTCCGCCCTTTTTTACTTTAGAAAAGCGGAGGTCCTGATGCCTGCCGAATCCAACAAAGTTAAAGTATCGCAGTTTTATTACCGGTTTGGGCAATTTCTTAGCCGTCAGGGCAGAAATGGGGAAGCCATTGAAAAATTTCATACTGCCTATAACATTGCAAAAGAAGTTCCCTATTTCGATTTGATGTTACTTTCCTCCAGTGAGCTGGAAGGACTGTATTACAGCATGGGCGATTACCAGGATGCTTACCTGTACTCGGTTACCACACGCAACCTGGGAGATAGTATTAATGACATGTCGAGAAAGGAGCAGATGATCATAAACGGAATTAACCGGGAACAGCAAGTGCGCGATAAGATCAATGAAGAGCAGAAACGGGAAAGCGAACGAATGATCCGGCAAAAAAAGACCGAGCGAAATATGATGGCTGTGTTTGTTGCATTCCTGTTTATCCTGTCGTTTGTCATTTTCCGCAACTATCGCATACAGAAGAAATCGAACATCCGGCTGGACCAGGAAAAGAAACGGTCTGAAAGTCTCTTATTGAATATTCTTCCCGGGGAGACCGCGGAAGAACTGAAGCAAACCGGCAAGGCAAAAGCAAAACATTTCGCAGAAGTGACCGTGATGTTTACCGATTTCAAGGATTTCACCCAGGCCAGTGAAAAGATGAAAGCGGATGAACTGGTTGAGGAGATCCATTTTTATTTCAGTGAATTCGACCGGATCGTGACCCGGTACGGGATTGAAAAGATCAAGACAATCGGCGACAGCTACATGTGCGTTGGCGGGCTACCTGTGTATAACGATTCCCATGCAAAGGATGTGGTGAGTTGTGCGTTGGAGTTCCAGGAATTCATGGAGGTCCAGAAAATTTTACGGTCGCACAGCGGTAAAACCTGGTTTGAATTGCGCATTGGCATCCATACCGGCCCCGTTATAGCGGGAATTGTCGGAACCCGGAAATTTGCTTATGACATCTGGGGAGATACGGTGAATACGGCATCACGGATGGAAACAAGCGGGGAACCGGGAAAGGTGAATATCAGCGGCGCCACTTACGAAAAAGTCAAAGATTATTTTTCCTGCACCTACCGGGGGAAAGTACAGGCAAAGCATAAGGGATTAGTGGATATGTATTTTGCTGATCAGCATTCCTGAATTGTTTATCTTTGCCCCTGCTTTTAAAAGCATTTTTTTCATGAATTTTAAGCTTAAATACTATTACGACCAGCAAAACGTTTGGAATCATCCTCTTTGATCTTATCACGAACCGGTCAATTTATGAGAACACGACTGATCTCACTTTTTTTTGCAATCCTTATTGTTAACGGAATTACTTCCTGCCATTCCGGATCAAAAAATAAAAACACGAAGAATAAACGCCCTGCCGTGATCCTGAGCGTGGAAGGATATGTTGTAAAACCCAGCCTGCTGGAGGTTACAATCCAGGTTTCGGGGACTTTATTGCCTTTTGAAGAAACGGTTCTGATGCCGGAGACCATTGGACGCATAGTGTGGATCAACCTGCCGGAAGGGAAATTGGTTAATAAAGGTACGGTCCTGGTAAAATTATTCGACGGGGAGTTGCAGGCGCAGCTTAAAAAATCACAAACCCAGTTGCAAATGGCAAAGCAAACCGAGAAACGGCAGAGTGAATTGCTGAAGGTTAGCGGGATCAGCCAATTTGATTATGACCAGACCGTTTTCCAGGTAAATTCTATTAAAGATGATATTGACCTGCTCAAAGTTCAGATCGGGAAAACAGAACTGAAGGCTCCTTTTGATGGCGTGATCGGCCTAAAAAACATCAGTGTGGGCGCCCAGGCCACCTCTTCCACAGCGTTGGCTACCATCCGGATGGTAAACCGCCTGAAACTGGATTTCAGCGTTCCGGAAAAATACAGCCGGGAAATTATTCCCGGGAAGTTGCTGACATTCACTGTTGAAGGAGACAGTGCAAAATATACAGCCGTGGTAATGGCAACCGAAGGAGGGATTGAATCGGACACACGTAACCTGAAGGTACGTGCGGTTGTGGATCATGTTTCGCCAGCATTGAAACCAGGTGCTTTTGCCACTGTTGAACTGGAACTTGGCAAGCATACCGATGCCCTTCTGGTTCCCACTCAATCTATCATCCCGCAGGCAAGGAGTAAAATGCTGATCGTGGCAAGAGATGGAAAAGCCGAATTCATCACCGTCAGTACCGGTATCCGGCAAGCCGCTTTCATTGAAGTACTAAACGGCATCTATGACGGCGATACCGTTGTGACTACGGGCATTGTTTTTCTGAAGCCCAAGGCCGACCTTAAATTTTCCAAAGTGATAAAATAACCCGGTATGGCTATTTCCGATTTCGCGATAAAACGCCCCGTTGCATCCATCGTAATGAGCCTGGTTATTGTGCTGTTCGGCATAGTGGGCTATACTTTCCTGGGCGTACGTTTGTATCCTGCCATCGACCCGCCTGTGATCAACGTACAAACCACCTATACCGGCGCCAGTGCCGAGATCATCGAATCACAGATCACGGAACCGCTGGAGAAAGTCATCAACGGAATCGAGGGGATCAAATCCATTTCCTCATCCTCCGCCACCGGCAGCAGCAACCTCACAGTAGAGTTCAATGTGGGAGCCGATCTTGAAAAAGCGGCGAATGATGTACGCGATAAAACTGCACAGGCTGCCCGGAACCTTCCCCAGGATATTGACGCCCCGCCGGTCGTAACCAAGGCTGATGCAAACGCCGACCCGATCATCACGGTTTCCATTCAGAGTACGACAATGAACGCCATGGAGCTGAGTGATTATGCGGAGAATATACTGCAGGAAAAACTCCAGACCATCCCCGGGGTAAGTTCTGTAGGACTTTACGGGCAGAAACGGCCGGCCATGCGTCTCTGGCTGAACCCTGATAAAATGGCGGCGTATGACATTACAGCGGAAGATGTAAATAATGCGCTGGATAAGGAAAATGTGGAGCTCCCCGGCGGGAAGGTAAGAGGGAACAATACAGAACTCATTGTCAATACGTTCGGAAGGCTGACCACCGAAGATGATTTTAATAATATCATCATCCGGCAGACCAACGACCAGATCATCCGTTTCAGTGATATTGGAGAAGCGCTGCTGGGGCCTGAAAACGAAGAAACGGGCGTAAAGCTGAATGGGGCCGATGGCATCAGTCTTGCGTTGATCCCATTACCTGGTGCAAATGATATTGAAGTCTCTAATGAATTTTATAAACGGTTTGATCAGATCCAGAAGGACCTTCCTAAAGGGTTACAACTGGCCGTGGGCTATGATAAATCGAAATTTGTAAGGCAGTCGGTAACCGACGTGGCAGAGACTCTAGTTATTGCCATTTCATTAGTTGTGCTGATTGTTTTCCTGTTCTTCCGGAACTGGGTGATCGCATTACGTCCGCTACTCGATATACCGGTTTCGCTGATTGGTTCTTTCTTCATCATGTATATCTTCGGATTTTCAGTGAATGTGTTGACCATGCTCGCCATTGTATTAGCAACCGGGCTGGTCGTTGACGATGGGATTGTGGTGACGGAGAATATTTTCAAGAAAATCGAAAAAGGTATGGATAAATGGGCGGCTGCATTTGCAGGCACACGTGAAATCCTGTTTGCCGTTATCTCCACTTCCCTGACGTTGGCGATTGTTTTTATTCCTGTGATCTTTTTATCGGGATTTACCGGCAGGCTGTTCCGGGAATTCGGGATTGTGGTGGCAGGGGCCGTACTCATCTCGGCTTTTGTCTCCCTGACCCTCACGCCGGTATTGAATGTCAAACTTGGCGGGAGCCTATCAAGGCATACCCGTTTCTACCGGTTTACCGAGCCTTTCTTTGTCAACCTTGACAATGGTTACCGGAAGGTATTAAGCTATTTTATGGTCCGCAAATGGTTATCATTTCTGATCCTTGGGATATGCTTTGTGTTGATCTTTTTCATCGGGAGAAATTTAAAATCCGAATTGGCGCCATTGGAAGACCATAGTATCATCCGAACCAGTATCACGGCACCGGAAGGAACTGATTTTGATTATACGGAAAACCTGATCAGTCGTGTGGATCAGATGGTCATGGACAGCATTCCCGAGGCCCGCCTGGTTTTTGGAAGAACCGCTCCCGGGTTTGGAGGGACCAATACCAATATCGGTGGCATCCAGGTTTTTCTTACAGAACCCAGCGAGCGAAAGGCTACCCAGCAGCAAGTCTATGACAAGCTTATCAGGCTTTACCGGAATTTCCCGGAGGCCAGGATTATTCCGAACCAGGAACAAACTATCTCCACTTCGCTGGCAGGAGGATCACAGTTGCCGGTACAGTTTGTGATCCAGACGCTCGATTTTGACAAGATGCAGCAATTCCTTCCGAAATTTCTTGATGAAGCCAGGAAAGACAGTATATTCGGGAATGTGGATGTGAACCTGAAATTCAACAAGCCGGAATTGGATCTCACGGTCGACAGGATGAAGGCGACCAATCTTGGCGTCAATGTCCTGGATGTTTCCAATACCCTGCAATTTGCATTAAGCGGTCGCCGTTACGGCTATTTCCTTCGAAACGGAAAACAATATCAGGTGATTGGCCAGGTAATACGTACATTGAGAAGTGAACCTTCGGATATTACTTCATTGTATGTGCGTAGTAATTCCGGGAAATTAATTCAGCTGGATAACCTGTTAAAGATGCAGGAAAACAGCAATCCTCCGACGTTATATCATTATAACCGGTACAAATCAGCCACGGTTTCCGCTTCCCTCGCACCGGGACACACCATGGGAGAAGGAATTGCCGAGATGCAGAAAATCTCCAAAAAAGTTCTGAATGAGTCGTTTCAGACTGACTTGTACGGGCCATCACGTGATTTTGCCGAAAGCAGTTCAAACACTTCTTTTGCACTGGTGCTGGCACTTATGTTAATATACCTGATTCTTGCCGCCCAGTTTGAAAGTTTCCGCGATCCTTTCATTATCATGCTTACCGTACCGATGGCCATGGCGGGAGCCATGATCTCTTTATGGGTGTTTGGGATGACGCTGAACATCTTTTCGGAGATCGGGATGATCATGCTGATCGGGATCGTAACAAAAAACGGGATCCTCATCGTGGAATTCTCCAACCAGAAAAGGAAAGCAGGACTGCCCAAGGCAGAAGCTGCCTTTGAGGCTGCCGCAGCCCGTTTACGACCGATCCTGATGACCTCGCTGGCAACAATTTTCGGCGCTATGCCCATTGCCCTGGCGCTGGGTGCAGGAGCACACAGCCGTATGCCGATGGGAATCGTAGTCGTAGGCGGATTGCTGTTCGCATTGATCCTTACCTTATTCGTGGTTCCTGCAATGTATGTCCTGATGGCAACCAACAAGGTAAGCGCTGAAATAAACGAGGATCCCCTGATAAACTGATGCCGATGAAGAAAGTGTTCTTGTTTTTTGTGATCCTGATCTTCGCCTGTATTGCATCCCCTGCTCAAAAACTGCTTACTGCCGATTCTGCAGCCGCCCTTGCGCTGAAGAACAATTTTGACATCCGGATTGCCCGTAATGCTGCCGATATCAGTAAACGAAACAATACTGCCGGCAATGCCGGGATGTTACCCGAGGCCGGGATCACCGGTACCGATGCTTATAGCCTGGACCATGTTAACCAGCATAATTATGACGCACCCCCTACCGCAGCAGCAAATGCAAATTCGAATTCACTGTCGGCCGGCATCGCATTGACCTGGACCTTGTTTGACGGGGGAAAGATGTTTGTCACAAAAAGGAAACTGAATGAAATTGAAGCCCTGGGAGAGATCCAGTTCCGCAACCAGGTCATGCAAACGTTATACGACGTGTATGCTGGATACTTTAATGTGGTAAGACAGAAAGAAGAGCTGCAGGCGATCCTGGAGGTGATCCGTTTTAACCAGGAACGGGTGGACCTTCTCCAGGCTGGTTTTAATGCAGGACTTTCACCCAAGACTGACCTTCTCCAGGCGAAGATCGACCTGAATGTTTACCAGGAGGATGCCATTTCACAACAAGCGGTAATCCTGGCAGCCCGGCGGCAACTCAATCAACTGCTGTCGCGCGACCCGGAAGAACCTTTTGAAGTGGTGGATTCCATTACCCAGGATTATCATCCGGATAAAAAAGAACTTGCACAAAAACTTTTCTCTGTGAATCCATTAGTATTGTCTTCCCGGAAACAGGTGGAGATAGCCAAGTTGGGGGTTAATGAATTCAAGGCACTGTGGCTTCCTAACCTGAATTTTTCAGCAGGATATGATTTTCTTCACAGCGATTATGCTATCGGAACAGTCAGGATGAACGAAACCTATGGGCCACAGTTAGGCGCCACCTTGTCGATACCCCTTTACCAGGCCGGGAATGTNNTCGGCAAAGGTTACTTTTGAAAGTGCCAAACTCCAGGTCAACACCCAGCTCCAGCTTGCCCTGACCGAATTTGACAACCAGCTTCAGTTACTCCGGATTGAGAAGGATAATTTTGCCCTTGCAAAAGAAAACCTGACTATTTCAATGCAGCGGCTGAAATTGGGACAAACCACGGCACTTGAAGTGAGACAGGCCCAGGAAAGTTTCCAAGAATCCCTTACCCGTTTAACGAATTTCGGCTATGCGGCAAAAGTGGCCGAAATTAAGCTGAAACAGTTGATGGGGGCGCTCTAGCTGGTGAGTTGATGAGCTCATGAGCTGGTGAGTTGGATTTTATTTGAACTGTTCGTTGTTAATTGTTCTCTGTTAACTGAGAATTGTTCACTTTTCACTTTGCTGTCTCTCACATTCCACAAATTATTACTTACTTCTCACTTTTCATTTCCCTTAGGCCGGGCGGCCTCGTCACCGCAACGCAGCTGCGCCTGGCGCAATTTCACTTCGTTCGATGGCACCAGCCAAGGCTGCTTATGCGGTGACTGATAATTTTTATGTGTGACTCGGAAACAGATAAAAATATATCCTAAATAACCTATAAGGTAAAATAGTGCTTGCATATTTACCTTTTATGTGTATCTTTGCTAAACATTTCACCGCTTTGGATGTATTTCTGGATGATAAAGAATTAGAAAGACTTTATGCTTCAGGCAAGTCTAAAAAACTCAGGCTGCCTGATCAGGTAACAGAAAAGTTTTTCTCTGTGATACAAAAAATCGAAGCATCTGTCAATATTTATGATTTATGGGCCGATAAGGGATTAAAGTTTGAGAGACTGAAGGGTTCTGAAAAACTTTACTCTATGAGGCTTTCAGGTAAATACTGGCTTGAAATGGAAGTAGATTGGAAAGATGATAAACAAACTGTCGGGAAATTCCATCTGCTTGCAATATCAAATCACTACGGTGACTAAATAATCAAAACATCATGGTTCAGACAAGTGAATTAAGAGCAGCGAAAAAGTTTGGTCCCGGATACTTTATCCGTGAACAAATGAAACTGCGCGACTGGACACAAGCCGACCTTGCAGAAGTAATGGGATTTACTGTTAAACATCTTAACAAGATCTTGCAGGACAAACAGTCGCTGACGTTAGACATGGCGCGTGTCCTGGGCGAAGTATTCAATACATCTGCACAATATTGGATCAATATCGACACGGGGTACCGGTTATGGTTATCACAGGAAAAATCAAAACCGGAAATTGAAGCTGAAATAAAAGGGTTAATCTATGAACGCATGCCGGTAAAAGACATGCTTGCCAAGGGATGGTTAAAACCGTTTAAATCAGCAGCCGAACTGCAAAAGCAGGTACTGGCGTTCTGGGGTTGGAAAACACTGGATTTCTCAATTCTCGATACACATTATTTGCCTTGCCTGACGCGTAAATCGGAGGCTTACAATCAATTTAATGCTTCCTATGCTGTTACATGGTATCAAAAAGCCCTTAATGAAGCCGGGAATTTCCCGCATCTTTCCTATAAAAAGCAAAAACTGGAAAAATTATACGATAGCTTGCATACTTATACGGTTAAAGAAAAAGGGATTAACCAGTATATTAAAGAATTGTCGGAAGCAGGTGTCATTTTCTTTGTTTTACAACATCTGCAAAAAACCTACCTGGACGGAGCTGCATTTTACTCCGGAAAGAATCCTGTAATTGTTTATACCGGGCGTTATAACAGGATTGATAATTTCTGGTTTACGGTTGCCCACGAAATTGCACATATTTTAAACCATTTAAATGAAAAGACTCCTTTTGTTTTGGATGATCTGAAAGATGGTGAGATCAATGCAATGGAAGCAGAAGCTAACAACCTGGCGGCTGAAAAATTAAAGCATACAGAGATTTGGAACTTTTTAAATCCATATTTGGGATATCTCACCCGGTCAAAAGTGGAAGAGTGTGCAGCAAAGTATGAAATTCACCCATCTGTCATTATTGGCAAACTGGCATACGAAAAGAAAATATCGTACAGCAATCAATCCCTATTCAATGACGATGTACTTCAGC
Organism: Bacteroidales bacterium; assembly: GCA_003142515.1. Taxonomy (GTDB): domain Bacteria; phylum Bacteroidota; class Bacteroidia; order Bacteroidales; family FEN-979; genus FEN-979. The sequence continues at coordinate 52,042 of PLMO01000171.1, forward strand.
AGATTCAAAAACAATATCAGGTAAATGATTGAAGGCAGAGTATAAAAAAAGAAACGCCACCTTGCGGCGACGTTGGTTCGAAGATGCTATCTTCGAAGGGGCTCTGTGGTGGGACAAAGATAGAGCAATTTTTGGGAGTGCAAAGGGAAGAAATCATGAACGTATTACAAACGTTTAAACATGGCATCCACAAAAATAGAATGGACTGAAAGCACCTGGAACCCTATTACAGGATGCACAAAAATATCGACCGGTTGTAAGCACTGCTATGCCGAGGTGATGGCCAGGCGACTGAAAGCCATGGGGCAGGAAAAGTATAAAAATGGCTTTGAACTCACCTTGCATCCTGAAGTATTAAATGAACCCTATACCTGGAAAAAAGGGAAAATGGTTTTTGTTAATTCAATGAGCGACCTGTTTCATAAAGATGTACCAATTGAATTTATTCAAAGGATTTTTCAGGTAATTAAAGAAAACCCTCAGCATGTTTTCCAGGCTTTAACCAAACGCGCTGATATTTTGAAATACTATGACAGTGAAGGCTGGCTTGAATGGCCTCACAATCTTTGGATGGGTGTTACTGTTGAGAATAGTAGTGTTACAAAACGCATTGATCTACTAAGACAAACAAATGCAAGGGTAAAATTCTTATCCTGTGAACCGCTTTTAAGTTCTTTACCGGATATGAATTTACAAGGTATTGACTGGGTAATCGTAGGCGGCGAAAGCGGACGGACTCCAAGGCCAATCAAAGAAGAATGGGTGATTGATATTAAGGAACAATGCCAGAAGGAAAATGTTGCTTTTTATTTTAAACAATGGGGCGGAACAAATAAAAAGAAAGCAGGGAAGATGCTTGAAGGGACTGTATTTAAGGAAATGCCTGTAATTATTTGAAAATACAACATATCCGAAAATAGTACTACCTTTGCCCCATTATTAACCTGTGTTTCCGGTTAGCCGATCTGTTTTAGTATTTCCTATCTCCATGCCCGTTAGGGTTCCCAGCAGTGTCTGGTCGGGGTAAACCGGAAAGCCCGAAATCACATAAGTAAAATTGTTTTATGATTACATTTGAAGAATTGGGTATCCACCCTGTTCATGTGGATGCTTTGAAGGAACTTGGTTTTGAATTCCCTATGCCGGTACAGGAAAAGGTGATCCCGCTCCTGTTGTCCGGTCCTGTTGACATTGTTGCCCTGGCCCAGACCGGGACAGGAAAGACGGCTGCTTTTGGTTTGCCGCTGATCCAGATGACCGATCCGCATAGCAAAGTGCCGGAAGCGCTTATCCTTGCTCCTACCCGTGAACTTTGTATACAGATTGCAGGTGACCTGAATGATTTTGCAAAGAACACCGATAACCTGAAAATCCTTCCGGTTTATGGTGGAAGCAGTATGGAGGTTCAGATAAAGGCACTTAAAAAAGGAGTCCAGATCGTGGTTGCCACTCCCGGCCGCCTTTGTGACCTGATCCGCCGGAAAGCCATTAAGCTGAACGAGGTCAAAACCGTGATCCTCGACGAGGCCGACGAGATGCTCAACATGGGATTCGTCGACAGTATCAATGATATCCTTTCAGAAGTACCAAAAGAACGTGCTACCCTCCTCTTCTCGGCCACAATGCCAAATGAAGTTGCGGTGATCGCCCGGAAGTATATGCGCAATCCCGTTGAAATAACCATCGGCGACCGCAATTCGGGCGCAGATAACATCAAACATCTCTATTATACCGTTTATGCAAAAGATAAATACACCGCTCTTAAACGCATAGTAGATTTTTATCCCAACATTTACGGGATCGTATTTTGCAGGACCCGCAAGGATACCCAGGAAGTTGCCGATAAGCTGATGCACGACGGGTACAATGCAGAATCCTTGCACGGTGACCTGTCGCAGGCCCAGCGCGATATGGTCATGCAGAAGTTCCGCATCCGTCATGTGAAGCTGCTGGTGGCTACCGACGTTGCCGCACGCGGGCTTGATGTGGACGACCTCACCCATATTATCAATTACAATCTTCCCGAAGACCTCCTGGCCTATGCCCACCGCAGTGGCAGGACCGGTCGTGCCGGGAAGGCGGGCATTTCCATCGCCATCATTAACCTGAAGGAAAAATATTTAATAAAACAGATCGAGAAAAAGATCAAAAAAACCTTTGTTGCAGCAAAAGTTCCCGGCGGAAGGGAGATCTGTGAGAAACAACTGTTCAACATGATCGTCAAGATGGAAGAGGTGGATATTGAGCAAACGGAGATCGATAGCTATCTTCCAACGATCTACCGCAAATTAGAATGGCTCGATAAAGAAGAAATCATCAAACGTTTTGTAGCCCTTGAATTCAACCGCTTCCTCGAATATTACAAGAATGCAAGGGACATCAATGTTATCGATGATAAGTCATCAGGTTCCTATAAAGAGCGTGACGGAGGATCTTATAAAGAACGTGATAGAGGATCTTACAAAGAGCGTGAAAGAGGGTCTTATAAGGAACGCGAATCGGGATCTTACAAGGAGCGTGACAGGGATACAGACGTTCCTGCACGTTTCCGCAAGAACGATTCCGGCTTCACACGCCTTTTCATCAACCAGGGCAAGGCCGACGGACTTTTCCCGATCAGCCTGATCGAACTCGTAAACGAACATACGCCCGGAAAAAAAGTTCCCCTCGGCAGGATTGATCTTTCCGACCGGTCTGCTTCGTTCGAAGTAGGTTCCGACTTTGCGGATTTACTGATCAAAGTATTACAACACCAGGATTTCCGTGGATCGGAGATCACCATCGGATTGGAAACCGGGAATGACGGACGCAGAAGGGACGAAAGTGATTTCCGCAAGCGAAAAAAGAACGATCATAAATTCACGGAAACGCCGAAAAGAAAGAGGATCCGTAAAGATTTGCATTAAACGAAAAGAGATTACTCAGGGGGTGACTAAAAAGTAAAGATTTACTTTAGAACCGCAGAGACGCGGAGACGCAAAGAATTTAATTTCAATAAATTATTTCTCTGCGCCTTTGCGCCTCTGCGGTAAAAAAATACTTTTTAGTCATCCCCTGTTAATTCATCTATTATTTTTATTTTTATATCATCATGAAGACTTTTGCTGATATTATTCAGGATGCATTTCTTGGGTTTGCCGTCGGCGACGCCCTGGGCGTTCCCGTGGAATTTGAAACCCGTGAATGGCTGCAGGAGAACCCGGTACAGGGAATGCTGGGGAACATGCGGTATAACCAGCCGCCCGGGACCTGGAGTGACGATAGTTCGATGCTTTTCTGTACAGCAGAAAGCCTTTGCAGGGGATATGACCTGGAAGACATCGCCCTTCAGTTTTCAAAATGGAAAAACGAACGGTTCTGGACTCCCCGCGGAAGGGTTTTTGATATTGGCATACAGACCAACAAGGCGATTGAAAGGATCGACCGCTTTCTCGAAATGGGGCTGCGGATCAAGCCGATCCCGGAACAGGGAGTTAATGAAAAGGAAAACGGGAACGGTTCGCTGATGCGGATCCTGCCACTTGCTTTTTTCCTGAAGGATAAACCGGCGGAAGAAGGTTACCGCATCATCCGGGAAGTTTCGGCGCTGACCCATGCACATGCCCGCGCTGTCACCGGCTGTTTCATCTATACCCGTTTCATAATGAGTTTACTGGAAGGACAGGATAAGAACCGGGCTTATACAAAGCTGCGGAACTTCATTCCCGATTTCTGTAAAAAAAATACCGGTTCACACGAATACGAGCATTATTCAAGAATACTTTTTAACAACATTGCCGATTTCCCCGAATCTACCATTCGTTCCTCTGCATATGTGCTTCATACCCTCGAAGCTTGTTTCTGGTGTGTGATGCGGAATGACAATTACAGGGATACGGTTTTGCAGGCCGTAAATCTCGGCGAAGATACCGATACCGTTACAGCCCTTGCCGGTGGCCTTGCCGGGATAATTTATGGAAGGGACCAGATCCCGGAAGAATGGACCAATGTGCTGGCCAGGAGAGAAGATATCCTGGAGCTGGCACTGCGTTTCTCAAATGGAATCAGCGAGTGATCAGGAATTTCTTCAATGAATCATCTTTCAACTTAGGGTACTGTTTTGGTTGAAGTACGTTGGCTTTTCATTTTATTTGTTTTGAATTATCTCGTCTAAGTCGTTTGGGTTAAACGAAACACCCCATTCCCATTTTCCGAAACCACCGTGTTGGTTTACTGCTTTGCACCATTCGTCAAGAAATGAACGTTTGGTTTTGTCTCGGTTTGTGTCCTGGCCTTTTGTTTCCAGAATTAAATGATTGTCATTGTTTAATCTGATAATGAAGTCTGGAAAATACCTGTTAATGACACCCTGATGGTTGTACATTATAGCAAAACCAATATGGTCGTTTTTTACAAAAGATTTGACAAATTTCGAGTTACTGATAGTTTTGGCTTCCAGGAACTCCCATTTGTTGTCAACTACAGTGAAGTTAATATGTGAATTACTGAAAGATTCACATTTTTTACTTGTCCACCATGTTCGCATATTGCTTGTTGTTCTAATGGGATGTTCTTTGTCAAATACAGGGGTAAGCAAGGATGTATTCTCAGACCTGATTGCATTCCAAATATGCTGTATAACTTTGTTAAGGTTTAGCATTATGAGAATACGCCGGCGTATTGCATCCTGATGAAACAGGGGGTTCTTTATTATTATCAAATCAGATTTTATAAACTGCTCGACAATAGCAATGAGTTGTATAAGGAATGTTTCTTTGCTGCCTTTCCAATCCGGTTTCTTTTCTGAATTGTAAATTGATGCTGCTACCTTGAAAACCAAAGATTGCATACGCAAGCGTGAGCCGATATCATTAAGCTCAATTTCAGTAAGTGCAGCAGGGTTGGGTTTGCCACCGATAATTCCTTCCAATTCTGCAGATGTTATTGATTTGTAAGGATCGAGTTCAAGGGGTTTTACTTTAGTAAAGTCAATAGTAAGACGGGGCTTGTAGATATGATCTATTCTGAGAACATTAGGAAACAAGATTCCGTGTTGAACTTTATCATTGTCAGGTTCTATTCTCGTTTTTGGCGGTGGCGGAGGTGGCGGAGGACCACCTTCCCCACCCTCATGAGGCAAGAATGTAAACGGTACACCAAAAATATTGACGTATTCTGCGTCAAATAAACCGTCTTTACTTACATCATAAGAAGTCCTGCGAAGGCCACGACCGACAACTTGTTCACATAACAACTGACTGCTGAATGCACGCAATCCCATGATATGCGTGACTGTTTTGGCATCCCAACCCTCACTGAGCATTCCTACAGAAATTACATTTTGTATTTGCTCACCCGGCTGACCGGTTTTACCGACAGTATCAACAATAAGACGTAAGTATTCTGCCTGCTGTTTTTTAGTTAGTTTTCTTTCTTTTGGAGTATCATCATCTATTTCCTGTTCATCATTTGATTCTTCATCAGGTGCAACAATTTCAACTTGTTCGACTTCCGCTTCTGCTTTTGATAATACATTGCTATCAATCTGAAGAGTCTGTTCAGGAATGCATAAATCGCCTAAACCCCAAGCAGTCAGTAAAAAAGAATCGTGGTCGAAAGAATATTTAATGCGAGCAGAAGTATTGGTAGTATTAGCAACTGTTATCATTACCGGAGGGACCTTATGACCTGATACATCCCATAAATCTTTTGTCGCTTTCCAATCCTTGCCAAGCAAAATGTAGGCATTTTTAATAAGGTCAGGCAATGATTCGTGTTCTTCAGCTTTGCGGTTTATATCATCTTTCACAGTGTCATCCATGTAAATATGATAAAGCCTTGAATGAAGCTGTTTGTCAGGGCTGGCATCATCACGAATTACTACACGGGGAGTTTTTACAAGACCGGATTCTATAGCATCATTCAGGCCGAAATCGCTTATAATCCAAGGAAACAAAGCTTCTTCAGTTGCTTTTTTACCAGATGGGGCAAAGGGCGTGGCAGAGAAATCATAACTACGTATTATTTTTCTTGCACGATTAATCCTATCAAGACCACCAACCCAAATAGTGCTTTCTTCAATATCTTCTTTTTTAATGCCCTTAATCTTACTCTCTGCCGGAACCCGCCACGCGTGATGGGCTTCATCATTAATTACAATAATATTGAGCCCACTCCGAAAAG
>PLMO01000136.1 GCA_003142515.1 Bacteroidales bacterium
CCTTTGTTTATCTGGATCTTCATTTACATGGTGAATGTTGTGGGAGGTACCATGAGCAGGCTGTTCAGCGGAAGGGTTTATTCGAAGATGTATGCCGACATTGCCACACGCGTGATCGTAAATTCAAAAAAACAGGGGCATGCAGCTTCCAAGATCCTGGCACGGGCTGAACTGGCCAGGGAGTATATCGTTTTTTTCAAGGAACGTTTGCCGGAAGTCAGCTGGCAGATTTTTGCCACAGGAGGGGGCGTGATTGCCTTGTTCTTTTACGACTGGCGGATTGCTGCCGTGGCGTTCTTCGTAATTTTCCCGGTCATCCTTATCAATAATATATACCGCCGTCATGTTGTGACACTTCAGAAGAATATTCATGATACGCGCGAAGATCTGTACCGGCTGGTGGATGAAAAAAACACAGCCAAGATCCATCAATATTATCACGATATGGTACCGCCTCAACACGAGATCGCAAAATGGAATTCCATCGATTATGCGGTCATCAAGGTTTTGCTGATGATCATCTTTGTCGTGGTACTCTTTATATGCGTTGACGTGGATAAGTTTTCTACAGGTAAGATCTATGCCGTTGTATCCTATATCTGGACTTTCATTGCTTCTACGGAATACCTTCCGGGATTAATGGAAAGCCTGACATCCGTGAAAGATCTCAGTTCACGATTGAAAGAAGTAGATGTCTGAAAAGATGGGGAAACTTACAGATCCGGAAAATCAATGCTGCCCGAATATTTTTTTCCTTTTCCAAAAACAAAAGCTATTTTTACACGTAATATCTGAACATTCTTTTATCCTGGAAGAACAGAATACAAATAGTCCGCATTTGCTGGACAAAGCAACTTTCGAATCACTTTTCCGCAGTGAATTCAAAGGACTTTGCTTTTTTGCACTTCAGTATACAAAGGATCACGATGCGGCCCGGGAGATCACGCAGGAAGCCTTTATCAGTCTTTGGGAAAAACGGGAAAGCATCGATCTTTCAAAGCCGGTAAAAACTTACCTTAGTACTACTGTTCGCAACAAATGCCTGAATTGGCTCCGGGATAATAAAAAATTCAATAAGGAAATACTGAATATAGAAGGATTGCTTTCGAATAAAACTTATGTTCAACCCGACCGGCTCGTAGAAGCTGAGATAAGGGATAAGATTGAGAGAGCCATTGAAGAGTTGCCGGTAAAATGCAAAGAGATCTTCGTGCTCAACCGGCATGAAAACCTGAAGTACAAAGAAATTGCCATTCGTTTGGAGATCTCTGTCAAAACGGTGGAAACCCAGATGTCGAAGGCACTGCAGCACATGCGCGAACGGCTGGCAGAGTTCCTCGAATGAGAAAGTCACAAAGTCACAGATTCACAAAATAAATGGCGAAAAGCGAAATGGCGAAATAATTTTAAAATCAAACTAAGGGTAAAAGCCAACTTAAGTGTAATATCGTCAGCATAACTATGGAAACAAATCCCACATATCCGATCGACCTGATCACCCTCTACCTGGCCGGAGAAGCCGGCNNCACGAGGCACCAGGCACGAGGCACAAGAAAAAGGTTTTATTCATGCTTTAATTGATGATGAGCAACAGACAACAAGCCGGTTCCTTCACGTTCAGTATCGACAGGTAATGCGGATTGCCGCGATCATCCTGATCATTGTAATTCCTTCTTTTTTTATTTTCCGTAACCTTACCCGTCCTGAGCAAAAACAATTAAACGCAACCCTGTCCATAAAAGAAGGAAAACTCCCGGATGGCACTTCTGTAACATTAAATAAAGGCGCTATCCTCGAATATCCGTCTTCTTTCAAAAAGAATAAAAGAAATGTAAAACTCAACGGCGAGGCCTGGTTCGAAGTCAGGCATGACGATGCAAAACCTTTCATCGTTACAAGCCACAATGTACGGGTGGAGGTGCTGGGCACTTCATTCTATGTGAATACCAATGCCGCCAACAATACTATGGAAGTGATCCTGAACAGCGGTTCTGTGGCTATTTATTTCGATGATCATAAGGAGAACAGTCTCTTCCTGTCACCGGGTGAAAAAGCCGAAATCATTCCCGGCCAGGAAAAGATGGTAAAAGATATCAATACCGATCAGAATTACAGGGCATGGATGACGCAACGGTTCATTTTCAATAACACACCACTGGTCACGATCGTTGCCGACCTGAATAAAGTTTACCATGCAAACCTGCGCATTGCAACACCGGTCTCTTATTGTCTTGTTACGGCCACCTTCGATCATCAATCGGTGGAATCCATCCTGCATGTCCTCCAGGCCACACTTGACCTGACCATCAGCACCCACAGGACATGGACCGACATTTCAGGCAACAAGTGTAACTAATTTATCCCGTCATCATTGGAAATCAGGAAACTCATATACCTTTTCTTTTTCTGCTTTCTGATGCTTTCCCATTCCGTTTTCTCCCAGGATCTGGATAAGAAAATCACGCTTATCGTCCATAAGCAATCCCTCGGCGCAGTGATCCAAAAAATCGGGGATGAAGGGAAGATCTTTTTCTCCTACAACCCGCAAAGCCTTCCGCTCGATATGAAGATCAGCGTGAAAGCAAGGAACAAGACCGTACGTGAAATCTTAGACCTGGTGTTGAAGAAAAACAGGATCGACTATTTTGTATTGGAAAACCAGGTTGTTCTTAAGATGAATCAAAAGGACCAGACGGATAAGTTCCGGGAACAAGTTCCTTCCGCGATGAAGCATACCATCAGCGGGTACCTCAAGGACAAAGCAAGCGGGGAAGTGCTGATCGGAGCCAACATCTATATCCGGGATACGCATCTTGGCACTACTACCAATGCTTATGGATTTTATTCCCTTACGTTGCCTGCAAATTCTTACCAGATGGTTTTTTCTTATATCGGGTATAAGGATTTTTTGATGAAGATTAATCTTGAGAAGGACGAGGAGGCAACAATAGAGATGGAAACCTCGAGCCTGGCGATCAAAGAAGTTGTTATTCAGAGTAAAAACAAGCAGGAGGAAACCCGGAACAGTTCACTGGGCGAATTTCAGTTTTCATCCAAAACGTTATCACAAATACCTGGATTTGCCGGCGATCTTGACATTATCAAGTCCCTGCAGGCTGTTCCCGGGATCAAATCCTATGGTGACGGTTCCTCGCTTTTTTATGTGCGGGGAGGCAACAGCGACCAGAACCTGATCCTCATCGATGAAGCGCCGATCTACAATCCTTCTCACCTTTTCGGTTTCTTTTCCGTCCTGGCGCCTGATGCGATCAATGAAATGACAGTATATAAAGGCGATTTTCCTTCAAAATACGGTGGAAGATTGTCATCCGTCATCGATATCAAGGCCCGGAACGGAAACCTCAAACGGTTCGGGTTTTCCGGTAACATCGGCCCTTATGCATCCGAGATTACCCTGGAAGGGCCCATTATAAAGGATAAAAGTTCTTTTATTGTTTCCGGAAGGATGTCGACGCTGAACTGGTTGAACGACCTGAATACTTCCCTGAAATCCTTTGATATTCTGTTTTATGATGTCAATGCAAAAGTCAATTTCAAACTGAATACCAACAACCGTTTTTACCTTACCTTCTTTTATGGGTATGATCATTTCGGGCAGACGAACGAATCCAGCTATCCCACATCCGGGATGAGCTGGAACAACATGGCAGGCACGTTCCGGTGGAACCATACCTTCAGCAACAAGCTTTTTTCCAATACCACCATTTGCTACAGCCGTTACCAGTATTATCTCTACATCGACAATGAACAGAAAGATGTATGGAATTCAGCCATCTCCGGACTGACCTTCAAGACCGACTTTACCTGGTACCTGAATCCGAAGAACACCATCCATGAAGGTGTTGAAATCACCGATCACAACTCGAATCCCGGGAATGTAAGCCTGCCAGATAACCAAACCGATCCGGCAGCTTACCCCATCGCGAAATACCATTCGATGGAATATGATTTTTACTTAGGAAACGATATGTCGATCGGGAAAAGGATCACGATAGGGTATGGGATCCGGTTGCCGGTGTGGCAGGATCTTGGCCCGACCACGGTCTATCATTTCGACGGCTATCATAACCTGATCGATTCTTCCAGGGTTTCGAACCTGTCGACCTACTCGAGTTTTATCAGCCCGGAACCCCGTATCAATTTCCGGTATATGCTGAATGACCGTTCCTCCCTGAAAGCAAGTTACAACCGGACCACGCAATTCTTACAGGTGCTTTCCAGTTCTGTAAGTCCGTTTACTTCATTGGAAGTATGGGCTCCCTGTGGCCCGAACATTAAACCCCAGAAAAGCGACCAGGTTTCGCTGGGATATTATTCACAGGTATTCAGGACGAAACTAAATTTTTCGGCTGAAATCTTTTATAATATATTTCATGATCATATCGATTATAAAGATCACGCTAATCTTTTATTTAATCACCTGCTCGAAGGAGAGATCCGGGACGGAAAGGCACGTTCCTATGGAATTGAACTGATATTACGAAAGACGGAAAATAATTTTACCGGTTGGATCGGGTATACTTACTCACGGACCTTTGTTCAGACGCCGGAAGTTAATAACGGGAAAGAATACCCGGCATTTTATGACCGGCCGCACAATGTATGCATTTACCTTTCTTATACGGCTGGTAAACACTGGGCATTTTCTGCCAACTGGCTCTACATGACCGGAGGAGCAATAACGACGCCGGTCGGGTTCTTTTATAATAATGGGTATTCCATCCCGATTTACGGCGACCGGAACAACGACCGCCTGCCCGATTACCACCGCCTCGACCTTTCGGTAAAATGGACACTCAGCAAGCCTGAACAGCGTTACCAGCACGCACTCATACTGACCCTCTACAACGCGTATGGCAGGCTGAATCCGTTTTCAGTGAATTTCAACAAGATCCAGGATGGGAACGGGAATATCGTTGTCCCTTCGAACCTGGACGGAGAATACCAGTTGATCCCAACAACGATATCTGTTGCCGGAATGATCCCATCACTTAATTATCAATTCAAGTTCTGATGAAAAAAATGATCCTGTATTTCCTCATTTTGCTTTCATTCTCAGGGTGCGAGAAGAAAACGAACTGGCAATTGAAAAGCCAGGCCAGTAAACTCGTTGTCGTTGATGGGATTATTACAGGTGAACTTAAAACCCAATCCTTAACACTTACCTTCCCTGTTACCGAATTAAATGCAAAACCGGCTCCGGTGACCGGTGCAACCATCCTGATCTCAGATGAAGACTCGGTATTTAACATGACCGAACAACCGGCCGGCTCAGGAGTTTACAAATCAGTTTTCCCATTCCTGGCCCGGGAGGGAAAGAATTATTCGCTGCTCATTTTTTATGGCGACCAGGTTATTTCTGCAAAATCAGCTATGGCGCCGGCCTCAGTCTTTAATTTCCTGGTTTATTCAAAGGATGAAGATTCTGAATTGTATCATATATCCTGGGTGGCCAGTTCCTTCAGCACGGAAGCCCCGGCTATGTGGGAAGTTCTTCTTGACTGGTCGAAGGTTCCGGGATATCAACAAACCGACTCCGCGAAAAGCAAGGCAAGGTTATTGTTCTATACGCTTTCGACACTGGATGTCAGTGAGATTTTTGCTCCATCGGTGGAGAAAGTTTCTTTCCCTGCCGGAACTACAATCAATGAAATAAGGTATTCCATGACGCCTGAATATGCTGAGTTTATCCGTGAAGTATTGCAGGAAACCCAATGGCAGGGAGGCTTGTTCAACACCATCCCGGCCAATGTCCCTACCAACCTGAGCCCCGGAGGGGCCGGATTCTTCGCTGTTTGCGGTGTTTATTCCATATCTCAGACCGTTCCGCAATAAAATTAAAAAAAGTTGATATACAGGTAAGGGTTAAACCGTTTCCCGGTGTATTATTCCCAAAAGAAAATATTCCAAAACATAATCTTAAATCCCAAAACAAACCCATGAAAGCAAAAAATATGTTCCGGTTCGGATTCCTGATGGCCGCTGCAATGACACTTATGTTCGCTGGCTGTTCCAAAGACAAGACTACAACCAAAGACTCTGCAAACACGGAGTCAATGCAGCAATTAACCAAAGATGAAAACAATTTCGAGAATGCCTCCGACCAGGCGTTGAATGACGCCAACATGATTTTATCTCAAGGGAAATTAAAATCTACTGAATCATTGCCCTGTGATGCGATAACATGCATCGGTCCTGTTATAAATGACAGCATTACAATTGATATCACGTATCAAGGACTGGATTGCCTGGGAACCCATTACCGCACCGGCCATGTTTCGATAAAGAAAAAATACCAGGAAAATTGGGGCCAGGCAGGTGCTACTGTGATCATAAAACTTGACACTTTCAGGATCACGAAACTTTCCAATGGAAATTTAATAACCTTGAACGGAACGAAGCATTTTCAGAATGTCAGTGGCCATTACCTCTGGGAACTTGACAGTTCTGTTACATCGATTGTACACAGGGAGTGGGGTACTGTTACGGCTACATTCGATAACGGCACCAGCAGGGTTTGGAACATTGCCCGCCAGCGTACATTTACCGCTCCATCGTCCCCCTTGCGTATGATAACCGATGGATTCGGAACTGCCGAGGGATACACCAATCTTGCAACCTGGGGAATCAACCGGAATGGAGAACAGTTTTACTCCAGCATCACACAGTCGGTGGTTCATAAACAACTCTGCGATATGAATCCTTGTTCCGGAATCATTGTTCACAAGATTCCCGCTGCCTCCAAATCGGCTACCATTACCTTCGGCTACGACAACGATAACAACCTTATCACCAATTTTGATTGTCCTAAGCGGTACAGGCTCTATTGGGTGATTGGGAATAAATCAGGTACATTTTTCCTTCCGCTCTGATGTTGAATTGATGTTTGCACAGAAGGCCGCCCCAAAAGCGGCCTTTTTTTTNNAATATGTTAACTATAATTGCATTTGATATTGGAATTTTGGTTTAATTTTACTGATTGAGAACCAGATAAGAAGAAAATATTTACAGATTGTAAAAGAGAAAGAACCTGAATGATGATTTTTGAATTTCTACATAGCGATGCGGAAAAATAAATGAAAAAAATGAAAACAAAATTTATCTTTCTTTTTGCGACTTCCTTATTGTTTATCGCTTGCAATAAAGAGAATATCAATAATCCTGAAAAAAATATTAATGTAGGAGGAGTCTATCTACCTTATACTGATCTGGTTCGAAGTTCAACAAACTCTACTATCAAGATAAGTGATAGTATTTGTCAATTCAATAAAATCGAGGCGATTTATTATTCCTTCAAACCTACTGCAAATCAGAATGTCTTAATAATGACTTTTATCGATACATTGAGTAGTAAGGGAAAAATTGTACAACTTAATATATTCACCAGACCCATGAATCCAGCTGATTTTTTTCAAAAAAGTTCGTTAGCTATTGATTCTATAATGATAGGCAATACCAACATAATGATAGGCAACACCAGCGTAAGTGAAAATTTCTTTAATGCAGATGCTATATTAACATGGGATACAGCTTACTTTGAAAACTTTTCTTTCAAAGGGAAAGGATATTTTGAAATTATTGACACTTTACATAGTACTATTGCCCACTTCCAATTTTATCCTGACCAAAGAATTAATTTTGAATTTAAATAGAAAAACCTACCTCAAACTTTAGTCAAGTACTTTGGACGATAACTATGCAATTAACCCTATTATCTCCCCGAAAATCACTGAATAAAGCCTACCTCAAGGTAAAACCTACCCGGAGCGAAATTGAGCTATTCAAGAAAAACCTTATCAGCCTTCTTGATGGCTTGGATGAAACCGAATCAGAAGAGCACAATAAAAATGACCTTAGCGATTTTCTCAAGAATACTTTCTATCATCCCAGGTTTTATATCAACACAAAAGACCGCACTGACTTTGTAATCCATAATGGACCAGATTCAAAGAGTTTTGCCGGTGTATTGATCGAAGCTAAAAAACATTCGAACAAAGCTGAGATGATCCGGTCGGATAACCTGAATGCAAAAGCCTTTCATGAATTAATCCTGTATTATCTCCGGGAACGGATCACCAATCACAACGTTGAGATCAAACATCTCGTTGCTACGAATATTTATGAATGGTTTGTGTTTGATGCCGTATTCTTTGAGAAAATGTTCGCCCAGAATAAAATGCTGGTAAAACAGTTCACCGATTTTGAGGAAGGCCGGCTTTCAGGTAAAACCACCGACTTTTTTTACAAGGAAATTGCAGAACCATTCATGGCAGGGTTAACCTCCGAAATTTGCTTTACCTGGTTTGATTTCCGGGAGTATGATAAACCCCTGCGAAATGACGATAAAAAAGATGATTCGAAACTCATTGCTCTTTATAAGCTGCTCTCTCCCGAACATCTGCTGAAACTTCCTTTTGCCAATGACAGCAACAGCCTCGATAAAGCATTTTATACGGAATTGCTTCATATCATTGGTTTAACCGAAACTAAGGAAGGTAGCAAGAAACTCATAGGACGCAAAAAGGAAGGGCAGCGGGATTCTGGTTCACTCCTTGAAAATGCCATTATTCAAATCGATAGCCATGATATGATCAGCCGGATCGATAAACCATCCCGTTTCGGAGAAACCTATCAGGAAAGACTTTTCAATGTATCATTGGAACTGGTGATCACCTGGATCAATCGTATTTTATTCCTGAAACTGCTCGAAGCCCAGTTGATCAATTACCATAAAGGCGATCCTGCATATTCATTCTTTAACAGTGAAAAGGTTAAGGGATTTGATGCCATGGATAGTCTCTTTTTCCGGGTACTTGCAAAGAAGACAACGGAACGTGATCCCGCTGTGGCTAAATTATTTGAAAATGTCCCTTACCTCAATAGTTCTCTTTTTGAACCGACAGACCTGGAACGGGAAACCATTTTTATAAGTAACCTGCAGGATGAATGCCAGATTCCTATTCATTCAGGAACTGCATTAGAGGATAATACTGGGAAACGTTTGACCGGAACATTAAATGGATTGGATTACCTATTTGCATTCCTTGATGCATATGACTTTTCGGGAGAAGGCGTAGAAGAAATTCAGGAAGACAACAAAACACTAATTAATGCATCGGTTCTCGGTCTTATTTTTGAGAAAATAAATGGTTACAAAGATGGCTCATTTTTTACGCCCGGGTTTATTACCATGTATATGTGCCGTGAAACGATCCGTCGGGCAGTAGTTCAGAAGTTTAATGATATAAAGGGCTGGAATTGCCAGGACTTAGTGGGTTTATATGATAAAATCGAAAACAAAAAGGAGGCCAATAAAATTATTAACCAACTTAGAATATGTGATCCTGCTGTTGGCTCAGGACACTTCCTGGTTTCGGCATTGAACGAAATCATCTTCATCAAGAGTGAGTTGAAAATATTATCAGACAAAGAAGGGAAAAGACTGAAAGAGTACCACGTTGAAGTGGTCAATGACGAGTTGATCATCACCGATGAAGATGGTGATTTATTTGAGTATAATTCCAACAGTCCTGAAAGCCAACGCATACAGGAAACCATTTTCCATGAGAAACAAACGATTATAGAAAATTGTCTGTTTGGTGTTGACATCAATCCAAATTCTGTAAAGATTTGCCGGTTGAGGTTGTGGATTGAATTGCTGAAGAATGCATACTATAAGGAGTCACATAGTCACATTGTCACAGAGTCACAAGGTGACGTAGCCATTAACTCGCCAGTTCGCCAGTTCGCCAGTTCGCCAGTTTCCCAGGAACTGGAAACGCTTCCTAATATCGACATCAACATCAAATGCGGGAATTCGTTGATCTCACGCTATACGCTTGATGCGGATATCAAACAGGCATTGAAGAAAAGCAAATGGAGTATCGACAGCTACCGGATGGCAGTGATGATGTACCGAAATGCGACGAGCAAAGAGCAGAAAAGGGAAATGGAACGGTTGATCGAATCGATTAAAACCGATTTCGAAACGGAAGTAGCTGCCAATGATAAACGGTTACTGCAATTGAAAAAACTGAATGGAGATCTGTTTAACCTGACTAATCAAACATCACTTTTTGAAAGATCAAAGAAAGAACTGGCCGACTGGAATAAGAAAATAACAGAGCTGACAACAAAAATTAAAAAGCTCGAAACCGAACTCGAAGAGATTAAAAACAATAAAATCTATGAGAATGCCTTTGAATGGCGGTTTGAATTCCCGGAAGTTCTGAATGATGAGGGGGATTTTGTGGGGTTTGATGTTGTCATCGGTAACCCGCCATACATTCCCTTAGAAGCATTTACAGAAGCAGAAAGAACTTTCTTCAGAAGAAAATATCTCCAATTTGAAAGAAAATATGAAACCTCCGTAATGTTTATGGTTGAAGGTTTTGGTCTTGTGACAAAAAGTGGCTTCTCGTCATACATTGCACCCTTAACTTGGCAAACTGGGGAAAACTATTCAAATTTCAGAAAATACCTCATAACCCAAAAAGGAATAAACCAAATAATAAATCTGCCATTTAACACCTTTGAAGATGCTTATGTAGATACAGGGATTTATCTTTTTACGCAGAACTCTTCACCGACTTATTGCATTTATAATTTTGACAAAAAGGATAATATTACAAATTTGAACGGTCTAAACTTTGAAAATATTCCAATTTCACAATTAGTATCGCCCGATTATAAACTAATTCTTGACAGAAAAGTAGGAGGTTTGATATCAAATTTTATTGAACCAAAATTTATTCCATTTGGGAAGATAACCAAATCAACACAAGGTCTTTCAGGAAGTAGATTTATCAAAGTTGATATTGATCCAAGTAGTGAAGATTACTATCCGTTTTTATCTAAAGGGAATGTTTACAATTATTCGCTTATTAAAACTGAAGTATTCCCTACCAGCCTTTCTACTATGAAATCGTTAAAGCAGTTTTATGAAGCACAAGAAAAAATCTTGATAAGACGCATAATAAATAGACAGGATAGGCTTTCTGTCGCATACTGTGATGAAAGGCTCATTTTCAAGAAAGATATTAATCCATTTATCCCAATAGATAACAGATTCAAACCTTATTTTTTATTGGGAATTTTATGTAGCCGTTTTATTTCATATCTGTATTTAAATTCATCATCCATTGCAACGAAGGATGACTTCCGACAAACCACCTTGGCTGAATTAAGAAAATTACCTATTCCAGTACTTGACGAGAATGATCAACAACCAATTATTTTAAGAGTTGGTGAAATTCTCAAATTAAAAAAAGTTGACCCATCATCTGACACTACCGTTATTGAATCCGAAATCGATCGTCTAGTTTATAAGTTATATGGGTTAACAGAGGAAGAGATAAAAATCGTTGAAGGAAAATGAAACAGCCAGAACCTCAAAATAAAGAATATATTCTCACATCGGCAGACGAGAACTACGTTTATTCAAGAATAGGAATGGCGTTAATCTCAGCTCAGAGGGTCGAATTCCTAACAGGAAAACTCCTTGAAACTTTAATAGAGTTTGATAAAACGGTTTATGGAATTACAACTGCTGAGTTTCTGGAGCATTCTTCAAAGTCAAAAGATGCTGTTAAAACACTGGGGACTATTTTCAAATTACTAAAATTAAATCCCAAATTAGTTGTTGTAGATGAACTTAATGACTATTTGCAGAAAAGAAACCTTTTCATACATAAGTTTTATGAAACTTACCTAACTACTAAATCTGTCGAACAGGCAATAAAAGCTGTTGAGTTTTGCTATGACTTTGGCCGATTCTCTGATAGAGTAACGAGTTTTTTTAAAGGTTTTTTATTTTTCCTGGCATTGCGCCACGTAAAAGATCGTGACCACATTGATCCTGATTTGAAAATGTGGGACAAGGACTTTGAGTATTTTATGAGATCTTTGGATAAAAAGAGACTAAAGTAATTGAAAATCTAAGGATCCAAATAAAGGATTATAGGTATCGCGAAATATTTATGTTCACATATTGTGAACATTTGAAAAATTAACGTATCTTTGCATGAGAGTTCATTTAATAAAGAAGCAGGCTATTGAAGATTATGTGGTGGATCATGCTGCCAGTAAAAGTTCTTTTGAGAATTGGGTAATGGGTGTAAAATATGCAGATTGGGGCACACCGGAAGATATTTAACAAACTTTTGGTTCTGCCGATTTGCTAGGGAATGGGAGCGACAGAGTTGTCTTTAACATTGGAGGTAATACCTACCGTATGATTTGTAAATATCATTTTGGCATTAAACTAGTCCGCTTGTTTGTTTTCTGGATCGGCACCCATACAGAATACGAAGAACTCTGTGATCATGGCGAGCAATATACTGTTAATGTTTATTAATTCTATTGGAAATGAAAACTTTAAAATATCCCGTAATAAAATCTGCAACGCAGTACAAAATTTATTGCAAAACGTTGGAGGAATTGCTGGGAGGCAATGATAATAGCAAAGGAGCCGGGGAAGAGATTGAATTACTCACTCTATTGATTGAGAAGTGGGATGCTGAACATTCCACCCTTAACGAGGTCAATCCTGTTGAATTACTGCACTATTTAATGCATGACCATAATTTGAAAGCAAAAGACCTGGTCGAAATATTAGGAGTGAGTAAAGGATTGGTGTCAGATATTTTGAATTATAAAAAAGGGTTGTCAAAAAAGATAATCCGGATTCTTTCCGCACATTTCAAAGTATCACAGGAAGCATTTAACCGGCCTTACAAATTAATAAATCCTGTGAATTCTCATTTACGTAATGCAAGTGTGATGAATACGCCCAAAAAGATTGAATTAGCTTATTAATTGATTATCTTCCAGACGACTTTTTCCACCAATCCTGCCAAAAGAGTTGCAAAAAAGTTGATTGAAAACATTGCCATAGTGCATTGTGAACTCATACATATCCATCCAATCAAGGAAGGGAATGGTCGCACAGCAAGGATTTTTGCTGATTTAATGGCCAATAGAGCAGGGTATCCGTCACTGGAATTAAATAAATTCAGGAAAGATAATTATCCGGAGTACATTGAAGCCTTGAATAAGGGAGATGACAAGGACTATTCGGCAATGATAGAAATTATTGGGGATTTGTTTCCAGCTTCTTAAGAGCTTCCTTTTTAATGTGGGCTTGTGTTTTCTTATCAAACCGGATTCCTTTAATCTTTGCTGATGCAATGGCGTTGCTGAAAATTGTGTTGAAAGACGGCTTATTGACAGGCTTGGTTTTCATATCACAAAGATAGCAAAAATTCTCCATATTTCCTTCGTTTTGGGGACTTTTTTCTTTTTAATCCCGCCAAAGAATAAAGTTGCAAAAAAAATGCTTTGGTACATAGGAATAACAAGCTGAAGACTTTGTTTCTAATTATGAATTAGGAGTTTGAATTATGATTTATGAATAATTTGAAGATTATTGATTTCTTAATGGGTTAAGAATAGATCCAATAATTTTTAAGATTTCCTCGTAATCGGAGATTGGTTGATCAATAATGCTTTTATCAATCATTTTTGATTCCTTTAATACTTTAAGCCAATAATAGGATTCACGAGCTTCCTTATAGGCGATAGTAAACCGGAAATAGAAATCCTTTTTGGTCTGACATCCAATTCCTTCTTCCACATTTGCGCCAATAGAAGTTCCAGACCTTAATAACTGTTTGGAAATAATATAGTCCTTCTGCTTTTCTCTAAGATATTTGCAAAGCCCGACGATAAGAACGGAAAAACTAAAACATTTCTGCTGAATGACATTATTTTCTTTCATGTTTTTTTATGATTAATCAGGCAAAGAGAAAAAGTTAATACGGCTTCTAAAAATATTTTAATTATGAATTATGAGGTTTAATTATGAAATATGAGTTTGAAATTTGAATTATGAGCCCCCTCCGAGAAGGAGGT
>PLMO01000046.1 GCA_003142515.1 Bacteroidales bacterium
TCCGCTTGTCCGCTTGTCCGCTCGTCCGCTTGTCCGCTTGTCCGCTCGTCCTCGAAACCAACTTGCTGGTCTTTAAAATTTTCCCTTGAACATAACCAAAAAACCTGTAAGTTTGGTCACTGAAAATGAACACCTTTATGTTGAAAAAAATCACCATTACCGTCCTTCTTATTTTAACGGTTTTCTTGTCAGGAATGGCAGGAAATACGGACGTTTCCATTCTTCCGAAACCTGGTAAGATGAAAATGGGAACCGGCAGTTTTCTCATCAGTGACCGCACTCGTTTGCTCTTTAATGCCGGTGATGAAGAAGCCATGAATACCGCCAGGTTATTTGCAGGCCACCTCCAGATGGCAGGGGGGCCTGTCCTGACTACACTTGGTGTAAGCAGGAATTACCGGAATATCCCCGGTATCATTTTCAGCATTAAGAAAGACGGCCACATTCCTGCAGAGGGTTATGTGCTAACCGTCTCCAAAAACAACATTATCATTGAAGGGGGAAGCGGCGCCGGGTTGTTTTATGGCATGCAAACCCTTCTTCAGTTGCTTCCTCCCGAAATATTCGCATCTAAAGCGCTGCAGCCGGGCAATAACTGGAGGATCCCTTGCCTCGCAATCCGGGATCATCCGAGGTTTCCTTACCGGGGAATGCACCTTGATGTATCCCGTCATTTTTTTCCAAAGGAATTCATCCTGAAATACATCGATCTCATTGCTTCATTCAAAATGAATACCTTTCACTGGCATCTTACGGATGACAATGGCTGGAGGATCGAGATCAAGAAATACCCGAAACTCATGCAGACCGCAGCATGGCATGTCGACCGGGAAAACCTTCCCTGGACCGAACGCACTCCCCAACAGGCCGGAGAGAGAGCCAATTACGGCGGATATTACACCCAGGATGAGATCAGGGAAATAGTTGAGTATGCAAAGAAAAGGTATATAACGATCATCCCGGAAATCGAGATGCCGGCACATTCGGTGGAAGTGCTTGCAGCCTATCCTCAATTTTCCTGTACCGGCGGACCATTTACCGTCCCTCCGGGAAGCTACTGGCCGAATACCGACATTCTCTGTGCAGGAAATGATTCGACCTTTACTTTTCTGGAAGATGTGCTTACGGAGGTTATCAGTCTTTTCCCATCAAAATACATTCATATCGGCGGTGATGAGGCAGATAAAACCCGGTGGAAGGAGTGCCCGAAATGCCAGGCCCGGATCAAGACCGAAGGGCTTAAAGATGAGAAGGAGTTGCAAAGCTATTTCATCAAACGTATCGAAAAGTTCCTGGTCTCTAAGGACCGCAAGCTGATCGGATGGGACGAGATCCTGGAAGGCGGACTGGCACCGGAAGCAACAGTGATGTCGTGGCGCGGACTCGAAGGCGGTATTGCAGCTGCGCGGCAGGGACACGATGTTGTAATGACTCCCGGTTCATATTGCTATTTCGATCATTACCAGGCCGACCCGAAAACAGAACCTAAAGCCATTGGCGGATACACCACCCTGAAGAAAGTGTATTCCTATGAACCGGTTCCCGGAGAACTGACAAAAGAGCAATCAAAATACATACTTGGAGCCCAGGGAAATGTTTGGACAGAATACATCCCGACTCCCGAACATGCTGAATACATGGCAGTACCCCGGATGATCGCACTTGCCGAAGTGGACTGGACGCCGAAAAATCTGAAAAACTGGAATGATTTCAGGACACGGCTGGAACCAGAATTCCGGAGGCTGGATCTTCTCCATGTCAACTATTGTAAAGGTTCGGATAAAATTGAGATCAGCACCTATTTTGACAAAAACAGCCATTCGTTGAAATGCCGGTTTGAATCAGAACAACCCGGAACTCCGGTCGTTTATACCCTCAATGGAAATGACCCGACTCCAGCTTCACCGGTTTACGATGGGCCTTTTGAGATCAATAAAAACGCTTATATCAAGGCAGGATTGCTACGCGATGGAAAGGTAATGGAACTCACAGGACGGACGTTCATCTCTCATAAAGCCATTGGGAAAAAAATCCGGTACCTGGAACCTTACAGTCACCGGTACAACGGTGGCGGGGATGAAGCATTGGTGGACGGGTTGCGTGGATCCGTCGATTTCCACGAGGGGAACTGGCAGGGATTCCTGGGTAATAACCTGGACGTGGTCATCGATCTTGGAAATATTCAACCGGTAAGGACCGTGTTCATCACTTTCCTGCAAAATAATAAAAGCTGGATCTTTTTCCCCGATTCGGTGACTTTTTCTTTATCGGCCAACGGAAAAAAATTCCATTCTATCAATGAACAACTGAACCAGGACCCCAAAAAAACCGAAACCAGTGTGATCAAACAATTTTCTCAGACCTTCCCCGGTACGCCTGCCCGGTATGTGCGTGTGCGTGCCAAAAATACGGGTATTTGCCCGCCCTGGCATGAAGGTAAAGGTGAACCTTGCTGGTTATTTGCAGATGAAATAGCTGTTTTTTAGGTATTGGGTATTAGGTATTGGGTGTTAGGTATTGGCACTGGAATTGGTATTCCCAAAAACCTAATGCCTAATACCCAATACCTAATACCCAGTTATCAATTAAACAGTTAAAATATCCTTCTCTTTTCCTTCCAGGATCTTCTCAATTTTAACGCTATGTTCGTCGGTTATTTTCTGAATATCTTCTTCCAGTTTATCCACCTCATCTTCAGGAATTCCGTCTTTCTTAAGTTTTTTTGCAGTTTCATTGGCAATGCGGCGGATGTTACGGATGCTGATCTTTGCATTTTCCGCTTCAGATTTTGCTTTCTTGACCAGGTCCCTGCGCCGCTCTTCGGTCAATGCAGGAACAACGATGCGTAGGATCTCACCTTCATTTTTCGGGTTAAACCCGAGGTTGGCCGCGAGAATGGCTTTTTCGATCAACCCCAGCACACTTTTATCCCAAGGCTGAACAATGATCTGGCGGGCATCCGGTGTACTGATGTTCGCGGTCTGATCGATGGGTGTCATCGTGCCGTAATAATCGATCCTGACTCCTTCCAGCATCTGCGGACTTGCTTTCCCTGCCCGGACTTTCTGGAGTTCTTTTTCTAAATGAAGAACCGCATTGTGCATTCCTTCCCTGGCTTCTTCGAGGGTAAATTCTATCTCTTCGTGCATGTTGTTTAATACTTAGTTGATGAGCTGATGAATTGACGAGCTGTTTAGCTGCTTTGTCGTTATATTATCAATTATCAATTGTCAATTGTTTATTGTACGATAGTTCCAATTTTATCCCCTTTAATAATTTTTAACAGATTTCCTTTCACATCCATATTGAATACGAGGATAGGCAGATGGTTCTCACGACAAAGTGTGAATGCCGTCAGATCCATGATCTTCAATCCCTTATCATATGCTTCATCAAAAGAAAGTGAATCGTATTTTACTGCATTGGGATCTTTTTCGGGATCTGCAGAGTAAACTCCGTTGACACGTGTACCTTTGAGGATGGCATCGGCTTTGATCTCGAGGGCACGCAAAGCAGAAGCGGTATCCGTTGTAAAATAGGGATTGCCGGTGCCTCCTGCGATGATGACTACAAAACCTTTATCTAAAAATTCGATTGCTTTAGCGCTACTCATGCGTTCACAAACAGGGTCGATGGCCAGTCCTGAGAGCACCTTCGATCGGATTTCCAGTCGCGTAAAGGCATCCTGTAAGGCCATGCTGTTGATCACGGTGGCGAGCATGCCCATGTAATCACCCTGAACGCGGTCGGTTCCGCCGGTTGTTCCCTGGAGGCCCCGGAAAATATTGCCTCCTCCTATCACAATGGCTACCTGGATCTTTTCATCTACTGCAGCTTTTATTTCTGTTGCATAATCCATCAGCTTTTCCGGGTCGAACCCGTATTGCTGGTCGCCTTGCAGCGACTCTCCGCTCAATTTTAACAGGATCCTTTTGAGTTTCATAAAAGAAGTGTAAAGTGTTAAGTTTTAAGTTTTCAATCCTCCATTCTCTATCCTCTGACCTCTGTCTACTGCCCAACTCCATGACAATTCTTGTACTTCTTCCCGCTTCCGCATGGACAGGGATCGTTTCGTCCCACTTTCTTCTCAACATGTACCGGCTGAGGTTTCGCTTTTTCCTGTGTATTTGAATTGGCTTGCGACAGCAAGTCCGAGCGTTCTTCCCTTAAGCGGCTGCGGTCCATTTTCTTTGGCCTTTGCGCCTCCTGTACATTATCGACCTGGATCGGAACATCTGCCTTAATCAGGAAAGAAATGATTTCCTTGTTCGTTCGCTGGACCATTGATTTAAACAATTCAAACGATTCGAACTTATAGATCAGCAAAGGATCTTTCTGTTCATAGGCTGCATTCTGAACCGACTGTTTCAGGTCGTCCATCTCCCGCAGGTGTTCTTTCCACGCATTATCGATCATCATCAGCACAATTCCCTTTTCGATGGATAATGGTACTTCCTTCCCTTTATCTTCAAGGGCCTTGCGGATATTGGTGATGACCTGCACGGTCTTCAAGCCATCGGTAACCGGGATGGCGATATTCTCATATTGGGTTTCATTTTCAAAAACCTGCTTGATAACAGGGAAGGTCTTCTTTGAGATCGCTTCATTTTTTGCTTTATACTGCTTGTAGACATGTTCGTACAGCTTGCCGGAAAGTTCCGAAGTGTCGAGAGATTGGAAATCATTTTCCCCGAAGGGCGAATCGGTGGCAAATTCACGCAGGAGTTCAATTTTGAAGCCTTCAACATCATTTCTTTCCTGGTAATCCAACACAGTCGTCTCGCAAACATCATAGATCATGTTGCTGATATCCACGGCAAGGCGTTCGCCAAAGAGGGCGTGGTGGCGTTTTTTATAAATGGCATCCCGCTGGATGTTCATGACATCATCGTATTCAAGAAGCCTTTTACGGATGCCGAAGTTGTT
>PLMO01000189.1:0-5071 GCA_003142515.1 Bacteroidales bacterium
CGACTTTTCGGAGTGGGCTCAAATTTAAAATCTTTAGATCATTGCTTAATGAACTTCCCCACTTCCACGGACTTGTCATTGGTAAAGCGGACAATATAAACCCCGCTGGGCAGAGAATTAATGACAGTCACCGTTTTACGTCCAGATACTTGTTGTGAAATGAGTTCCTGACCATTCAGGTTCATTATTGATAGTTGGCTTTGGGTTGGGATTGCAGAGGTTTCAATGGTTATGTAATCAGAAGCGGGGTTGGGATACAACGATAACCTTGATTCCTGTTGCTCATTGATTCCGAAATAAATAGAATCATATTTCATTACAGTTGGTTCACCATATGCATCAGAATATGCCACATAAGGCTTATCAGATGAGCTAAAAGCAAGACTTGTATATTCAACTGCATTTGCTGAGAAACCCGCTGCTCCTACATTCGTCCACTTGGTTCCATCAAATTTCATTACAGTTGTTCTATCATCATTTCCTTTATCCGAAAAAGCCACATATGGTTCACCAGATGGACTGAAGGCAAGGCTTGAATAATCAGCTTCTCCTGCTGAGAAACCCCTATTTCCAACATTTACCCAATTATTTTCATCAAACTTCATTACGGTGGCTTTAAAGGAACTCCCATAATCCGAAAAAGCCACATATGGCACACCAGATGGACTGAATGCAAGGCTTGTATAATCAGCTTCTTTTGCAGAAAAACCTGCATTTCCAACATCCGCCCAGTTGTTTCCGTCAAATTTCATTACCGTTGCTCTATCACTATTTCCTTCATCCGAAAAAGCTACATATGGCTCACCAGATGGGCTGAAGGCAAGGCTTGTAAAAGTTGTCCATCCTGCTGAGAAACTGGCGTTTCCCACATTCACCCAGTTTGTGCCGTCAAATTTCATTACCGTAGCACTACCAGTAATTGCCCAATCCGAATAAGCCACATATGGTTCACCAGATGGACTGAAAGCAAGGCTTGTATAATGAGCTTCCCCTGCTGAGAAACCTGCATTTCCAACATACACCCAGTTAGTTCCGTTAAATTTCATTACTGTTGCTTTCCCTGCCTTTCCCCAATCCTGATATGCAACATAAGCCAGACTATCAGACGGGTTGAAGGCGAGGCTTAAATAAATAACATTATCTGCTGAGAAACCCGCATTTCCAACATTTACCCAATTGATACCATCAAATTTCATTACGGTTGCTTTACAGGAATTTCCATAATCCATATAAGCCAAATAAGGTTGACCAGAGGAGCTGAAAAAATTTCGACAATAAGGGCACCAGGCGAGGCTTTCATAATAAGCCTCACCAGCCGAGAAACCCGCATTTCCGACATTCTTCCACGCATAATCCAAGGGGGAATCTTTATACAAGTTGAATTGGGCAGAAACAACAACGGGAAGAAAGAAAAATAAAATGTAGAGGTGTTTTTTCATTGTGTAAATTTTGAAGTAATTCAAAATCGCATTATTACGGTGGAAGGCGCAATTATCTTTTTATTACCCAAATATATTAAAAACAACGATATGTTATGCGAAAATTCGGATGGTTATTTTAAGCCAAATGCGCTGGCGAAAAGAAAATAAGGCTGAAGGTCGGAAATTCATCACTATCCACCTTTGCGTCTTTTGGATGATGATCACGAAGTGGCTCCCTTACCTTACACAAGGGAGATCGTGAATTCTATTGCAAAATCCGGTGATATTGACCACCTAAATCCGGTCGAAAGTGACCACCTTCTTTCCGCCCCGGGTACGATTAAATAACCAAATAACCCCGTTAACATTATATTTTCGGGGTTTGTCTTTATTTATTAACCAGCATTTTACGTATTACCTGGTCAAAATCATTACGTAAGATAATGGTGTAGAGTCCGCTTGGGGCTGAACCCAGGTCAACCGGTATAACTGTGGTGCCGTTTATAGTGATGACAAGGTCGCCATAAATTTTAATACCAAGATTGTTATAAATGGAAAGCTTGTATGAGGTTTCTGTTTCACTGTTAATAGTGATGGTGAAATGTCCGTCATTGGGAACAGGTTTGATATCCACATTCAAGTGTGCCTTTTCGTCGATTCCCACCCAGGATGTTGTAAATGTGAGATCTGTACCTGTTGTCAGTCCGGCAGCATTGTTTGCTTTCACCCGGAAATGATAGGTTGTGTTCGGAGTCAGTCCACTGAGATTTACCAGTACCGGTGTGTCAGTTGTTCCTGTTACAGTCGACGGAGTGGCGACGGCATTATTACCATAGAAGGAAGTGAGACCCCAGTCGAAGGATACATTGGTAAGCAAGGTATTTGCATTGACAATGCCATTCAAAGTGGCCGCGGATGAGTTAATATCAGTAGCAGGTAAGGTTGTTACTGTAGGTGGCTGGGCAATCTGCCCGCTCATGGTGATCAGTAAGGAATCATTAACAGTAGGATCCTGGACAGCAGTGGCTACCGCGTGTACCGTGCCGTTTGAAATGGCAGTGACCAACCCAGCAGTGTCGATGGTGGCCATGCCTGTTCCCGGGACAATGCTCCAGGTTACGTCCTGGTCTGCCGTGGAAGGAAATACGGTTGCAACCAACTGTAATGTTCCTTCATTTGTAGTGATTGTCGCAGGAATGCCACCTTGGGTGGCGACAGTAACGCCGATCAGGCCGCCAATGGAAATACCCTGAGCATAGCCCAAATAGCCTAGCCCCCTGTTCTCTATCCATATCCCGGCACACCTGTTTGGTCCATCCGGAGTAAACCCGTAACGCATTTTGGGATTGGACATGGTTGCCGTTGTTGAACTTATTTCAACCTTGTCGCCCGGCCAAATGAAATTACCACTGGCATCCAATCTGGTGGCATAAATTTTATAATTAGTAATATAAGCCATGAACATAGGCGTGTCGGACGCCAGGGCGAGGCTGCCTGCCTGGGTATAATTGCTGCTGCTCATGGGATAAACAACTTTAGCCTGATCAGTAAACTGCCGTGCCCCAGTTGTTTTCAGGAATTTCTGTATATATACACCGTATGTTGTCTGATTGGGATCACTAAATGTGCAAAGGGACCATACATAATCCGACCCGGGAGCTTTGTTAATATCAGTCTGTCCCTGGTAATTATCATTTGTCCCGACAGAAGTGTTGAAATTTGAACCGTTCATTCCCCAGGGAATTGTCCCACTGGGGTTAATCCTCTGAAGAAAAGAATTAAAACGAAAACCGACAGAAGCATAATAACCAAAATATGTTGTGTCTCCTTCAGCTACAATGGAATAATAACGTGCCATGCTTGTGGTCTGGTTGCAGATCTGCAACGGTGCATAAAGGGCAATCCCCGAGTTATCAAACATCTGTGCATACAAAGTAGAAGAGATCCCCGATCCTCTTTTCTGATAAACAACAGTGAATTTCCCGGCTGTATTGGCAATGACCTGACCGCGTGTGGTTGTAGTTGAGCCGACCATGATCGATATGGGAGTTGTCCAGGCAGTAGTGCCGCCGGTAGTAATCTTTTGAAGTTTCAGGGTATTGCTGGTCGTTTCGTTCCAGGAAATCACCACTTCCCCGTTGCTCAGGGTGGCAGGATATGGCGCCAGACCCTCACCGAGAACAATACCGTCAGATCCCCATAGCTGGGTACCTGTCTCTGATATTTTATATACTACAGCCTGATCGGGCCCTGATCTCTCGTCCTGGAATGCAATAATCAGGTTATTGGAAGCATCAACACAGACACTGAAAACATAAGTGGCTGAACCTGATGGATGATTGTCGACCAGGATACCGTCGGCCCCGAGAAGTTTATAACCGTTTGCATCGATAAGCTGGGCCCTCATGTCATAATTGCCGCCATTTAGATTATAAAATGCAACCCAGGTCTTTCCATCAGTTGTTGAAACTGACTGCATGTCGGCAATGATTAACCCGGATATTTGCAGATTGACTAAAGTATTGGGGTTCCACTGTGCATGTAACATCCCGGGCAATAAGCTGAAAATAAAGAAGATGACAAATGAAGAAAAAGCCCGTTGAATCACCAGGCTGACTGGGTTTTGTAATTGTATTTTCATATTGGGATTTTTTTTATTTAGCTATTACAAAGATAATAATTAACGGAGGATTGTTATCAATGCAGATCAATCCCATGCAGCATTAAAACCAAGTGATTGATGGCAGGTAAAATCTCATCAAGGTATTCATTGACGGCCTTCACACTGCCGGGTAAAGTAAAAACAAGACTTTGTTGCATGACACCTGCAATGCTTCTGCTGGTAAGTGCATTTGGCTTTTCTTTTCCATATTTTATGCGGATCATTTCCATGATTCCGGGAATCTCTTTATCAAGAAAAGGACGTACGACATCCGGGGTAAAATCCTTTGGTCCGATCCCGGTTCCACCTGTTGTGAAAACAAGGTCGGTTTTTTCCAGCTTTGCCTGGTTCAGCAATTCTTTAAGCTGATCCGGGTTATCGGGAATAAGTGAATAGTGAATGGTGAATGGTGAATTGTGAATGGTAAAGAATTCCCGGATGAGTTCTTTGATGCGGGGGCCGGACTTGTCTTCATATTCGCCTTGGCTGGCACGATCGCTGAGGGTAATGATCCGGACAGAAAAAACCTTTGGATGATATTCAAGTACATCACCCGGCCGTATGACCCCGGGATGAATCACACGACAAAAGATCCCTTCTTTGGGCATCACACAATTGCCGACTTCCTTATAAATAGCACACGAAGTGCCATGACATTCCTTCCCGATCTGGGTCACTTCCAGCTCGGCTTCCCCACATTTGAACCGGTCAAGGGGTTGCATTTTCCAAAGATCTGCCCCTTCCGTAGTAATATTTTCAGCAAATTCGCCCGGAGTCACTTTTCTCCCGGTTTCCTTTTCAAATTTCCGGATGCTTTCTGTTCCGAGCAAACTAACCTGCCGGTTCCAGGGACCTGAATGAGCGTCATGCTCCACTCCCAGGTTTGTCAGGCATATCAAACCAACCGGATACTTGATCGTTCCTTTTTTTTCAGAAATATTTACCGATAGAATATTGATTTTTTTCATCCTGAGTTGTCTGTTCGCCG
>PLMO01000189.1:5076-8641 GCA_003142515.1 Bacteroidales bacterium
TTGCACATGTCATAGATGGTTAAAAGGGCAATACCGACTGCAGTCAATGCTTCCATTTCGATTCCGGTTTGCCCGACACAACGGGCTTCGCATTCAACGAAAACACCGGTTTTGTCAAGGGATGCCTTAACATCGATCTTCGTGATCTGCAGCGGGTGACACAGCGGGATCAATTCGCATGTCTTTTTTCCGCCCTGTATCCCTGCGATCTCGGCAACCGTCAGCACATCTCCCTTTTTCATTTTGTTTTCCCTGACCAATTTGATTGTTTCAGGCAAAAGAGTGATATGACCGGCAGCCCTGGCGATTCTCAGCTGATCAGGCTTATTGCTGACATCCACCATTTTGGCTTTTCCTTCCGGGGATACATGACTTAGTTTTTTCATGGTATCAGGTATTAGGCATTGGGTATTAGGCAGTAGGTATTGGATATTACAATTTCGTGACAAGTTATGCGAAAAGAATTTTCGCTATTTCGCTATTTTTTTCAACCGCCAATATTATGAAAAAGATTGTGATTATTGACTTTTCCTTTTTCCGGTTTCGTATTGATCGCACGCAGCATGGCTTCTTTTATTCCCAAATCACGGATGCTGTATTCAAGGTTCGTAAACAGGCAGGGTTTGATCATTCCGTTTGCCGTCAACCTCAACCTGTTACAGTTTTTGCAATTCCCTCCGTCACCGCCTTCCACCAGCGTAAAACAGCCAGTATCAAGATCCATTTCATGAATAAACCTGACTTCAAGGCCATTCTGCCGGCAAAAATTTCTGACCTCCAAAGCATCAGGTTCCCGGGAAGAATTTTTAACAACACAATTGATCTTGATGGGTGAAATACCAGCTTCTTTTGCGGCATGAATTCCTGAAAATACTTTTTCAATTTCTCCGCCACGTGTGATCTGGCGGTATTTTTCAGGATTGATGGTGTCGAGGCTGATGTTCACCCTGTGAAGCCCGGCTTTTGAAAGATCAACTGCAAACTGTTCAAGAAGGATCCCGTTCGTGGTCATGCCGAAATCGATGATCCCATCCAGTTGGGCGATCATTTCCACAAGGCTGACCACGCCTTTTCTAACAAGTGGTTCGCCTCCCGTGATCCTCACCTTGGTGATTCCAAGGCGAATACCTTCACGGATCACTTCAAGAATTTCTTCATAAGAGATG
Source organism: Bacteroidales bacterium (assembly GCA_003142515.1). GTDB lineage: Bacteria > Bacteroidota > Bacteroidia > Bacteroidales > FEN-979 > FEN-979. The sequence continues at coordinate 6,243 of PLMO01000189.1, forward strand.
ATCTCCGGATGATTTATCAGCCGGATGCCTTCTTCCGGCATGCAATACACGCACCTCAGGTTGCACCGGTCGGTAATGGAGACCCGGAGATAGTTGATAGAACGGTTATAGGAATCGAACATCTGCAATTTCTCCTTTTACCAACTCCGTTTTCCCGATATCGATCGTGATAATCCCTTGAGCCTGAGTATAAGCAGTGATGTGTGCCGAACCATGATATTCAACCGGGAAAACCAACCCATTTTCGATTCTGACAGGGATCAGCGATTTCCGGGTGGATTTTTTTCTTCTAAAGGTAATCCCTAAAGGTAAATGAAATATTTCCGGCTCTTCCCGGCATCCCATCATCTTCAGCAGGAAAGGTTTTACCAGGACTTCGAAAAGCACAAATGACGAAACCGGGTTTCCCGGCAATCCAAAAATAAATTGATTTCCACGTTTTCCGAAAACGGTAGGCCTGCCGGGCTGGATCGCGACACTTTTAAAAAGGATCTTAATTTCCATGTTTTCCATGGCCTTCGGAACATAATCAAAATCACCCATGGAAACACCCCCTGAAAGGAGTACTATATCATTCTGATCGAGTGAATCTGACAGCATGGCCGACAAGGAAATCTCAGTGTCGGCAGCAATCCCTCCGTATTGAGGAAGAGCGCCTGCAGTGGAAACCTGTGCGATCAGCTGGTATGCATTGGTATTCCTTATTTTAGAAGGAGAGGGGAGATGGTCCGGCTCTACCAGTTCATCTCCGGTCGACAGGATTCCAACATGAAGCTGTTTTGATACTTTCGGGTTTACAGCTCCTGCAGCAGCCAGTACTGCAATGTGCTGCGGCTTAATCAGCGTTCCCGTGGAAAGGACTATGTCCCCTGCTTTGATATCTTCACCTTGATAACAGATGTTCCGGGATTCCTGTTTTTTGGTCGATCGCATCATTCCATTATCGAGGATTTGCGTGTCTTCAACCATGATCACGCGATCCGATCCTTCCGGGAGCATGGCCCCGGTCATAATCAGGGAACATTTTCCTTTGCTGACCGTGAATTCCGGAGTCTTCCCTGCCGGAAGGGTTTCGATCACCTCAAGGTCATGGCCAAGATCAGCCTTCCGGCAGGCAAAACCATCTACCGCAGATTTATTGAAAGGAGGCATATCAATATCCGAAAAGATATCTTCCGCCAGAATACGGCCAAGGCTATCCAGCATGTTTACCCGTTCTGATGGAAAAACGGCAACATGATTCATAACGATCCGGTAAGCTTCCTCGAAGGAAATCATGTCAAATTATAAATTGAATTATGATTGCAAAGATACGATTAAGCTGGGATAAACCTCACCGCAGTAGCTTTGAAATGGAGCCATATCTGTTTTCCTTCCCTGAGTTCAAGACGGTTCACAGACTCAGCGGTGATCAGCGCATGAAGCCTGATCCCTATATCCACGACGACATCTGTTCCCCTTATACCGGGAATGATTTCCGTGATAGTTCCTTCAAAATTATTGGTTGCACTTGAATCAAAAGGATCATTGGAAAGAACAATATCTTCACTCCTGATCAGGATATAACCGGTAGGACCGAAAGTGGGCGGTATGAGCCTGACGGGAATCGTTTTCTCAACAAGGGCAATGCTGTTATTGTTCTCTCCTGTCAACAGTGCTTTGAAAAAATTCCGGGCTCCGACAAAATGAGCGACAAACTCTGATTTTGGATTCCGAAATACCTCTTCCGGCGTGCCTTCCTGGATAATCGCTCCGTTATGTATCACAGCAATCCTGTTACCGAGCGACAAAGCTTCTTCATAATCATGGGTCACATGAAGGATTGTTTGTCCCTGGCGGTGGATCTTCCTCAGCTGGCTCCGGAGATCTGATTTGATGCGACTGTCGAGTGATGAAAGAGGTTCGTCCAGCAACAGGACCTTTGGTTGCTGGATCAGTGTCCGTGCCAGGGCAACCCGTTGCAGCTCTCCGCCCGAAAGGGTGGAAGGACGCCTGTCAAGAAGTCCCGAAATACTCAATTGGTCTGCAACCCGGCAGACCCTCTCCTTCTTTTCTTCATGACTTAATTTTCGTCCGTATAGGGAATAAGAGATATTTTCGTAAACGGTCATGTGAGGGAATACGGCATGGTCCTGGAAAACCAGCCCGATTTTCCGGCTCTGGATCTTCTGATGAGTTATGTCTTTACCTTCCATGATAATGGATCCGCTTTCAGGGTTAACCAGGCCGGCAATGGTTTCCAGTAACATGGATTTACCTGCCCCCGACTCACCCAGGAGTATAAAGTAATCACCCTGGTAAACCGTAACACTTACGGACTTCAGGGAGAATTCTCCTGCATTATAAGTAATATTTTTAACTTCAAGCATAATTCAGTCAAATTCTGTAACCAGACCCTG
>PLMO01000178.1 GCA_003142515.1 Bacteroidales bacterium
TCAGTGGATTCAGCCACAAAACTTCCGGTTATTTCTCTTTATGGCAAGAAAAAGAAACCCGACCCGGCCGATCTGAAAGACATCGATATCGTAGTTTTTGACCTCCAGGACATAGGCGTACGATTTTATACCTACCTGTCAACGCTCTCATATATGATGGAAGCCTGTTCGCAGGCAAATATCCCTTTGATGATTTTCGACCGGCCCAACCCGAATGGGTTTTATATTGACGGCCCGGTGATGGATTCATCCCTTTTCTCATTTGTAGGCTTACACCCGGTTCCTGTGGTTTATGGGATGACCATCGGCGAATATGCGAAGATGATCAATGAAGAAGGATGGCTGAAGGACCGGATGATTTGTGATCTGCAGGTTATTCCATTGGAGAACTACACGCATCAGATGCAGTATGAGCTTCCGGTGAATCCTTCCCCCAACCTGACCGATATGAATGCCGTTTACCTCTATCCTTCACTTTGCCTGTTTGAAGGCACCATCATCAGTGTTGGAAGGGGCACACGATATCCTTTTGAAATTTACGGGCATCCTGCATTCAAGGGTTTTTCTTTTGAGTTTACCCCACAGCCGGTCAAAGGTTCATCTAATCCGTTATACAACGGTCAGCTTTGCCGGGGACTCGACCTGCGGGATTTTTATAAAACCCATCCGCGTTTGTTTGGCAGGCTCAACCTTACCTGGCTGATCATGGCCTATAAGACACTGGGATGTAATCCGCATTTCTTTACCGATTCTTTCGACCGGCTGGCAGGAACATCCGTTCTCAGGAAACAGATCATCGAAGGTAAAAATGAGCAGGAGATCCGCCAGGGATGGCAGGAAGGATTGGAGAATTTTAAAGAGATACGGAGAAAATACTTAATCTATCCGGAATAACCTCTTACTTCCTTCCGGGATAGACCTTCAGGGCTTCTTCAAGGCATTTCATAGCGCTCTTCAAGTCATTTACATTCAGCACATAACTGATACGAACCTCATCAAGTCCACGGCCTTTCGTTGAATAGAATCCGGTAGCAGGAGCCAGCATCACTGTTTGTCCTTCAAAACTGAAATCTTCCAGGAGCCATTGACAGAATTTATCGGAATCGTCGATAGGCAGCCGTGCAACGGCATAGAAAGCCCCGCCGGGTTTCGGACAAAAACATCCTGCCATTTTATTGATGGATTCAACCACAATATTTCTTCGGTTGTGATATTCTTCCAGAACTTTTTTAAAGTAGGAATCCGGGGTATTGATGGCTTCTTCTCCGGCGATCTGTCCGAATGTCGGGGGACTTAACCGTGCCTGTGCAAACTTCATGGCGGTGCAGATGACCTCTTTGTTTTTCGAGATCAGCACCCCGATGCGTGCGCCACATGCGCTATAACGTTTGGAGATGGAATCCAGCAGGATCACGTTCTCTTCGACTCCCTTCAGGTTCATGACCGAATGATGCTGATGGCCATCGTAGGTAAACTCACGATAAACCTCATCAGAGAAAAGGAAAAGATCGTGTTTCAAAACGATATCCCGCAACGATTCCAGTTCTTCTTTTGAGTAAAGATAACCGGTTGGGTTATTGGGGTTGCAGATCATGATCGCCTTGGTGCGGGGTGTGATGGCATCTTCGAATGCCTTGATCGGTGGAAGTGCAAATCCGTTCTCAATGACGGAATCGATCGGTCTGACCACGATGCCTGAGGTCAGTGAGAACCCGTTGTAATTGGCATAGAATGGCTCGGGAATGATGATCTCGTCACCGGGGTCAAGGCAACTGTTCATGGCAAAGAGGATGGCCTCTGAACCACCTGTTGTTACGATCATTTCTTCCGTTGTGACTTCTATACCAAACTTCTTATAATACCCCACCAGTTTTTTCCGGTAGGAGATCATTCCGGCCGAATGGCTGTATTCCAAAACCTTCAGATCGATGTTCCTGATCTTGTTCATGACATTCTCAGGGGTTTCTATATCCGGCTGGCCAATGTTGAGATGATAAACTTTCGTTCCTCTTTTCTTGGCTTCTTCTGAAAAAGGAACCAGCTTCCTGATTGGGGAAGCTGGCATCATTTTTCCTTTAAGTGAAATAACGGGCATAAATAATTTTATTTTTGGATCGGTGTCGCGCTGTTATCATTTGTCTTTTCCGGCACCTTATCAGCTGGTTTTGCTATTACGTTGCCTTTGATGGAAAGGACCACGCGGGCAGTTTTTGCATTCGAGTTAACCGTTATCGTTTTGTTGATCGGTCCAATGTTGTGTGTGGAATAGGTTACTTTTATTACATCACTTTTTCCGGGAAGAATAGGTTCCTGAGGCCATGTAGGAACAGTACATCCGCATGAGGAAATAGGTTTCTGAAGGATTAAAGGTTCTTTTCCTGTATTGGTGAATTTAAATTCGCAGGTAGCGTCGGCGTTCTGGACGACCGTGCCGTAATCGTGAACAGTCTTGTCAAAAGAAATTTCAGGAGCATTGGGATCAGCGGAAACGGCGGGCTGAGCATCCTGTGCCTGCAATGTAAAAGCTGCAAGGATCATAAGTACGAATGAAAAAATTAGTTTTTGCATATTCTCTGTGTGTTAAGGTTAATGTTCATTTTGAAAGGGCAAAATTAATAAATAATTTTGTTTTGAAAGTAAATTATGAATAATAAACTTTTGCAGGCAAAGAAAACAGTGGATTCTGTTTTAATTTTGTTGTTTAAAAAAAGTTCTGAACTTTGTGTCCGGTTTTTATTGGTTGGTATTGACTCTTTAAATCCATAATCCTTTTCCTGAATAATTATCATTTCAATGCGAAACAAATCAATCCTGAGACTGCTTTCCGGTTTTTTATCAGCAGGTTTGCTTTTTATGTCCTGTTCCCATCATGTCTCATCACACGGTTCGGCTGCCGTTTCAAAAAAGGGAACGGTCGCCGTGAATTCACCTCCCTGCATCATTTATCGTACCCGGTCGGATTATTCCATGTATGTTCCGGTGACATTGTCAGCCGATAAAAGCAAAATCGTATCCTATCCGGATATAAAGGACATCTATTATAATGGTAAGTTGTCTTTGCCTACCTTCCTGGCCAATGGTTTTCTTCTCGATAACCGCGGTATCGGTTTGCAGGTGGCCTTTCTTGAATATACCTATGAAGAATACAGCAAGTTGTCATCCACCCCCCCCGCGACGGACCTGATGAGTCTCCTTATGGATAAGGATCCTTTGATTGAGATGTACCAGTGCGGTCGAAGAAGCCAATATACCGATATCGAACATGAGTTGAATGTCCTGATTACTTCAGGTAAGCTTAATACCTGCAAGAAATTAAAGTAGATTTTTAATAATTCTTACCTTTGCATAAAATATAACGGATTAAATTGTCAACATCTCTTGAGAAAATCAGTGAGTTAAACGGAAAACAGTTATATTATAGTTTCCTGTCGGGGGCACAGCGGATCTTTGAGAACCAGAAACTGCTGAACAGGATCAATGTTTTCCCTGTAAACGATGCAGATACCGGAACCAACCTGGCAGCCACCATGCGTTCCATCATGGATGCAATCATCCCTACTGATAACCTGAAAGAAACCGCAGTTGCAATGGCTGATGCTGCACTGACGGGCGCCAGGGGGAATTCGGGTATTATCTTCGCACAGTTCCTTTATGGATTTGGCAATGAGATCAATACCGGGCAGACGATGGATATTAAATCGTTTGCAGAAAGTATGCGCAACGCAGTGAATTATGCTTACGAAGCCATTGCAAACCCGGTGGAAGGGACGATTCTGACGGTCATAAAAGACTGGGCCGAATACCTTTACGCATTAAAAGACATCATCGACGATTTTATCAAATTGCTTATTGAAGCCTTTGAAAGAGCTCAACAGTCACTGGCTGAAACAACAGCAAAACTGCCGGTTCTCGCACGCTCGCATGTGGTGGATGCAGGAGCAAAAGGATTCGTGGTATTCCTCGAAGGAATCCTCGATTTCTTTACAAAAGGAGGAGCGAAACCTGTTTCCATTCCCGAACAGGTGGCTGAAATAGAAGATGACGACATCGTTACCCATGATGAGATCACATTCCGGTACTGCACGGAGGCGCTGATCACCTCTGAAAATCTTGATAAATCAAAGATCCGCAATGCCATTAAGGTCTGCGGTGATTCTTTGGTTGTTGCCGGTTCCCCTCAAAAGATGCGGATNNCAGAAAGTGGATGATATGGTGATGCAGCATGAGATCCTGAATAACCGTAAGTCCGGGATAGCCATCCTTACCGATTCCTGCTGTGACCTGCCCGAAGAGATCCTCGACAGGCTGCAGATCCATATGATCCCATTGAGCATCCATTTCGGGGAAACATTTTACCTCGACCGTTATACCATTAAGCCTGAACAATTTTATTCGCTGCTCGCGAATTCGGAATCGAACTCGACTTCAGCACAACCCTCAATCCGCGATTTCCAGAATAAATACGAATACCTGTGTTCTCATTATTCTTCTGTAATCGCGGTGAACCTGAGCAAGGCATTGAGCGGGACCTTCAACAGCAGCCTTCAGGCTGCAAAGGAAATTTCAGGCAGGACGGGGAAAAGGATCGATGTGATCGATTCAGGAACCGTGACTGGCGGGCTGGGCCTGATCATCTTACGCCTGGCTGAAGCCATTGAAAACGGAGCCACACACGAAGAGATTCTGCCCGAAATCAGAAAATGGGTTAAGAAAACACAGATAAGGGTGACGGTGACCACATTGAAATACATCATCCGTTCCGGCCGCGTTAGCGCATTCAAAAGCTTTATTGCCAGGTTACTGGAACTAAAACCTGTAATCGTCCTCAATGAAGAAGGACGCACGGTACTTTCCTCGAAGTCGTTTACTGAAAAGGCAAGCATGAAAAAGGTGATCCGCAATATTCAGAAGATCATCGAAAAGAACAAAATCTGGGGATACGCTATCACACATGCAGGCAATGCACCGACGGCCGAATGGTTCGCCACCCAGATGGAACGCGTCACCGGACAGAAACCGGCCTTTGTTTCAGCCGCATCACCGGCCCTCGGCGCAAACGCCGGTCCAGGAGTCGCCTGTGTTTCTTTTATGCTGGAATAATGATAATACCTGCCATCCTCATAGCACTTTTCTCATAGTTCATAATTCATAATTCATAATTCATAATTATTTTCATGATCAACCAGCAACTCATTCATCCCGGCAGCATTGTTATTATAGGAGGTTCAAATGATGTTCAGAAACCCGGCGGCGCCGTGTTGCGAAACCTCATCGAAGGCGGATTCAAAGGCGAACTTTACGTTACCAACCTGAAGAAATCTGAAGTCCAGGGAATAAAAAGTTACAACGATCTTTCCCTCTTGCCTGAAGTTGATCTTGCCATCATCGCAATTGCTGCCAAATACATTCCTGATACTGTCGAATTCCTGGCCACCCAAAAAAACACCCGCGCTTTTATTATCCTGTCGGCAGGATTTTCTGAAGAGAACAAGGAAGGAAAAGCACTTGAGATGAAAGTGGTGGACAGCATCAACCGGGTGGGTGGTTCATTGATTGGCCCGAATTGCATTGGCATATTGACACCTTCTTATAACGGGGTTTTTACGAAACCCATTCCACGATTAGATCCAAAGGGTTGTGATTTTATTTCCGGTTCCGGAGCTACAGCCTGTTTTATCATGGAAGCAGGAATCTCTAACGGACTCACCTTTGCCAGCGTTTTCTCTGTTGGCAACAGCGCTCAGATGGGTGTGGAAGATATCCTTCAGTACTTAGATGAGACCTTTGACCCTGAGAAGAGCTCGAAAGTGAAACTCATCTACATGGAAAATATTCCCAAACCGCAATTACTGCTGAAACATGCTTCATCCCTCGTCCGGAAAGGATGCAGGATCGCAGCGGTCAAAGCCGGTTCGTCGGAGGCAGGCAGTCGGGCAGCTTTTTCGCATACGGGCGCATTGGCCAGCCCGGATGTGGCTGTGGATGCACTTTTCAGGAAAGCAGGCATTGTACGTTGTTATGGAAGGGAAGACCTCATCGCAGTGGCTTCTGTTTTCATGTATCCTGAACTGAAAGGTAAAAACATGGGAGTCATTACCCATGCAGGCGGCCCGGCAGTCATGCTGACGGATGCCCTGTCAAACGGAGGAATGAATGTTCCACACATTGAAGGACCTGCCGCAAAAGAATTGCTTTCACAACTTTTCCCGGGATCTTCGGTGGCCAATCCCATTGATTTTCTCGCTACAGGTACCGCACAACAACTTGGAACCATTATTGACTATTGCGAAACCCGGTTTGATGCGGTCGATGGTATGGCTGTGATATTCGGTACTCCCGGACTGAACAAGGTTTTCGATGTATATGCAGTCCTGGATGAAAAGAT
>PLMO01000114.1 GCA_003142515.1 Bacteroidales bacterium
CATTCGACGATTCCAAATGGATCACGCTGTTTCCAAATAAAAACTGGGAAGACCAGGGCTTTGAAAAACTCGACGGTTTCGCCTGGTACCGGATCAGATTTCTTCTTCCTTCATCCCTGAAAGAGAAAGCGCTGATGAAAGACAGCCTCCAGTTCCTGCTGGGACGTATCGACGATTGTGACCAGGTTTTCCTGAACGGTGAACTGATCGGGCAGAATGCAAAAACCCAGACAATAAAAACTGCTCCCCGCATTGATTTCATAAAAGAGCAGGGAGTATGGAATACCGGGCGGCGGTATGTTTTGCATATGAATGATCCCCGGATAATGTGGGATAAGCAAAACTTGATAGCAGTAAGGGTTTACGACCAGGGAGGCGCCGGGGGAATGTTCTCAAAGCCATTTTCAGTTTCCATGGTCAGCTTTAGTGATTATGTAAAGTTTGATTTCACAAAAAATACCTTTGTTTTCCGCAACAACAATTCCATCAGCCGGAAATTCACGATAGAAAACCGCTCGGGGAAAGATGTGTTCAGCGGAACTTTATCGTTTAACGTTATTTCTTATTCAAACGATGTTGTTATTTTTCATAAAGACACGGTTCTCAAACTCGGCAGGCACTCAAAAATCGAAACCGGATTTTTCTTTCAGTCAGATCCGTCAAAGCCTGCATTTGTTGAGATCATCTTTAAAGAAAACCTTTCGGGACAAAGTGTAAGCGAGAATATGGAGCTTCCTTACATCCTCACTCCTGCCATAAAAAAAGAACCGAAGATCAACGGGGCCCGGGTATTTGGCGTGAGGCCCTGGTCTCCTTTCCTGTTCAAGGTAGCGGCAACCGGCGAGGCGCCTTTAAAATATTATGCCAAAGATCTTCCTGAAGGATTGGCAATCGATTCAACCAACGGTGTGATCACGGGAGTTATTAAGAAAAAAGGAGAATACATCGTAAACCTCTCAGTGAAAAATGACGCCGGTATTGCAATGCGTCAGCTGAAAGTCGTTTGCGGCAACACCCTTTCACTCACACCTCCGCTCGGTTGGAACAGTTGGAATTGCTGGGGATTGAGCGTGAGCGATGAAAAGATCCGCCAATCGGCCGAAGCCATGAAATCTAGCGGTTTGATCGATCACGGTTGGACCTATATCAACATCGATGACGGATGGGAATATATGCACGACAAGGATGGAAAGATCCTGACCAATTCGAAATTTCCGAACATGTATGCGCTCTGCGCCTATGTGCATTCGCTGGGCCTCAAGATCGGCATCTATTCTTCGCCGGGACCTAAGACCTGCGGAGGCTATGAAGGCAGTTACACTTTCGAGGAAAAAGATGCAGAGGCCTATGCCGCCTGGGGTATCGACTACCTGAAGTACGACTGGTGTTCTTATGGAAATTTATTCCCGAATCCAACCAAATCGCAGTTAAAATATCCGTACCAGGTCATGAAAAAGGCGATCCGCAAGGTGAACCGCGACATTCATTTCAGCTTATGCCAGTATGGAATGGGGAAAGTGTGGGAATGGGGCGCCGGGGTTGACGGTAATTCCTGGAGAACTACCGGGGATATAGAAGATAACTGGGAAAGCCTTTCCGGGATTGGGTTCAGCCAGGGAAAATGTTCGCCATTTTCTGCTCCCGGCCGCTGGAATGACCCGGATATGCTGGTGGTTGGATGGGTCGGATGGGGGCCTGCACTCCACTATACCCGGCTCACACCGAGTGAACAGTACACGCATATTTCACTCTGGAGCCTGCTGTCTGCGCCTTTGCTGATCGGNNGTGAACCAGGATCCGTTGGGCAAACAGGCAACCCAGGTCAAGTCAAATGAATCCTATGAGATCTGGGTTAAAGACCTTGAAGATGGAAGTAAGGCCGTAGGGTTGTTTAACCTCACCGAAAAGCCGTTAAATGTCCCGGTCGACTTGAAAGATCTCAAACTGAATGGTCGCTGGAATATGAGAGACCTCTGGAGACAGACAGACCTCGGTGCAGTTGAACGGCATTTTGAAATGAATGTATTGCCGCATGGGGCGATGCTGGTCAAAATAATTAAGAATTAAGAATGCAGGAATGCAGGAATGTAAATTATTTTTATCAGTCAATCACAGAGATTTGTTTTATTTCTTAGATTTGTAGAACATTTATCATTTCTGGTATCATCTTGTAAAATTGAATTGATAAGAAACGAATAATTATCAATATCTTACACATAACTAAATAAACTATTTCTCACTATAACTGGTTAATTCAATTCCTTCCTCCAAAAAACTTTAAACTCATATAGCTATGGCAAAAATTACAAAAGAAGATGCATTAAGATATCATGCAGAAGGTCGTCCCGGAAAAATAGAGGTTATTCCAACCAAGCCACACAGCACTCAGAGAGATTTATCGCTGGCATATACCCCGGGGGTAGCTTTTCCTTGTCTGGAGATTCAAAAAAACCCGGATGACATTTACAAATTTACTTCAAAAGGAAATTTGGTTGCAGTCATATCCAACGGTACAGCAGTTCTTGGATTAGGAAATATTGGCGCAGATGCAGGGAAACCGGTAATGGAAGGTAAAGGATTGTTATTTAAAATTTTTGCTGATGTAGATGTTTTCGATATAGAAGTCGAAACCAGAGATATCGATAAATTCGTTGAAACCGTAAAACAAATCGCCGTCACGTTTGGGGGGATCAATCTTGAAGACATCAAAGCTCCTGAATGTTTTGAAATTGAAGAAAGATTAAAAAAAGAACTTCAGATTCCGATTATGCATGATGATCAGCACGGAACTGCGATCATCACTGCAGCAGGTATGTTCAATGCGTTGGAAATTGCGGGTAAGAAAAAGGAAAAAGTCAGGATTGTGGTGAATGGAGCAGGAGCTGCTGCGATAGCATGTACCAAACTACTGGTATCCATGGGCATAAAAAAAGAAAATGTCGTGATGCTTGATACCAAAGGAGTTCTTCGCAAAGACAGAACGGACCTGAACAAATACAAACAGATCTTTGCTACCGACCGCGATATCCATACCTTGGCTGAAGCATTGGAAGGGGCTGACGTGTTTTTAGGATTATCTTCCAAGAATGTGGTTTCAAAAGATATGGTCCGTTCGATGGCGAAGAATCCTGTTGTTTTTGCCATGGCCAACCCGGATCCTGAAATTACTTATGAAGATGCCATGGATGCAAGAAGCGATGTGCTCATGTCAACAGGAAGATCTGATTATCCGAACCAGGTAAACAATGTTTTGGGGTTCCCATTTATTTTCAGAGGAGCGCTGGATGTGAGAGCTACCTGTATCAATGAAGAAATGAAAATAGCCGCCGTTTATGCCCTTGCCAAACTGGCCAAAGAAGATGTACCCGAAAATGTCAGTGAAGCCTATAATGTTAAAAATCTGATATTTGGCCGTGAATATTTCATTCCTAAACCATTGGATTGGAGGCTAATTACTACGGTAGCACCTGCAGTTGCAAAAGCTGCAATGGATTCCGGAGTTGCCCGCCGGCCAATCACGGATTGGGAAGCTTATAACACCGAACTAAGTCTCCGGCTTGGTCATGAAAACATGCTTTTACGCGGGATTACCCAAAGAGCAAGGCTGGATCCGAAACGGATCGTGTATACGGAAGGTACCAATTTAAAAATCCTCAAAGCCGCAAATGAAGTTTATCATGAAGGGATTGCCAATCCAATCCTGTTGGGTGATGTTGAGCAAATAAAACAAATTATTGCTGAAAACAATCTTGATATCGGAGATGTAACCATCATTGATCCAAGATGTAAAAGCGAAGAAACAAGGAGAACCCGGTTTTCGGAAATGATCTGGCAAAAACGGAGGAGAAAAGGCATTACAAAAGATGAAGCCTATGAACTGACTGAAAACAGGAATTATTTCGGGATCATGATGGTAGAAACAGGTGAAGCTGACGCAATGGTGTCGGGTGTTTCTCATGAATATGGCGAAGTTGTGGGACCTGCATTACGATTGATTGGTCCCAAGCCGGATTTAAACCGGATCTCAAGTATGTATATCGTGTTCACCAAAAAAGGCCCCTACTTCTTTGCTGATACAACGGTCAACCTCGATCCTGACTGGAAAACCCTTGCGGATACCGCTTTGTTAACAGCTGAGATGGTTCACCGTTTCAACATTGAACCTGTCATTGCCATGCTCTCTTATTCAAACTTTGGATCGATAAAAGGTGGCGAACATACCCATGGACCCGAAAAAGTGCGACAGGCAACAAACTATTTGCATCAAAATCATCCGGAATTATTAGTTGACGGGGAAATCCAGGCCAACTTTGCTCTGAACAGAGAAATGTGTAACTCTAAGTTTCCTTTTTCAAAAATTGCTAACCATGATGTGAATACCTTAATATTCCCGAATTTAAGTTCCGGAAATATTGCTTATAAAATCATGCAGGAAATTGGAGGTGCAGAAGTCATTGGCCCAATTCTCATGGGAATCAACAAACCCATTCACGTAGTACCTATGGAATGCAGTGTAAGAGAGATCGTGCACATGACTACCATTGCGGTTGTGGATGCACAATATGCCAATAAAGCAGGTAAATAACCTATTAAAATTCTAGTAATTTATTAAGATAAAGGAGAATTATGAGTTTAAGTATTATTGGAAGATCGATTTCGGAGTCTGTTACCCTAAAATTAAACGAAACAGCCGCTATTCTCAGAGCAAAAGGTGAACCTGTAATTCATTTAGGAATAGGTGAGCCAAAAAGTAAAGCCCCTTTAGATGCAATAACAGCAGCAGCAAGTTTGCTCAACACCGGTGAAATCCGTTATACACCTGCTGATGGGATACCCGCCCTTAAACAAGCTATTATCCGCTATACCGGGGACATGTATGGCCGTATTGTTGCACCCGAGAATGTGATTGCCTCTGGTGGAGCGAAACAGGCAATCATGGTTGCACTTCAGGCAATATTAAATCCACAGGATGAAGTTGTCTTCCCTGCCCCTTATTGGGTCAGTTATCCTGAAATGGTAAAATTATGCGGAGCCATTCCGGTACCTGTACTACCTGAAGATGGCAGTTTCTATCCAAGATTATTGGATATTGAAAGAGCCTGTGGATCCAATACGAAAGCCATTATCATCAACAGTCCTAATAATCCGACCGGAGTTGTCTATTCCGAACAGTTCATTAGTGAAATTGTTGAGTTTTGCGAAAAACGGGGCATTTACCTGATCATGGACGATATTTACCACCGACTGATATTCAATAACAAGAAGCCCGTCAATTGCTATAATTTCCTCAAAGGCGGTGTAGAGGATTCCAAACTCATACTCATTAATGGGGTTTCAAAGCAATATGCCATGACAGGTTTCCGCATCGGCTGGGCTGTGGCCAATAAAAAGCTGATTACATGTATGACCAACATTCAAAGCCATCAAACTTCAGGACCTTCGGTTGTATTGCAGGCTGCAGCCGTTGGTGCAATTAATGGCATTCAGTCGGGTGTAACCAATCTTTGCATTACACTCGAAAATAACACAAACGTAATGATGGATCAACTTAATTCGTTTGATGGAATCAGGGTTACCCGGCCGGATGGTACTTTTTATTGCTTTGTCGACTTTAGCCACTATAACAAAGACTCAAGCAAGCTTGCTTATTTTTTACTGGAAAAAGTCAGGGTAATTACAGTTCCGGGTAAAGAATTCGGTTTGGATGGATACCTGAGGCTTTCAACTTGCGGATCAATTAAAGATATTACACAAGGCATTGAACGCATTAAATGGGCGCTGGATCCGAATTCTCCAAATGAATTATTTATCGGCGATCGTAAGCTCGTGAGAGATTGGCTATAACATTAACTTCTGAATAACTAAACTACATAAACTATGTCAAAATATTTGAAATTTGAAACACCTGCTCAAAAGCAGGCTGCAAATTTAAAAAGTGAATACGGATTACAGAATCATGGCTTGGTGCATCTTGATAGGGTGTATTGGAACCTTCCGGAACCCGCATTGTATGAAGAAGCCGTTTTTCGTAATGAAGGGAAGATCGTAAATGGGGGTGCATTGCTGGTAAATACCGGTAAATGGACTGCCAGGGCTGCAAACGAAAAGTATTTCGTCAAGGAACCTACAACCGAGGATCAAATAGATTGGGGAAAAAATAATCGTCCGCTGAGTGCAGAAAAATTTGACGGGATCTTTAGCCGTTTGCAGGCATTTCTGCAAGGAGAAGAACTTTTCGTACAGGATGTTTACGCAGGGGCTGATCCTGAATACCAGATGCCCATCCGGATCATTACAGATACTGCTTGGCAGAGTCTGTTTGCACGTAACATGTTTATGACCATAAATACACTCGAAAAATATAAAACACACATTCCGGATTTTACCGTTATTGCCTCCCCTTCCTTTAAACTTGATCCCAGGATTGACGGTACCAATAGCGAAACAGCCATTGTGATAGATTTTTCAAAACGTCTCGCCATCGTTGCCAATACCCAATATGCCGGGGAGATTAAGAAGTCGATATTCACGATCATGAATTTCCTGATGCCCCTGCAGGATATTATGTCGATGCATTGTTCCGCCAATGTGGGCAAAAAAGATGATGTCGCTTTGTTTTTTGGATTAAGCGGGACAGGAAAGACCACACTTTCAGCTGATCCCAACAGAAGACTGATCGGTGATGATGAACATGCATGGAGCGACGAAGGGGTATATAATTATGAGGGCGGATGCTATGCAAAGGTAATCCGTTTATCTGCTGAAAACGAACCTGAGATCTATGCCTGTACCCGGAGATTCGGAACAATACTTGAAAATGTGGTTTTTGACCCTACCTCCAGAAAGATCGATCTGGATGATGATCAGATTACAGAAAATACAAGGGCCTCCTATCCACTCGAGTTTATTCCAAATGCAATCCCGGAGAAGATGGTTAAAGCACATCCGAAAAATGTCATCTTCCTCACCTGTGATGCACAGGGAGTAATGCCTCCTATTGCCAGGCTGGATATGAACCAGGCGATCTATCATTTTATCAGCGGTTATACTTCAAAGATAGCCGGAACCGAGCTTGGCCTGGGTATTGAACCCGAAATTACATTCAGCGCCTGTTTCGGAGCCCCGTTTATGGTACATCATCCTTATTTCTATGCTGACCTCCTGAGAAGAAAAATAGAAAATCATGGTGCAAAGGTGTGGCTTGTGAACACAGGTTGGGTCGGAGGAAAATTTGGTGTCGGCAAACGCATAAGTATACGCCATACACGTAATATGCTGAATGCCGTCCTTGACGGAGAATTGGATAAGGTGAAATTCAGAAAGGATAAAGTATTCAACTTTGCTATCCCTCTGAAATGCCCGAATGTCCCGGATGATGTCCTGGATCCATCGAATGCCTGGGGTAATAAAAATGAGTATTGGATGAAATATGATGCATTGGCCTCCAGGTACATTGAAAATTTCAAGGTCTTTATCGAAGGATGTCCTGAAGATATTGTGAATGCAGGTCCGAAACGGATAAACTTGTGATCTGCTGAGGATTCTTTTCTCTACTCTCCATACTACGTAATCCCGGGTATTGTTAAACACCTGGATTGATTGATCTCACTGCTGTAATAACACTAGTCCATGCCCTGAACAGGAGAAAACCAAGGCATGAACGTTAAGCAAACCTATGTAAATATTTATATAGCAGGTTATTTTAATAAAAAAAACATCTGAAAAGTTGTATGTTAAAAATTTAACATTAACTTTACTTCGTTAATGCAAACACCAAAAAAACATAAATGACCTTCTTTATGTATTAACCAAACAAACCAAAATGCCATGAGTTCACTAAAGACAAAATTTGCTGAAAAAGCTGTTAATGTGGCAGCTGAAGTAAAAACAATATTTAAGGAATACGGGAGTACGGTAATCGGCCAGGTCACCATTGAATCGGTTATTGACGGAATGAAAGGGTTGCCGGCTTTACTTACACTGACTTCAAAACTTGATCCCCAGGAAGGGATAAGGTTCAGGGGTTATTCTATCCCGGAATTGCGGGAAAAACTGCCTAAACTTGGTCCTGACGATGAACCATTACCCGAAGGGCTGTTTTACCTGATGCTTTTAGGTGAGATTCCCACATTTGATGAGGTGATGGAAATTGGCAAAGAATGGAAACACCGCGCTTTTGTTCACGAACATGTTTTCAGGGTACTGGATGCCTTACCAATGGATTCAGCTCCTATGGCTGATCTCAGTGTCGGGATATTAGCGTTG
>PLMO01000146.1 GCA_003142515.1 Bacteroidales bacterium
GTGTGAAGTGTGAAGTGTGAAGTATTCCCTAATGCCTATTGCCTATTGCCTATTACCTATTTTCATTTCGCTATTTCTTAAGATCAACAGAGTCCAGCTTCTGGTTCTCCGCATTATAAACCGTGACAGTCAACCGGCTGTATTTAACATCTATGACTGCCCAGTTGTAATCTTTCAGGGAGACCAATGTATAGCTTGCCTTTTCGGGATTATAAAGAGGAGCGCCGACTGAACCGATCACCAGATGATGGATTCCGTTCACAAGGTTGTGCTGGTAGAAGTGGGAATGCCCTGAAAGCACCAGGTCGACATGATTGGGTTCAAAGAGATCTCTCGTCATCCTCACCATGTTGGTATCTTCCCCATGACCACCTGCGCAGTAGGCAGGAGCATGTGACACCACGATCTTCCATGAAGTCGCTACGGTGGCAAGGTCTTCTTTGGCAAATTCATATTGAGGACTTCCCGGTTTCATATCGATATTGGTATTAAGAACCAATACATGCAGATCGCCGTAATCAAAAGAATAATACTGTTGCGTTTTTGATGCAGATTCCGGATTCTGAAGGAAAGCCACGGTATTCGGGCCATTTCCTTCGTGATTTCCCGTCGCATTGAAGAATGGCACTTTTGAAATGAGTTCCAGCTCATTGGAACGGAAAAATTCCTTCTTCCAGGAGGTATAATCCCCATTGACACAGAGGTCTCCGCCATAAACGGCAACCTGCGGATAGGTGCTGGCAGCCAGTTTCGCAATCTTGTCGTGAACGGATGTATTGGTGCGAAAATCGGCCATCCAGAGAAGACGGAATGAAGTTCCGGGTTCCACTGCAGTGTGGAAGTTGGATCCTGCACTGTGCGATGTTCCCTGCCTGGCCTGGTAATAGTAGGCGCTGTTCGGCTTAAGCCCCGTGAGCAGGATCTTGTGGATATAGGTCGGCACTTTGGCATTCGTGACCGAGATGATCGATGCTGTCGAGGTACGACCATAGGCCATTGTTCTACCGTAATCAACCCAGACCGTATCTTTAATGTCGCATTCAACCAGGACATAGACCGAATTAGTAGTAACCGCCTGGAGGTAAGGAGTCATCAGGATCTTGGCCTGTGCCCTGATTGCGATTGCAACAAGCAGAAAACACAAAATTGTTTTTTTCATTTTCCGGATTTTTAAAAGAATTAACCAACACTTCAACATGTCACTACTGCACCATGTCACCACTTCACCATTGCACCACTGCACCCTGTCAATTACCAGATCTTCACCCTGAGGCTGTCAGGCCTCCAGAGTGCATCGCCTTTCTTGATGCCGAAGGTCCGGTAAAATTCCGGCATGTTCGAAAGTGGTCCCAGCACGCGGAACTTTGCCGGTGAATGTTCATTGCTCTTTACCTGGTTGGCAATGGCTTCCGGACGCTCATTAATCATCCATGCAAGTGCATACCCGAGGAAGAAACGCTGATCGGGATTCAACCCGGCAATGATCTCCTTATTCTTGTATTGGTTTGTCTTCTTGAAAGCTTCATATCCCATCACAATCCCGCCAAGATCGGCGATGTTCTCTCCCTGGGTAAGTGAACCGTTGATGTGCAGGCTGTCAACAGCGATGTAACCATTGAACTGCTTTACGATCATCCCCGTTTTTGAATAAAACCGGGAACTGTCTTCCGGTGTCCACCAATTGTGAAGATTCCCCTTCTTGTCATATTTACTCCCCTGATCGTCGAAACCGTGGGTGATCTCATGTCCGAAAGTGGATCCGCCAATGACAGAATACAGCAAAGCATCATCAGCAAGTTTCCGTTCATAACCGGGAACGATAATGTTGCACCCAGGCACCACGATCTCATTGTTGGAGGGATTGTAATAGGCATTGTAAGTTTGTGGTTCCATATTCCATTCGGTACGGTCAACCGGCTTGCTGTATTTGGAGATCATGTAGTTGGATTCCCACTTGTTGGCATTCATCACATTCTGAACATACGAAGAGCGGTCGATCTGCATGCTGCTGAGATCCTTCCACTTATCCGGATAACCCACCTTCATGATTACTGCGTTCAGTTTTTCGATGGCTTTTTTCTTAGTAGCCTCACTCATCCAGTCGAGGTTCTTCATCCGCTCTGCATAAACTGCCTTGATTGCATTCCCAATCTCGAGCAATTTATCTTTGGTGCCTTTGGGGAGATATTCATTCACATAAACCTGGCCGATCAATTCACCCAGTGAACCATCCGTTTGCGCCACCACCCTCTTCCATCGCGGTTTTGGCTCTTTTACCCCGCGGAGAACGGTAGAGTAAAAACTGAAGGATTCATTGTAGGTCTTATCATCCATGTAAAGTGACAATCCGGAAAGCAAATGGAATTTCAGGTAGTTCTTCCAGTCGTTCAAAGTAAAAGATTTCAGGTAACCGTTCACCGCTTTCAGGAACTCAGGCTGGCCGACGATCACGGTGTCCACATTATGCAGTCCGACACTTTCTATAAAAATCGTCCAGTTCAGGTTCGGGGTGGTTCCGGTAAATTGTTTGAACGAAAGCTTGTTATAGTTTTTCAGGGGATCACGTGTGTCCTCACGTTTACGGGCAGATTTTGCGAGAGAAGTTTCGAGTTTCATCAGCTGATCTGCCGATTTTTTTGCCGTAGCCTCATCCTGTCCCATGATCCTGAATATGTTCATGACATGTGCAACAAATTTTTCACGTACCATTACAGTCCGGGGATCCATGTCAATGTAATAAGTCCTGTCCGGAAGGCTCAGTCCTCCCTGAGAGAAGAATACCGCGTTCTTGCTGCTGATCCTGTCATCCTGACCTACCCCGAACCTAAATAAAGGTGAACCGGAAACTATATGAATATAGGCTGCTTCCTTCATAATGCCATTAATATCCTTTATCCTGTCAATCCTGTCAAGATCGCCTTTCAGGTCGGTAATTCCTTTACGGTTCAATGAAATGCTGTCCATCCCGGTGTAGAAAAAATCGCCGATCTTTTGCTTGGCGCTGCCTATTGGTGCATCTTTCAGTGCAGCGCTCGATTCGCAGATGTTTCTTACCTGGGCATTGATGGTATCCTGGATAAGTTGCCACAAACCGTTATTCTGTTCACTGGCGGGAATGGGATGTTCCTTGAACCATTTTCCATTGGCAAAAAGGAAAAAATCATCGCCGGGTCTAACGGTTGAGTCAATGTGGGATACCAACGCATCGGCAGTTTGTTCTTTTTTCGTTGTGATCGTACAGGATACAAGGATCCCTGCTATCAGGAGAAGGGATAGCTGAAAGAATCGGTTTTTCATGGGTTGTTTTTATTTATGATGAAGAAGGGCAAATGTACAAAAACCTGTCATACCTAAGTAGTATAGGATATATCCGGCTGACAATACCAGACTGTACGGTGCAGTCTCATAGAGAAATTGTTTTCTCTGAGAACAGTGGAAATCAGCCCCAGGATATGGGGTTTGTGAATTTCAATCAATAGAAGATCGGTAAGCCTGAGCCAGGAAGCGGGATTTTCAAGAAACACCTGTTCTTCGGCTCCTTCAATATCCATTTTCAAAATATCGATCCGGGGAATGGAATAGATTTGAATCAGCGTTGGTAGACTGATGCATTTAATTTCATATCCTGACCCAGAAATGCCTGCCCCGGTATTGTTGCCATCAAAGCGACAGACCTGGTCGGCAGAATAAAGTCCTCTTTTCAGCAAAATTGCACGGGATCCATAGTCTTTCAGGTTTCTGGCAGCCATCGTATGGCTTTCTTCGCCCGGTTCAAGGGCAATCACATTCAAACCCGGGTAATTTGAAAGAAAATATGCCGCCGTATCTCCTATATAAGCACCGGCATCGATCATCCACGTGGATTCTTTCCTTGCTTTGACTTGTCCGTATTCCTCGCGAATGATATTGTTCATAACTGTAGCTGCATCCCTTGTTCCCGGTCGCAGGAAAATGGGATGAACAAGGTTTTTGAATTGAACAGCCTGATATGAACCTGTACCCGTGTTCAACCTGTTTAGCTTCCTTAAAACGTACCAAGTTTTTAAATCTTCCTTTTGCAATGTCATTAAGAAATCCAAGCATGTGGCAATTGCGGTATAGAGCCATGAATTTGCTCCGATCATGCGGCGAAAAATCCGTCGTAAAAATTCCATCGAAAGTTTCTTGCTAATCATAATGTGTTGTTAGAACTTTTTCTTAGTACATGACATTTTTTTAACTATTTGATTGTCAATATTTAATGTTAATAACTTTGTTTATAAATACTCTAAATATATGTAGATAAGACTTTGATAATCATTATCTTAGATTAATATCTAACCAAAAATCCAAGATATATGAAAACCAAAGCCTCGATCAAAAGTAATGAATTAGTTGACATCTTCCAACTCCGTTTGGGATGGAATAAAGCCAGGGTAAAGTTCTTTGTTTCTTTCATCATTGCTTTATGCAAAGTACAAACTCTATGCTTCAATAATCTTGCCCGGGGTTTTGAAGGCAAAGCAAGGGTTGAATCAAACATGCGACGCATCCAGCGGTTCTTTGCCAATTTCGCTGTTGACACTAATTTGATTGCCAAATTAATATTCAGTTTGTTACCTGAGAAACCTCCATATCGCTTATGTTTAGACCACACTAATTGGAAGTATGGAACGGCTAATATTAATATTCTGATGCTCAGCATTGCTTATCAGGGTATGGCTATACCAATACTCTGGACAATGTTGCCCAAGCGCGGAAACTCCAACACCCGTGAGCGAAGAGAGTTGGTTCAACGCTTCCTTGACTTGTTTGGCCAAGAATGCATTGAAGCTTTTCTGGCAGATCGTGAATTCATCGGGGATGATTGGTTTAGGAAATTGATCCATAACCATATCCCTTTCTACATCCGAATGCGTGGTAACATGTGGCTCAATATTCCCGGTAAAGGACACACAAAGGCCTTTTGGCTGTTTAACAGTTTGCCATTGAATACCGCTTCTCATTACCATAAAATCGTTTGTATTGATGGGCAATGGGTATACCTTACCGGAATGAAAGTTCTTAATCGTGAAGGCAAAATTGAATTTGTCATTGTTGCATCTTTTAATCCGGATCCCTTTGCATTGATCAAATATAAAAACCGATGGCAAATCGAAACCATGTTCAAAGCCTTTAAATCTGGCGGGTTCAATTTCGAAGATACCCACCTGACTGATCCAAAACGAATTGCTAAGTTGATCGCTTTAGTCTGTGTTGCCTTCATTTGGGTCTATCTGGTTGGAATATCCAGAAACAATAATGGACATCCCATTGAAATCAAGAAACATGGCCGCAGAGCCTATAGTCTGTTTAAATTTGGTTTGATGTTTATTGCTCATGCTTTACTAAATCCATTGTCAATAAAGGATCGTATGAGTTCTCTTCAAATTTTGTCATGTACTTAGGATAATTTATTAAAAACAATTTCGAGCCTGATACAATTACAAAATGACGATTTAATTCTGATTTAAGTCATTATTTAAACCCCGCTCTGTTAAGAAAGATTCTGTTTTGGTAGTTAAAGGTGAACTTTCGGATTTGGCATTCTATATTAATTCAGGTTATTTGAGATATTATAAAGTTGTTGAAACTGGCGAAGAGCAAACGATTCATTTATTATCATCTGGAAATTTTGCTGCTTCCTTTTGTAGTTTTGTTTGTAATACAAAGCGAAGGAGACACTACACACTTTGACCGATTCGGAGTTATTATAACAAAGGATAAAAGGAAAAAATTATGATACCCAAAGATGGGATTGTCAAT
>PLMO01000088.1:0-8532 GCA_003142515.1 Bacteroidales bacterium
AATATCTATGTTGCCATGACCAATGAACGCGGAATACTTGTTGCCCCTGTCCAGGCAGTTCGCCCCGGATTGTTCACCTATGATTTTAATGAGTCTGGCCCGAAAACAGGAACACGCACAGCTTCCATGATCTTTGCTCCGATAGGAACCGCAATTCTTCCCTTTTACTGCGCTCCTGATTCAAAGACAGGTATATTCAAGAACGGAGCTACCTATCCGTTCAACCTGTATCCTACACTCGATCCTCCAAAAGAACAGTAAAAAATATCCGGATCAATGGATCTTGAAAGAGGCCGTCCCAAAAGGACGGCTTCTTTTTTTAACAATTACTTTAAACATCCCCTAAATTATTAATAACCGATAGGTTGGCTGGGTGAAATCTTATTTTGAGTTGCTGGAATAGATCTTTAAGCAAAATCAGTTGTTTCTCGCTGAGTTTCGCTGATCCTAAAGGTTATTTACTATTCTGATAATACCATACTTTACAGACATTACATTAAAATTGATAAGAAGGCCCAATTTTTTGTTCGTTAACTTCAAATAGGTTAGCAACTGTTTATGATGAACATCCTTCAACTCTTCAACCGATTTGATCTCAATAATAACTTTATCATTGACGATAATATCCAGTCGAAATCCAATATTAAAATTGATTTCATCGTAGATGAAAGGAATTCCAACCTGATTCCTAACCTCCAGACCTCTTTTTGTTAGCTCATGGCTAAGAGCAACTTCATAAACCGATTCCAATAATCCTGGACCCAGGGCTGAATGAACCTTGAAGGCAGCACCTCGAATCAAATAAGAAAGATCATTCTCATTCATATCTGCGAAACTTTGCGTTTAACTTTGCGAAACTCAGCGAGAAAAAGTTAAATGACATTTTCACTACATTAATCGGCTAAAATTGAAAAGGTGATACAAAAAGATGATTTTTTTTGCTTGTGTTTTCTACATTTAGAATCCGAGAATGATTGAAATCGTAAATAGTATGTCCAGCACATCAAAATAAGATTTAGCCTCAGTTAGCTGACCAATGAAAAAAATATTATTTTTGTAAATGTATTCCTATAGTTACAATTATCCGGTTATCAACCGGATCAGAAAACAAAATAACCTTTTTAACCACGTTTTATGAAAAAATTTTATGTTGTTTTATTGACGATATCTTTTTCGGTCATTAGCCTGGGTGGCTTTTCACAGATCAGCAAGGGTGGGATACCATTGAGTTTTCAAAACCCTCAGGGTTTAACTGACAAAGTGGCCATTGAGACCATGCCGAAAATTGATATTAAACGATTGATGGCCGAAGATTCCATCAACGATCTCTATAAGGAAATTCCCTGGAGATTTGGCGAGAATATCCCGGTCAGTTTTGACCTGGGCAATTCCGGCACATGGGATGTTTTTCCTAAGGGAGACAGGATATGGAGGCTTGGAATAAAGTGTCCGGGCGCCTATACCATAAACCTTACTTTTGATAATTATCATTTGCCTCCGGGGGCAAGGTTGTTCGTCTATAATATTGATAAGACGGATGTCATCGGGGCATTCACTGATTTCAACAACAGGGAGGACAGTGTATTTGCAACGACCCTGGTGAGGGGTGAAGAGATTGTCATTGAATATTATGAACCTTCGGATCCTGCTTTTCCGGGTAAACTTCATTTAAACCGGGTAACGCATGGTTACCGGGATGCTTTCGATTATATCAAGTCATTCGGTCAGTCGGGTGCCTGCAACAATAATGTTCATTGTCCCGAAGCGGCAGCATGGCAAAATCAGGTCAGGTCTGCCTGTATGCTGGTTGTCGGTGGGAGTGGCTTTTGTTCCGGTTCTCTTGTAAATAATACGAGCCAGGATGGAACCCCATATATCCTTACTGCCAACCATTGTTACAGTAACCCCGCTACCTGGGTTTTCTGGTTCAACTGGGAGAGTCCCATATGTCCAAACCCGGCAAATTCACCGCCTTATAATTCAATATCAGGAGCAACACTTAAAGCAAGATATTCCGATTCTGATTTTTGCCTGGTGCAAATGAGTTCTAAACCTCCGTCAGACTATAATGTTTACTATGCCGGCTGGAACAGAGAAGATAGTGCGGCATCATCCGGCGCTGGCATCCATCATCCTTCCGCTGATATAAAAAAAATATCATATTCTAGTACACCATTTGTCTCAGCCTCATGGTCCGGCACACCTCCTGATTCACACTGGCAGATTTTCTGGAGCGATGGTGTAACAGAACCCGGTTCATCCGGTTCCCCAATATTTGATCAATATCTTCATGTCGTGGGTCAACTTCATGGTGGTCCGTCTGCATGCGGTGCCTCTCAACTCTGGGACTTTTACGGAAAGTTTGCCATGTCCTGGGAACATGGAACGACTCCTGCTACCCGGCTGAAAGACTGGCTGGATCCGACAAACATTGCAGGAGATACGTTGAACGGTTTTGACCCGAATGTTCTCCCGATTGTTCAGACACTTGATGCAACTGATGTATCTGTAACCTCGGCAACATTGAATGGAACCGTAAATCCCAACGGTTGGTCCACTATGTACCATTTCGACTGGGGAACTTCTGTAAGCTTTGGGAATACAACCCCCTCCCAGTCTGCAGGATCGGGTTACACGCCTGCAGCCGTCGATGCTCTTCTTACCGGGTTGACAAGTGGTACCCAGTATTTCTTCCGGGTAGTTGGCACAACTTCATCAGATACGATTATTGGCGACACATTAACTTTTGTTACAGCTTCTCCTACACTTTCTGTTTCACCGTCAAATCAGGACGTGGGAACACCTTCCGGTAATACACAGTTTATCGTTACTTCCAATATCGATTGGACCGTTATTTCCGATGCTACCTGGTGTACCGTAACTCCTTCAGGAACCGGTAATGATACCATTGCAGCAGTGTTTACCGAAAATACAACTGTAG
Source organism: Bacteroidales bacterium (assembly GCA_003142515.1). Lineage (GTDB taxonomy): Bacteria > Bacteroidota > Bacteroidia > Bacteroidales > FEN-979 > FEN-979. The sequence continues at coordinate 2,942 of PLMO01000088.1, forward strand.
ACACCCGCATTGCACATATTACCGTTAGTGGTACAGGCGTCGTATCCCAGGTTGTAACTGTTACCCAAGCCGGGATACCGGTGGTTCTTTCTGTAATTCCATCAAACAGGAATGTTTTACTTTCATCCGGAACCACGAGTTTTTATGTAACCTCCAATACCAACTGGAATGTCAGCAGTAATTCCTCCTGGTGTACCGTAACTCCTTCAGGAACGGGAAACGACAGCATTGTTGCAACTTTTGAAGCGAACGGGTTATATTACCCACGTGTAGATACCATAATCGTTTCTGCCACCGGTATTGCATCACAAATGGTTACCGTTACACAGGACGGGCTGGTTCCCATACTTTCAGTGACGCCGCAAAACCAGAATGTTTCTGCACTTTCCGGCAGCACAACGTTCACGGTCAGTTCCAATCTCAGTTGGGAAGCTTCATCAGATACTTCCTGGTGTACGGTAACCCCTTCCGGAAACGGCGACGGTACTATCGTTGCAAATTTTACCGGAAACGCTAATCAGCAGCCACGCACCGCCCATATTCATATCATCTCTCCACAGGTTCCTCCATATATCCTGCAACAAAATGTTACGGTGACACAGGCAAAACAAAATATCGGTATCGGAGAGCAGAATTCACAGGGCGTGAAAATCTACCCGAACCCGACGAAAGGAGTCTTTCGTATCGTTCCTGTAAAAGGCGGCAACGGCAACCTGGATGTCACGGTTGAAGATCTCAGCGGAATAGTCATCCTGAATAAAAAATGCCGGGGAGAACAAGAATATCTTATCGACCTGTCACAATCGCCACAGGGGACTTATAATATAATCCTTAAAACCGACAACGAAACGATTATCCGTAAACTGGTCATCATCAAATAAAGCGGTTGACAGGGAATATTAAATACACGACTTATCATAAAAAAGTTGTGCTGTCATTCTTAACATCATATATCAAACTCCTGCCGGGTGATACGTTGCGTTACCGGCAGGTCGTTTTTTGATCTGTTGGTTCAGTTTTATGGTAAAATAGGCTATATCTTTTTTTGAGGTGCTGGATCAATAGAGAATTTTACCGCAGAGGCGCAGAGACGCAAAGAAATTATTAATAATTGTATTACTTTTTTGTTATTAACCGATTAATGTAAAAAAGGGAATGGAATATTATAAAACTTCAGGAATAATTCTCGACGCTTGTATTACTGTGCATAAAATTATGCATCCGGGTTATGAAGCTCAAATCATATCCTAATTGAAGCTATCCAATAAGAAACTGGGATTCCTGATCAATTTTAATGTTCCGGTCTTAAAAGATGGATTTAAAAGATATGTTAACAATTTTTAATCTCTGTCTCTGCGTCTCTGCGGTTTCAAATAAAATTTTGACTTTTTACCTAATCCAGGAAGAATTTTTTCAAACTAGCATTCCGGAAATTATATAAGAATGATTTTGGCACCTTAAAAAATGAATTACCCGTAAAATACGTATCCTGGTTCACGCTTATAATTTTTTATAAATTTGTCATCTTCGTTCCTTAAATGAAACATCATCCTGCATTTAAAAAATCCATAAAAAAACCATGTCAGAAGAAAATATTAAAATTTCCCCTTACCGTTGGGTAATCCTCGCAATTTACATGCTTGTTGTGTCAATTAACCAACTGATGTGGATTACTTTTGCCCCGGTAACTGGTATTGCAGCTTCATTTTACCATGTTTCCGATCTTTCAATCGGGTTGCTATCGATGGTATTTATGGTGGTGTATATCCTGGTTTCGATTCCTGCATCTGCGATTATCGATATTTATGGGATCCGGGTTGCCGTCGGTATCGGTGCGGTTCTGACAGGCATTTTTGGATTGATGCGGGGAGTCATGGGATCCCATTTTAACTGGGTGATGACTGCCCAGATAGGTATCGCAATCGGCCAGCCTTTTCTCCTGAACGCGATGACGACGGTGGCTGCCCGATGGTTTCCGATCCGTGAGCGTGCAACTGCATCCGGCCTTGGGTCCCTGGCCATGTATCTTGGCATTATCCTTGGCATGGCGCTTACACCCTATATAGTAATCCATTCCGGCATGGATCGTATGTTGGTCGCCTATGGAATTGTTTCGCTGATCGCGGCTGTTGTCTTCCTTGCACTCGTAAAGGAACGTCCTCCTACCCCGGCAGGTAAGGAAGAAAGATCCCTGGTTTTCGATGGCATGAAAAGCATGTTGCATCGAAAGAATTACATTATTCTACTAATTATTTTCTTTTTTGGTCTTGGGATATTCAATGCTATCGCCACCTGGATCGAAGAAATCGTCAGACCGAGGGGATTCTCCGTCACCGAGGCAGGAATGGCAGGCGGATTGATGATCTTCGGGGGATTGGCAGGTGCCGCAATAATTTCCTGGCTTTCTGACCGTTACCGTAAAAGGGTTCCTTTTATCCTGCTGGCATTGGCGGTTTCCAGCCTGGGACTTGTGGGAATCACCTTTGCAACAAACTATGTCCTTCTGCTTATCTCAGCTTTTATTATGGGTTTCTTCCTGCTGAGCGCCGGTCCGATTGGTTTTCAATACGGCGCTGAGATCGCTTACCCGGCCCCTGAAGGGACTTCCAATGGACTCTTATTGCTTATGGGACAGATCTCCGGCATCGCTTTTATCTTCGGAATGGACTTTTTTAAGTCTCCTCGTAACGGGTCAATGACATCTTCTCTTCTGATCCTGACAGGTCTGCTGATACTGAGTTTTCTTTTAGCCACAAGGCTCAGGGAATCAAAATTGCTTATAGAAGAAAAACCAGTTTAAACCATTCCTGTTCCTCCATCATCTTAACCGGATATAAATGATCAATCCTGGGGTTTTATGCCCGGGAGCTGCACTACATGTGTATCTCAATAGTATTATTCTTCTTTTTCAACATTGTTAGAAATTGATCAGTGGGAATAACTGCACCACCATGACGATATTTGTTATCTTCATACGTGAACTTAATAGGTTTACCGTTAATGGAAATATCCTTAGGACCAAAACAATGTTCCTTTATTGCATAGTTGAATGTCACCGAATGACCCATAAAATCCATTGAAGCAGATAACCCATCTAAAGAATGTGGAATTACCGGATCAATAATTATATTTCTAAATTCAGTACGCAGACCAAGCAATCGTGAAACAACCAGTCCAATATAAATGCCCGGCCCGCTGGAATAAACCCGCCATCCTCCTTTCAGCGTAATTTTTCCTGTTTTTATTTCTTCATATCGTTCATCAGCTTCATAACGATTCTTAAATATGACATCTGAACTGCTGTAATAACAATTTGATTGCCGGATATCCCCACAGGGCACAATATCCCTATACGCAACCGGGTTTGCCTGCCGAAGCGCTTTCAGAAAAGCATCTGCCCTGCCTGTACGGGCTTGTGATTCTGCATAACGGATATGTTCATGCACGTACATAAGGCCAATCTCGCGACCGAAGAATGTACTGCTTTCGGCTCTCTGAAAAAGTGTTTGAATACCACCTTTGTATTTGAGAGGACGGTTCATCAAACGAGCGCCATCAGGACCTTTCAGGTGCTGCTCAATAAGATCCAGGTGATGCCGAGCTTGTTCTTTTGTAAAAATTTCACTGATAATGCCGCGATTCATCGGCAATATACTATACTGGATATTGGTTTTATCATCATCCGGGTGAAGCAGCAAACTGAACCTGCGATCTTCTTCAACCAGGCCATATCCTGCAACTACTCCATCCCTTATCAGATATTTGTTGAAATCTGATTTGATCTGTTCACAGATTTCTTTTAATTCTTTTCTTTTTTTTGTATTGCCGGTCTGCTCATACACCACCTGGTATTGCGTAAAGGCCTGGTAATTCATTTCAACTGTCCAGCTTGAAATCATACGTTGCGCCAGTTCCTTGCTGACCGGCTGAAGGGAATCATTCCAGTCACCGCCGCCAAAGGGTACCAACGCTGTACCAGGAATAAATGAATTAACAATCATTTTAATCAACCTGTCGATGTGTTCGCTGAGTGGGGTTTTTTCAGCATTGGCAATACCATTTTCATGATAGTAAGGTAAAATCTCGTCAAGGAGTTTCAAATTGCCAGTAACTTTGATATAGTTACTGAGCGCAATAATACACCAGTAAAAAACATCTCCATGAGAGCTGTCGGCCCGGATATTTGAGTAGCTGTCGAACATCCACCATTGCGGCCATCCTCCATCTGCATTCTGATTTGAGAAAATGATACGCAGTACTTGTTTAGCTTCATCATATTTTTCCATACACAACAGCAGGTCAAACGGTCCCTGGGCTATATCGCGCGTACCCCAGGCAGCTCCATTGAATTGTTCCAACCCGTAAGGTGTTAAAAAATGAGTAAGTGCATTCATGCCAAACCATGGCAGGATCTCCTGAATGGCTGCGGTGTCTTCATGATCTCCCTTCAGAGACAGATTTAAACATAATTCCTGCCAAACAGATTGGGCATCCTTACAATCTGAAAACCACTGATCATCTGCATCTTCAATTATAACTGTTTTGACAGCAGAACATACCTCACCTATAAAACTCATACAAAAACAAGATGTTTCCCGCACATCGAGAACAAAAAAAGAGCCCCCATGACCTTTATTATCGCAGTAAAGCGCTTCATCGCCGCAAGCCGTATAATCAGAATTAACACTATTAACTATTATCCTGAATTGTGCCTGCGGAAATTTGCCTGCAATCATGCTATCCGCTTTTGGTTTAGCCACATATTCACCGGTTGTATTTCCCGTAATAATATTCCATCCGTTATTATCATCAAAATGATGAGTAATCAATAAGTTCACATTATTACCACTTACTACCTTGAAGTCCATATTAACCTTTGGGGCAGTTTTAGATGTCCAGCTGCGAACCTGAAAGCAATAATCGTCCTGTTTATATATCCACCGGCAATGATTTAAACCGATCTCAAAAACAGAAGGAACCCCGAGTAAATATCGCCGGCCATTGACCTCAACAAAGATTCGTTGCCCTGTTTCCTGTGCGAGGTTAAACTGGCTGGAACAAATTGAAAGCAGAATATTAAAATTGGTATTACCCTGGGTAAGATGCGAATTGAAAACACCGTATGCATAAGAAGTCGTTGATACAATATTTTCATCGGGCGTATACCCTGCTTTAGCCTGCATAATATGTGCATGCGGGCGGTCAGCAAGAATTTCTTTCGCACGCAGCATAACATGGTTGTTTTGCTTGCTAAAAAATGATAATAACTGACCATTTTCTACTTCACAATGACGCTTCTCTGTACCAAAAAGCCGGTTAAGTTCCTGATCACTCACATCATCAACCGGTAAAAAACCAGATGTATTGAATATATTTTTGTCCGGTGTAAACAACTCGTGCGAATTTCGGGACGAAACTTCATCACCGAATTCACGCATAAGGCCAGCTAATCGGTTCAAATCATCATCTGAAGTTGCCTGAGGGTGATCTTGCAGATAGGTCGCAACAAAAACACTTTTATGATGATCCCCGGCCGACAGTTTAAATGGTTTTTCCTGCAAGGCAAGAACAGACGATTCTCCGGAATATTC
>PLMO01000088.1:8612-9608 GCA_003142515.1 Bacteroidales bacterium
ACAAGATCGTCAGATACATTAGTAATATCAATATGCCACTGCCAACTTAAACTTTTTTTTGAAAGTTGCAGTACACATGCATAATCAAGTCCGGCCCAACTGCCTTCAGCAATAAACGAGTCTTCCCGTATTATAAAACGACTATTACTCTCCGGACCTAAAAGAGCTTTGAATTCAAAGGGTTTTGTTCTTTTCCTCAAATAGAGGTTTGATCCTGATTTTGAAAAAGGTGTTGCAGCTTTGAGGCTTATTCTGATCGGATCAACTTCAATACTCTTTACTGAGCCATTTTTCAGAAAATCAAAGGAAAGACCCAAGGAATTTTTAATATTCATTGTTTTATTTACGGACATCTTTTAATATGACTTTGAGTAAGGGATTCATCACAATATTGCGTACTTAAGATTAGATTTATTTGTAATTTGAATTACCCCGGACTTTAGGCCGGGGTTTCCGGCAGCCAATAAAACCAGGGCTTTAGCCCGAAATTAAAGCATCAAATTTGTATTTACACATGAATTCTTGATATTCTTCATTAAATGATCTTTTCTTATGATGATTCTCCTGCTCCCTAATATAGTCTCTTACCCGATTTATTGCAGATTCACTCATAGATACGGCAAAATATTCATCCTGCCATTCAAATTTTCTCCCAAAGATTTTATTTTTATTAATCCAATATGACGATTCTCCCTTCAATAACATCAGAACTTTGTCAATATTCTGTCCTGAGCCCAATGATATAAGATAATGCACGTGTTCAAGGTGACCATTGATAAAATCTATATAAATGTCTTTTTTTCAGCATTTTCTCTGATGTGACTGAATATATCCCTGCGAATTTCTTTGGTGAATATGGGTTCACGGTTTTTAGTTTTTGGGCTAAAGCCCGGTTTTGTTTTGTTTCAGAACCCCGCGCTAAAGCACGGGGTAATTCATATTATTTTCGCTACTATATAAGTACTCATTTTTGGGCTCTTTATAATTTCGAGTGGG
>PLMO01000072.1:0-14887 GCA_003142515.1 Bacteroidales bacterium
ATTTCATCGGCCGTATACCCGCTTGCATAAAGGCTACCGACAATGGCTCCGATTGAGGTGCCTACAATATAGTTGATGGGAATTTGGTTCTCTTCCAGCGCCCGGATCACGCCGATGTGCGCTGCTCCCCGGGATCCGCCACCACTGAGCACCAGGGCTACTTTCTGAGCCCGGATAAATGGGGATAGCAATGTTAAAATGAGAAGAAAGATAAACGTGAACTTCCGGAACATCCTGTTAAGATTGACAAAAAGGACACAAACTTACGAAAAAAGCACGGGGAAATGAATAAAAATCTCCTGCCTTATTCCCTGGTCGGTGTTAGGTATTGGGTATTAGGTATTGGTTGTGAGAGGGTCCATGCCTGAAAACTCTCACTTCAACAAATATTTAAACAGCTTTACAGATTTTTGTATTGTACTTCCAGGATTCTGAATAAATTTGTTTTTCAATATTGCATTTTCCATTTTAAAAAGTTAGATCTATGAAAAAAATTCTTCTGATGATCCCGGCTCTTTTCATTTGTTATATGATGATGGCCCAGGATGAAGCCCGTTTGCTGAGGTTCCCGGCGATACATGCAAACCAGGTTGTGTTTACCTGTGCCGGCGACTTGTATACGGTGGATCGTAACGGTGGTGTGGCCCGTAAACTTACTAACGATGAGAATGGCTATGAAATGTTTGCGCGTTTTTCCCCGGATGGGAAACATATTGCCTTTACCGGGCAATACGACGGGAATACTGAAGTATACCTGATCCCGGCAGAAGGCGGGATTCCCAAGCGCCTCACCTTTACTGCAACCCTCGGAAGGGATGATATCTCCGACCGGATGGGCCCCAACAACATCGTAATGACCTGGAAAGACAATGAGAACATTCTCTTCCGGTCGCGGAAGCAAACTTTTAATGATTTTAAAGGCCAGTTGTTCCTGGTTAATGTGAACGGAGGCCTGCCGGAAGAACTGCCCCTGCCTGTAGGAGGATTCTGCAGCTATTCACCCGATAAAGCCCGACTCGCATACAACCGCGTTTTTCGTGAATTCCGTACCTGGAAATACTACAAAGGCGGAATGGCAGATGATATCTGGATCTATGATTTTAAAACAAAACAAACCGAAAATCTGACCAACAACATCGTCCAGGATATATTCCCCATGTGGGTCGGTGATAAGATATATTTTATGTCGGAACGGGAACGTCCTACCAACCTGTATTGCTATAACCTGAATACAAAAGAAACAAAAAAGGTCACCAACTTTACCGAGTTCGATTGCAAGTTCCCTTCCCTCGGGGATGATGCCATCGTTTTTGAAAACGGAGGCTTTCTTTATGTCTTTGACCTTGTAACCCAGAAAACCAATAAAATTACTATCCACATCAACGATGATTTTGTAAATGCCCGGAGTTCCCTGAAAGATGCCAGTAAAATCATCAACTCTTCCTCACTTTCACCTGACGGTAAAAGGGTCGCCTTTGATGCCCGCGGCGATGTTTGGACGGTTCCTGCTAAGACAGGGATCACCAAAAACCTTACCCATTCTTCCGGTGTGCACGAACGCAATGTAAACTGGTCGCCCGATGGCCAATACATCGCTTATGTTTCCGATAAAACAGGAGAGGACGAGATCTATCTGCAGAAACAGGACGGCAGTGCTGACCCCGTTCAGATCACAAAGAATGCCGATACCTACAAATACGATATGTCATGGTCGCCTGATGGTAAAAAACTTCTCTGGGCCGATAAAATGCTTCGTTTGCAATATGTCGACATCGATTCGAAAGAGGTGACCCTCGTCGACCAGGCCAAGGATTGGGAATTCGGAGAGTACGGCTGGTCGCCCGACAGCAAATGGATCACCTATGCCCGCCCCGACCGGAGCGCCGAAACGAAGATCTACCTCTATGAAATGGCTTCCAAAAACAAATACCCGGTTACGGATGGCTGGTATGAAGCCGGCGAACCCCGTTTCAGCAGTGACGGGAAATACCTGTTCTTTACATCCAACCGCGATTTTAACCCGGTCTACAGCTGGACAGAATGGAACCATTCCTACACGGATATGACAAAGATCTATTTTGTCACACTGGCGAAAAGTACACCGAACCCCTTTGCCCCTGAAAATGATGAAGTCAGTATAAAGAAGGACGAAAAGAGCGATGCCGATACCAAACCTGAAAAGAAAGATGCAAAAAAAGAGGAGAAGAAAGAAGGTGATTCCAAGGTGGCAGTCGATGTTAAGGTCGACCTTGATGGAATCATCGACCGGATCGTCGTCCTGCCAATCGACGCTGCATCCTATTTCAGTGTGAGCGAAGTGGGTGATAATGTTTATTATGTTAAAGGAAGAAGGAGAGGAGAACATCCTTCTCTTAAAATGTTCAGTCTGAAAGATAAAAAAGAATCCGACCTGGGCGATTACAGGTCTTATGAAATTTCTTTTGATTCCAAGAAAATGATGATTGATTCCTATGGAAGATATGCAGTGATCGATCTTCCCAAAGGCAAAATTGATGTAAAAGACTGGATGGATCTTACAAACATGAAAGTAATGGTAGACCTCAGAGCGGAGTGGAACCAGATCTACCATGAAGCCTGGCGCCAGATGAAGTATTTTCTCTATGCCCCGAATATGCAGGGTATAGACTGGCCGGCGATCCAGAAGAAATATGAACCCCTTCTACCCTATATTAACAACCGGAATGACCTGACTTACATCCTTGGTGAAATGGTAGGCGAGATCAGCATCGGGCATTCCTATGTTGGCGGAGGTGACAAACCTGAACCGAAAAGAATCAAAATGGGATTGCTGGGCGCCAAGATCTCAAGGGATCCTTCGGGATATTATAAAATTGACGAGATATTGAAAGGGGAGAATTGGACCAACGAATCCCGTTCTCCACTCACCGAATTAGGTGTAAATGTGAAGCAGGGCGACTACATCATTGCTGTTGACGGGCAGTCCGTGAAAGACCTGAACAACATTTATGAAGCTTTTATCAATAAGTCCGGTGTGCAGGTTGAGTTGACCGTAAACGGTTCGCCTTCCGAAACCGGAGCTCACAAAACTCTGGTTGTTCCTACCGATGCGGAAGCCGGGCTTTATTACTACAACTGGGTTCAGAACAATATTAAGAAAGTGAGTGATGCCACAAACGGGGAGGTCGGTTATATTCATATACCGGATATGGGTGTAGAGGGATTGAACGAATTTGTAAAGCATTTCTACCCGCAATTGAGCAAACGTGCCCTGATCATCGATGACCGCGGCAATGGAGGCGGAAATGTCTCCCCGATGATCATTGAGCGCCTTGCCCGTGAGATGACCATGATCGAGATGAGCCGGAATACGGCTTCGCATCCGGGTAGACTGGAAATGCAATGGGGTCCGAAATGCATCCTCATCGACCAGTATTCCGCATCGGATGGCGATCTTTTCCCTTACCAGTTTAAGAAAATGAAGATCGGGAAAGCCATCGGTCTCAGGACATGGGGTGGCGTCGTGGGAATCCGTGGATCCCTTCCGTTTATCGATGGCGGTCAGCTGATGCGGCCGGAGTTTGCTCCCTATGATAACGAAGGGAAATCATGGATCATTGAAGGCCATGGCGTAGATCCTGATATCGTGGTTGATAATGATCCCGCAAAGGAATATGCCGGCGAAGACCAGCAACTGAATAAAGCAATCGAGGAGATGCTGGATGAACTGAAATCATGGCCGAAGGAACTTCCACCTCCTCCGCCATTTCCTGATAAGACAAAATAACTCAAGGGGAAATAAAAAAGAGGCTGTCTCAAAAGGATACTTTCTTTATTTAACCGCAAAGACAGCCTTTTTCTTTACTATTGGCGTTGTTATTTGCCTGTAACATTCATTGATGCCACCGAAGTAAAACCGGAACCATCGGATGTTCTGTTTCCTACAAAAGTAAAGGTCCAGGTTCCTAATTCTTTGGTGTAAGAGGTTGTCAGGTAGTAAACCTCATTCTTCAGAAGGGTCTGGTCTTGCAGGTCTACCGGTGGGATCCCGCTATTGATCGGATCTTTGATATCAATCCTTGTCATTCTGACATTATCGGTTGTACAGGAGATGTAGAAAAGTAAATTTGCGGTGTTGTTCGGGTCAACCGTTGCACTTAAAGAAAAAGTAGGAGCGCTTACAGTCGTTGTATCACTCTTCTTTTTACAGGCAGAGAAAAGGATAACTGTACTCAATAATAGAATTCCAATGGCTAAAAGTGCGTTGTTCTTTTTCATAATACGTTTGTTTTGGTGGGTAAATAGGATTATTAAACACAAATATAATAATAAACGTTAATCAATATCCAAATTTCACAAATCTTTTTTTGATTTTAAAACCGTATTTACCTCCATGATCTTTTCATCCATATCGGTTTCTCCCCCAATCCAATGGATCGTCAATCCCGATTTTTCCATCTTCCGGAACCAGGTCATCTGCCGTTTTGCAAAATGGTGGATTGCGATGTTCAGCAGACGGGACATTTCATTATAATCCAGTTTTTTTTCAAGATAAAGCGTGATATAATAGTATTCCAGCCCGTAAAATTTCACCTGATCAGGAGTCAGTCCCCTGTTCAGCAGTTCTCTTACTTCTTCGATCATCCCCTGTTCAAGCCGGGTTTGCAGCCGGTTGGTAATCCTTTCACGGAGTAGGGCTCTTTCCCAATGGATCCCGAAAATGAGGGAAGGCATTTGTTCCGGGAAAACAGTCTCTCCGGCCTTTTCTTCCGGCGTCATGCTGATCAGGATGGCACGGATCATCCTGTTGCGGTCGAGGAGGTCGGTTGTATTGTGCGGTGTTTTCAGGGAAAGCAGCAGATCCTTCAATTCCTCATCCGTTTTTTGTGAGAGGGCCTCATGGGTTTTCGGATCGGGTTCTGTTTTTTTTAGCCGGTATTTTCTCAATACAGATTCAAGATACATCCCGGATCCACCGCAAAGTACGGGAAGTTTTCCCCGTGAAGTGATATTGTTCCAGGCGTTTAAAAAATCACGCTGGAATTCGAAAATGTTATACTCATATCCCGGATCGGCAATATCAATGAGATGGTAGGGGACTTTCTTCCCATTCACCATATATTCCGAGAGGTCCTTGCCTGTTCCTATTGACATTCCGCGGTATACCTGCCGTGAGTCTGCCGAGATCACCTCCCCGTCAAGCGCGTAAGCAAGATGAGCGGCAAGGGCGGTTTTGCCGCTGGCAGTAGGACCGAGTATAGTGATCATGAATGAAAAATGAAGAATGAAGAATTAAATGTTACTAGATAACAACTAACAATCTCTATTGCCTAATGCCTAATGCCTAATGCCTGATTATTTACTGTCCAGTTCTTCGAAAATGGAATTCTGGCTTTTAAATTCCGGTACGATGGCTTTCATTTTCCGCACCACTTCTTTCTCGTGGCCGGAACCTGCAAGCCGGATAAGTTCCTCGATCTGATGGGCGACTTCCCCTGCATTATATTCCCTTACTTTAGCGATAAGAATACGGGGATGATGGGTTGGGATCGCATTTTCCTTGCTATTCAGCAGCTCTTCATATAGCTTTTCTCCAGGGCGAAGGCCGGTGAACCTGACCTGGATATCTTTTCCGAGGGTCAACCCCGAAAGGCTGATCATTCTTTTGGCCAGGTCGATGATACGGACGGATTTTCCCATATCAAAAATAAAGATCTCTCCTCCCTTGCCCATCGTACCTGCTTCAAGCACCAGTGCACAGGCCTCCGGTATGGTCATGAAATACCGGGTGATCTCCGGGTGGGTGACGGTGACAGGTCCTCCTTTTTCGATCTGGCTTCGGAAAAGAGGAATTACTGATCCGTTCGAACCAAGTACGTTCCCGAACCGGGTAGTAATGAACCGGGGTTCGCCGTCACGGTTCAAAGATTGGGTATAGATTTCTGCGATCCTTTTGGAGGCCCCCATGACACTCGTCGGATTTACCGCCTTATCGGTCGAGATCATAATAAACTTTTTCGACCTGTATTTTATGGCAAGATCTGCAAGAATGCGGGTTCCGTTCACATTGTTCAGAATAGCTTCCGACGGGTTACTCTCCATGACCGGCACATGTTTATAGGCGGCTGCATGGTAAATAATATCGGGTTTTGATTCATTGAAGATGTTTTCCATCCGGGAAGCATTCCGGATATCTGCGAGGAGGAACCGGGGATAGCGGTCCCGGTAGTTTTCTGTAAATTCCAATTCCAGCTGGTGCATGGAGGTTTCCGCCTGGTCGATCAATAGCAGGTTGAGAGGATGGAATTTCATGATCTGCCGTGCAAGTTCACTCCCAATAGAACCTGCCGCCCCGGTAATGATTATGGTTTTACCTGTCAACTCTGCCCGAATCTGCCGGTCGTCCAGATGGATCTCCTCCCGTTCCAGAAGATCATCAATCCTGATATTTTTGATCTGGTTGAAACTGAGTTCCCCATTAATCCATTCCATCATGGGGGGCACCGTGAGAACCTTCACCTCATGTTCGAGGCAAAGGTCGACCAATTCCTGTTTGCGTTGGGTGTCGTATCGCTGGACGGCAAGGATCACTTGTCCGACGGTATATGTCTCAAGAAGGTCATTCAGTTTATCCGGACTGACAATATCAATCCCTTCAAGCTTTTTGCCAACTTTGCCGGGATCATCGTCGAGAAAAGCGATCAGTTTGTACTTGGTGCTGGCATCCCTGTCGAGGACTCTTTTTGCCGTAATCCCTGCTTCCCCTGCCCCGTAAATGATGACATTCACATGTATACGTTCGGGGCGTTTCAGTTCCAGGAATGCGATCTTGACCACCATCCGGAAAGTGACCATGACCATACAGGTGATCAGGAAGTCGATGATGATGATCGAAAAAGGGATGAAGAAATGCCTGTTGATCAGGAAAAAGGTGATCAGGTCGGTGATTGCAAAGATGACACTCCCGGATAAAACCGTGAGAAATACTCGCAGGGCATCGGATGTGCTGGTATAGCGGATGATACCTGCATACGACCGCGCAATGATAAAGCTACACGCACGGATAAAGACCATGTAAGCCAGAATCTGTGGAAGAGGCTTCAATTCGCTTTTCGGGATCGAGAAGTTGAATCGCAGCAGGTATGCAAGCAGCACCGAGCAAACCACGACGAACATGTCGATCATGAAGATCATCCAACGGGGCGTATTTTGACGGGTAAAGAACATCAAATTAATTATAAATTAAAAATTACGAATTACGAATTTTAGGTGTTGGGTATTAGGTATTGGGTATTCACATCTTATATCTCACATCTCACAACTCACGACTTCAGGCATCCAAAATTACAAATTATTCTCCACTTTCCTTCTGAGTTATCAACTTGCTAAAGTTAGAAACTATAAAGGCTGTCTCCGGGGGCTCCTGACAATTTTTTCTAACTTTGTATCGTTTACAATAAAGAAGCTATGAAAACTACAGCATTTACAAAATTTCACGAGGCCAACGGGGGTAAGATTGTTCCCTTTGCAGGTTACTTTATGCCGGTGCAGTTTGACGGGGTTAATCTCGAACACGAAACTGTCAGAAAAGGCATAGGCGTTTTTGATGTTTCACACATGGGCGAATTTTGGGTAAAAGGGTCGAAAGCGCTCGATTTTATTCAATGGATGACTTCCAATGATGCCTCGAAACTGGTAGACGGGAAAGTGCAGTATTCCTGCTTCCCTAATGAACAGGGTGGGATCGTGGATGACCTGCTCGTTTACCGGGTGAATGCAGAAACCTATCTGCTGGTTGTCAATGCTTCAAATATTGAGAAAGACTGGGCCTGGTGCAATAAACAAAACAAAATGGGAGCCACGCTATACAATGCTTCCGACGAGATTGCACAGCTGGCCGTCCAGGGACCTTTGGCGCTCAAGGCCATGCAGAAGCTGACTGATACCACGATAACTGATATGGAATATTATACGTTCAAGAAACTCACGTTTGCCGGTGTCAAGGATATCATCTTTGCAACAACCGGCTATACTGGTTCAGGGGGCTGTGAGATCTATATGGCGAATGAAGATGCTCCGAAGATATGGAATGCAGTATTTGAAGCCGGGAAAGAATTCGGGATCAGGAATATCGGATTAGGCGCCCGTGATACCCTGCGGCTGGAAATGGGATATTGTCTTTACGGCAACGACATCAACGATACGACTTCTCCCATCGAAGCCGGACTTGGGTGGATCACCAAATTTACCCCTGAAAAGGATTTCATAAATAAAGCCGAGCTGCTTCGTCAGAAACAGGAAGGTGTTTCGAAAAAACTGGTGGGATTTAAAATGGTTGAAATGGGAATTCCAAGACATGGATATCCCATCGTTGACGCCTCCGGTAATGTGATCGGCGAAGTGACCTCGGGAACCATGGCCCCTTCATTAAAAATACCGGTTGGAATGGGATATGTGCCGGCTGCACTTTCAAAAGAAGGCAGCAAAATATTTATAAAAATCCGCGATAAATCCATAAAAGCGGAAGTTGTCAGAATGCCTTTCTACAAAGGATAACAATAGTACCGGCCGTTCAATATTGGTCTTAACCTTTAAAATGAAAATGATATGACAGGAATTATTCAGAAAATCAAATCCCTTCAATGGCAGCATTTTGTATTTATTCTCATGATTGTTGCAGTAGCCATTGGTTCGGATGGTTGCAAAACGACAGGGAAAATGTCGAAGAAAGAGCGGAAAGCCCAGATCGAATTGGCTAAGAGCCAACTTACGGAAATCATCAACGGAACCTGCACAAGACCACTTGAAGCTCAGGAAAGGACGGTGAACGAGATTGCCAACAAGCACTTCAAGGATCCTGAACTGGATAAAATGATAGAAGATGCACGCCAGGTGCTCAAAAAGGCCTTTGCCGAAAAGGAAAAGCAAAAACAGGAGCAGATCGATGCGACGCGAGCAGAATTGCTGGATATGCTACTGAACAAGGATGATAAATCGGCCGATGAACTGGAAGCAGAACTTGCAAAGATCAAGGCCATGAACCTTGGTAATAAGGATATCAACGACCTCATTTCAAAAGTGGAACAGAAGATTGACGGGATGCGAAACAAGAAAAATGTCCCGCTCAAAAACCAGATTGAAAATGCCTTCCAGGGAATTGCAGATGCATCAAGGTCGGGCAACGCCAGCCAGGTAATGTCGCTGACCCGGAATACCCTGCAACTTTTCTCTTCCGAAGACGCTACGGTGTTGATCATCATCAGCAAGGAAGGATCGATCGTAGATTATGATAAACCCACTACCATAAAACGATACCTCGAATTCGTGCGCGACCAGAAAGCGAGCCGGAATGAGGTAGATACTTATCAGCTTGACAGGGAAGGAAAGATAAAAGAACTCGACCTGATCAAAAAGTGATCCTTTGACGATCAACAGGCAAGCATTTGAGCATTAACCATTAAATCACAGAAAGATGAAAAGAAGAATTTCAAGTATAGGATTGATATGCCTCCTGATCCTGACATCAGGCCTTTTTGCACAGAATAAAGATGAGAATATTTCCCCTCAGCGGAAACAAGCCATCGATAGCCTCGCTCTGGAAAAGGTCAGGGATCTCAGCAAGTACATCAGCATTATCGGCAACAAAAGCACACCCTGGTCTGAATCACAGCGGGTCATCGAAAGAGCAGTCGAGCTCTTTATGGAGAACAGTGAGATCGGTGTTTCCTCACTTTCAAAACCGGATGTTGCCTATTTCAAGGTCAGGGAATATTTCGACCGGCTGATGAAACTCAACTACGACAGGGTCACCATCGATTGGTACAAAATCCAGTATGTCAGCGACCTCGAACGGCAACCGGATGGCACCTATGTTGGAGTGATCACCATCTACCAGCGGTTCCAGGGATTCGATAAAGAAAAAGGCATGATCTATGAAGATACCACCAAGAAGGATATCACGGTATATGTAAAACGGAAAGAGACGCAAATCGGCGGAAGGCTGATCGGCTTCTGGGACGTGCTTCTCGGCGATATCCGCGTGAAAGAAACTTCAAAATAATTTCGAATTTCCGGCCAGGGATCTGCTGAACAGGGAATTTGAACTTCAATTCCCGGCTCCTGATCCCTGCTTCTTATATTTCATTAATAACCGTACCTTAATGAGACTCATCTCTTTCGTTTTTATTATCCTCCTGCCAGCGACTGTTTTTTGCCAGAATGTCTCCTCTTTCAGTTCATTCACCGGTGATGAGTCGAAATTTTATGCACAGACCAAGCAAGTCAACCAGTTCTTCCGGCGGTTTAATGCCGAAGAAGATGTAATAGGAAAAAGAACCTATTCGGGGGACAGTACCTTCAGGGATCTGAAATCCCGGAAAAAATACCTGAATATTCTTTTTGATACTTACAGCGCGTCTGTTTCCACAGATGATAAAAATACCTTTATCGAACAGGTTACCAGCAAAAAAAAACCGGTTTTCCTCGATTTTCACGGTAAGGACTGGTTCTCGGAAGTTACTGCAAGTTTTACCTATAAGCATGAGAAGGTCGACATTATTCTTTACATGAAACTGGAAAAACAGAATAACGGGTATAAATGGGTGTTCTCGAATGTTTATTTCGGACGTTTCAATGATCTTTTTATCCATGTTGGAGATACCACGAACTTGAAGCTTTTTCTGCATCCCCTCAGTCATGAAATCGATTTTATGAATATTCACAAGGTCTTTGAGGAACCGGGAAACCTGGATTACTATCTTGACCGCTATTACCGCCCGGATCAGCTTGCTCTTTTCGTTTCAGAAATAAAGAACGGAAACCTGATATTTGAATCGGTGAAAGAAGTAAAGTTCCATTTTTTGCAGATCCCCGGCTGGTACTTCGAGGTTTCCTATTTTAACCGCAACAATAACAATTCCGGCTGGTTAATTTCGAATATACTGAAGATCACCGATAAGGATAAAAATGAACTCCTCCGAAATTACATCCATGAAAAATAATATTTTACGATTACCGGCTATCCTGTTATTCATTCTCCTTGCGGTGGTTGTTTATCCGCAGAAAAAAATAACAGATCCTTTACAGCAAAAAAAAACCAATCCAACCCCGGCGGCAAAGAAAACATCCAACACAAAACAGGTTCCCGGGAAGGGAACTAAATCAAATCCCAAAAAACCTGCAAAACCAATCATTACGGAGTTTACACCTGAACAGATCGAGGGCTTTCGCACGCAATGCTCCGGATTGGTAAAATTTTTTGAAGGCACACTGAATTTTCTCGCCGATAAAAAGAATCCTGTCAAGGAAAAAGAGATCATCATCAACGAGAGTTATCTGAAATTTTTCATGAACGAGAAAGTCCAGGTGGAAGATGACCTCGATGAAAAACGGTTGGTTCCCCTTTATAAGGATATACCTTCTTACCTGAGCGATGTGGATTTTTTCTTTTTGGGGGTCAGTTTTCTTTATACCGTGCAGGATGTAAGTGTCATGAAAAATGACATCGGGCAAACCTATTTTAAGGTCACAGCCAACCGGAACCTGAAAGGGATCACAGTCAATCACGATTCTGTAAGTTCGAACAAAGTCCGGTATTTTGAGATCAATTATGACGATAGCAAGCAGGAACTAAAGATTGCAAGTATCTATACCACTAAGATGAACGAAAGGGCCGATATGCGGAATTGGTGGAACGGATTACCTGCAAACTGGAAACTGATCTTCGGGAAGGACCTTCAGGTAGATGCTAATGTTCCGTTGGCGCAGGTTTCATCCTTCAATGATACCATTGCCATGGTGAACGGAAACCCTGTTCAGATGGATGCAGGACGGTTCTATGCACTGGTCTTGCAGGTAATCTTGATGAAGGAGATCGATATTTCCGGAAATGCCGGTCTGACCGATCTTGAGCCCCTGGCAAAGCTTTCTTCCCTGAAAAAAGTTTCGATTTCCAATACGCCGGTTTCCAATCTGATGCCGCTTCGTAACCTGAACCAACTGGAAGAGCTTGATATTTCCGGTACACAGGTTGCAACCCTTGAACCCCTCCGCTATTCAAATCATCTCCGTTCCCTGAAAATGAAAACAACACCGGTTACAACCCTGAATGTGTTATCAGGGCTTACGGGCCTTGAGATCCTCGATTTCACAAGCACTGGTATCGACAGCCTTCAACCCCTGATCGACATGACAGCATTGAAAGACCTGAGATTCTCGGAAACCCGTGTTTCGGACCTGCAACCATTATCAGGACTCACCAACCTGGAAGTGCTCTATTTTACCCATACTCCTGTTTCTAATCTCAATCCTCTGAAGAACCTTACCAATTTATCTCTTGTGTTTTTCGACAATACCGGGGTCAGGTCGCTGGATGTGTTTGAACATATTCCCGGGATAAAAAAGATCTATTGCGACAATACCAAAGTCGATCCTGACCGTGCCTTGCAGTTCATGCTGAAACACCCCGATGTTGACCTTGTGTTTGAATCGGAAGCCCTGGTAAAATGGTGGGGAAGCATGCCGGCCGACTGGAAAAAAGTCTTCAACCTATACCGGAAACTGGATAATTCACCCGGCCCCGAGCAACTGCACCACCTGATCACCCTCGATAGCCTGAATATTAACGGAAGGATGGCAATAACTTCGTTGGATCCTGTCTCAATACTGACACAATTACGGATCCTTGAGTGCGCGAATACAGCAGTGAATAGTCTATCGCCCCTGAATGACCTTTTGGAAATCACCCTGATCAATGCCACCAATACAAAGGTTCCCAATGTTCAGCCCTTGTCAAAATTGACAAAACTTGTCGTCTTGTCCATTGACAATACTTCAGTAGGTGATATTTCCCCGCTCAATTCATTGAAGAGCCTGACCTTCATTTATGCAGATAATACCGGCCTGACCCTTGCAAAGGCGAATGAATTTATGAAGGAGAACCCCCATTGCCTGGTGATTTCCCAGACCTATGAAAATACGCAATGGTGGAATGAACTTTCCCAGGCATGGAAAGATGATCTTTTACGCTATTTCAGTTTTACAGGTACGCCGGACAAAGTACAACTTCAGAAGATCGCAGGGACAGAAAAACTGGTCATCAATGAAGATCCGGGGATCATTAGTTTGCAACCGGTAGTGAATCTTTCCCGCCTGAAAGAGCTGGAAATCTCAGATACCCGTGTCTCGAGTCTCGAACCCTTGAGCAGGATGACACAACTCCAGGTACTCCGGTTTCCGAAAAACCCGGTAACACAGTTGAATGCAATCACGACCCTTGCAAACCTCCGTGAACTTGATTTCTCAAATACCCAGGTGGAAGACCTGATGCCTATCCAGAACTTGCTATTCCTTGAAACCTTGAAATTCGGAGGAACACCGGTGAAAAACCTGAAATACCTGCAAAATCTTAAAAAACTGAAAATACTTGAGTTTTATAATACCAAGGTTAGTAATCTCGATGTGTTGGAAACCATGACTGGATTGAAATCGCTGAAGATCTTCAATACCCGGATCTCGGNNTTGCATTGAGGTGTGTTTCTCTCCGAAACTTTTCCCGGAGATCCTTATCAAAGAAAATTTCATTGTGGTACTGGTCGATATCCTGCGGGCCACTACCACCATCTGTACTGCCTTTGAGAATGGGGTTCAAGCGATCATCCCTGTGGCCACCATCGAAGAGGCAAAACAATTAAAAGAGCAGGGTTTCCTCGTGGCTTCTGAACAGGATGGAAAGAAACTGGATTTTGCCGATTTCGGGAATTCCTCTTTCAGCTTCACACGGGAGCGGGTTGAAGGAAAAACACTGGTGTATTGTACTACCAACGGGACACGGGCACTGGAAATGGCAAAGCATTCAGAAAAGATAGTGATCGGAGCATTCATCAACATTAGCGCACTCACTCAATGGCTTAACGAAAAGGATAAAAATGTGGTCATTCTCTGTTCGGGATGGAAAAAGAAATTTTGCATAGAAGATACCCTCTTTGCAGGTGCACTTTCAAGCCGTTTGCTGGATAGTGGAAAGTTCACAACAAATTGTGATTCTGCCCACGCTTCCATCGACCTGTGGAATGTGGCAAAAGCCGATATTTTACAGTACATCGAAAAGGCCGCCCACTCCCACCGGCTTAAGAAACTGGGACTGGATGATGTGATTCCTTACTCGTTCACAGCTGATCAAACTAAGGTGGTTCCTGTATTTGACGGAACAAAAATTAAGAATGAAGAATTAAATCCAGCATAGATGAAAAGAATCTTTTTTAATTTTCTCCTGATTATCGTAATATCATTAATGTCTTTTATGCCTGAAAAAAATAAAAACGGAGTAACGAATACCAAGGCGTTCAAGTGGATAACCGAACAGTTCGCAGATGCAAAAATATTGCGATACAAGGTGCCGGGATTTGATACACTATCGCTGAAACAGAAAGAACTGATCTACTACCTCAGCCAGGCTACCTTGTCAGGAAGGGACATTACCTATGATCAGAATTACAAATACAATCTTTTGATAAGGAAGACGCTGGAAGCCATCTATACGGATTATCAAGGTGACCGGAGTAGCAATGATTTTAAAAATTTTACGGTTTATCTTAAACGCATCTGGTTCTCCAATGGGATCCATCATCATTATTCGACAGACAAATTTTTTCCGGAATTTTCCAGGGATTATTTTGCCTCCCTGCTCAGGAACATTGATCCGCAACAACTGCCACTTAAGCCCAAACAAACCATCGTAGATTTCATCACCGAGATCACCCCCATCATTTTTGATCCTGATATCGCCCCCAAACGGGTGAACCAGAATCCGGAAGTGGACATGATTGCCGGTTCGGCCAGTAATTTTTATGAAGGTGTTACCCAGAAAGAAGCAGAAGGATTTTATAGTAACCTCCGGAAAAATGCTGGA
>PLMO01000072.1:14932-57316 GCA_003142515.1 Bacteroidales bacterium
GTGGATTTTATCAATGGGTTCATTGAAGTTTACGGGGATCCGCTTGCAAAGAAGGGAACCTGGGAGGCCATGGCCAATTTCAAAGATGTGGAAGCTACAAAACGCACGGAAACCCTGAGCAGTAATGCGCAATTCTTCGAAGATAATTCTCCGGTTGACCCGAAATACAGGAAAAAGATGGTCAAAGGTGTCACTGCGAAGGTCATCACGGCTGTGCAGCTTGGCGGCGACAGCGATCCTACGACGCCTGTCGGGATCAATCTGCCAAATGCCCAATGGATCCGCAAGGAATACGGTTCCAAATCGGTGACCATCGATAACATCACCTATGCTTACGACCAGGCAGCTCAAGGGAACGGATTCCTGGAGGAGTTTGCAGGTTCACAGGAAGAGATTGAACTTGCAAAAAAATACGGGTACCTGGCCAGTAACCTCACCACTGACCTTCATGAATGCCTCGGGCATGGATCGGGCCAGATGATGAAAGGCGTGGTAAGCGAATCCCTGAAGAATTATCATTCTACGATCGAAGAAGCCAGGGCCGACCTGTTTGCCCTATATTTCATCATGGACAAGAAAATGTTGGAACTGGGACTCGTTCCATCTACTGATGTGGCGAAAGCCGAATATGGTTCTTATATCCGCAATGGTCTGATGACGCAATTAGTCAGGGTTCACCCGGGTAAGGATGTGGAGGAAGCACATATGCGCGACCGTTCTCTGATTGCACATTGGGTATATGAAAAAGGCAAGGCGAAAAATGTGATCGAAAAGGTTCAGAAGGATGGCAAAACCTTTTTCCGGGTCAATGATTACCAGGAATTGCATTCCCTTTTCGGCCAGTTACTCGGCGAGATCCAGCGTATCACGTCTGAAGGTGATTATCCTGCTGCAAAGGAACTTATAGAAACCTATGCCGTTAAAGTGGATCCCGGGCTTCATAAGGAAGTCCTGGACCGATATGCAAAACTGAACATTGCGCCTTACAGCGGCTTTATAAATCCTGTATATACTCCCGTCATGGACAATGATGACATCAAGGATATCAAAATTTCCTATACCGACGATTTTACCACACAGATGCTCAGGTATTCAAAGAACTTTTCATTCCTTCCTGCACGATAAAATAATGGCAAAGATCCTCCTTTTCGATTGGGGCAATACGATTATGGTGGATTTTAAACTTCCGGGCCCGATGTTTACCTGGGAAAGAGTTGCCTGGGTAAAGGGCGCTGAAGATGCTTTGAAAGCGCTTGCCGGTTACACCTGTTGTATCGCTACCAATGCCGGCGAATCGGATTCTGAGGATGTGAAAAAAGGACTTGCCAGGGTTGGCGCCGACACCTATTTTACGTTCATCTTTTCTTCATGGGATATTGGTTTTGAGAAACCGGATCCACGGTTTTTCCGGTTTATAATCGAGAAACTCAGGACCGACCCGGCAAATTGCATCATGATCGGTGATAACTATGAAAAAGATATTATTGCTGCAAAAACGGCAGGAATGAAAACAATCCTGTTCAACCCGTCGGATCGCAGAGAACACTTTCCGCATGCCGATTCGGTGATCCAGGGAATGGACCAGCTATCCGTAATCATTGAGAAACTATGAAGAACCTTATCCTCTTTTCTGTATTGATCCTGGGCATCATCCTGCCCGGACAATCCCAAACTCAATCCCGCTATCCAAAAAACTATTTCCGTTCACCTATCGATTTTCCGATCATTCTGGCCGGCGGTTTTGGAGATGTCCGTCAAAACCATTTCCATTCAGGAATTGATATACGTACCGGAGGTGAAGAAGGTAAACCGGTTTATGCTATTGCCGATGGCTATATCTCCAGGATCAACATCTCTTCAACCGGTTTTGGGAAAGCTCTTTACATCACTCATCCCAACGGGTTTACTTCTGTTTATGGCCATCTGAAAAAATTAAATGGCGCTATCGGGACCTGGATCAGGGAACAACAATACAAAAAGGAATCATTTGAAATAGATATTCCTGTTGACCCGGGAGTTTTGAAGGTGAAAAAAGGTGATGTGATCGCATATTCCGGAAATACCGGGCTTTCGGAAGGTCCCCATCTGCATTTTGAGATCCGGGATGCGGCCACACAGGAGATCATAGACCCGTTGCTGTTTGGCCTGCCTTTCAAGGATATCGTTCCACCAAAGATCTACAATGTCAGGATTTATCCCTTTGACGAAAACAGCATGGTGAATTTTTCCGGTAACCCGGTAACGCTTGCAGTAAACGGTTCAGGAAATGACTGCAAAGTGAGTACAAAAGATACGGTTAAGGTTTCCGGCAATATAATCTTTGGGATCCAGGCATTGGATTTCAGCAACGATACCGGTTCAAGGGATGGCATCACGTCTATTGAGTTTTTTGTGGATACCGTTTGTTACTTTACACAAAAGATCGAGCGATTTGCATTTGCCGAAACCCGGTATGCCAATAGTGTCCTGGATTATCCCCAGGTCGTAAAAAATGGCCAGCGGATCATGCGTTCCTACATCGCACCTAATAATAAACTGTCGATGTACAGGAAAAATAAGAACAATGGCCTCGTGAATTTTATGGATACGAAGGCACATAAAGTACTCTACATCGTGAAAGATGTTTTCGGGAATACCTCCCGGCTGACTTTCTGGGTTAAAAGCCATCTCCCTGCACCGAGAGGGATCCGGGAAAACAGAACGCAAAAAGGAACCCTGCTGGCATGCGGAAAGAGTAATCATTTTAGCGCCGAAGGAATCATTTTTGACCTTCCCGCCGATGCTCTTTATGAAGACCTGGATTTTATCTATTCTACTTCTGCGGCGGTTCATGGGAGTTATTCTTCCGTTCATCACTTGCAGAACGAAACTGTTCCGCTTCATTCCGCCTGCACCTTATCCATCAAAACCGATGGCATTCCCAAGGCTCTGATCAGCAAAGCGGTGATCGTAAAAGTGGATGGGAACGGCCATTTCAGCGGGGAAAGCAGTAAGCTTGAGAGTAATTTTATCAAAACCCGGGTGCGCGAATTCGGAAATTATACTGTTGCAGTCGATACGATTTCCCCGATGATCAGGCCGGTCAATGTAGGGCAAAATAAAAATGTCGGCAAACAACAAAACCTGAGCTTTAAGATTTCAGATAACCTCTCGGGAATTCAGTCTTACCGCGGAACACTCAACGGAAAATGGATACTGATGGATTTCGATGCCAAGAGCAACTTGCTGGTCTACACGTTCGACGACCGGATCAGACCGGGTAAGAACAGTTTCCAGCTGGTTGTCAGAGATGCCGTTGGAAATGAAACGGTCTACCAGGCCACGCTGACCCGTTGAACAGATCTTTTTTCTATATTTGTAACATGCAAGAAACCATCCTCATCCTTGATTTCGGTTCTCAATATACCCAGTTGATTGCACGGCGCGTGCGGGAGTTGAACGTCTATTGCGAGATTCATCCCTACAATAAAATTCCTAAAATCACAAAATGGATCAAGGGCGTGATCCTTTCAGGAAGTCCTTTTTCCGTAAGGGACAAAAATTTACCTGCCCCGGATCTTTCCGTTTTCAGGGCCAAGGTTCCCATCCTCGCAGTCTGTTATGGTGCGCAATACCTGGCACAGCTCGATGGGGGCGAAGTGAAAGCATCAAACAACCGGGAATACGGGCGGGCAAATCTTTCTTTCATTGAAAGATCCAGCCCTTTAATGAAGGGGATATCGGATGGCAGCCAGGTATGGATGTCGCATGGAGATACCATAATAAAGACGCCTAGATCATTCAGGGTCATTGCAGGCACATCGGATGTAAAAGTAGCCGGGTTTTCCATCGACCAGGAACAAACCTATGGTATCCAGTTCCATCCTGAAGTTTACCATACAACTGAAGGAATGATCCTGCTGAAAAATTTTGTAATTGGTATTTGTGGTTGTTCCGCATCATGGACCCCGGAATCTTTCGTCGGATATACGGTGGCCTGGCTGAAGGAAAAGATCGGTGACGATAAAGTGGTTCTCGGGTTATCGGGAGGCGTCGATTCAACCGTTGCCGGGGTGTTGCTTCATCATGCCATCGGACCGAACCTTCATTGCATCTTCGTCAATAACGGGCTTCTCCGGAAAAATGAATTTCAAATGGTTTTGGATTCCTATCAACACATGCACCTGAACGTAAAGGGGGTCGATGCATCCGAATTGTTCCTGGATGCATTGGAAGGGATTTCCGACCCGGAAAAGAAAAGGAAAATCATTGGGAAAATTTTCATCGATGTTTTCGAGGCTGAAGCCAGGAAAATTAAAGATATACACTGGCTGGCACAGGGAACCATTTACCCGGATGTTATCGAATCGGTATCGGTCAAAGGGCCTTCTGCCACTATCAAATCTCATCATAACGTGGGCGGACTTCCCAAACATCTGAACCTTAAAATCGTTGAACCTTTGAACAGTTTGTTCAAGGATGAAGTAAGGAAAGTCGGCAGAACACTCGGGATCGATAATGACCTGATCAGCAGGCATCCCTTCCCCGGGCCGGGACTTGCCGTTCGCATCCTGGGAGAGATTACACGGAAACGCGTGAAGATATTGCAGGAAGTGGATGATATCTTCATCAGCGGACTGAGAAATAATAGCTTGTATGATTTGGTCTGGCAGGCTTTCTCGGTGCTTTTGCCCGTGCGTTCGGTGGGAGTGATGGGCGATGAACGAACCTATGAAAATGTGGTCTGCCTTCGTGCGGTGACTTCCACAGATGGAATGACAGCCGACTGGGCACAGCTGCCCTATGATTTTCTTGCACGGATTTCCAATGAGATCATTAATAAAGTGAGAGGTGTGAACAGGGTGGTTTACGACATCAGCTCAAAACCGCCTGCCACCATTGAATGGGAATAAATAAACAGGAATGAAAAAGATCCTTCTATTCGTGATCCTACTTTCAGGAGTTTTATTCTTGCCTTCTTATCCCCAGGAGAGCCTCCGGCAGATGCGATCCACTAAAATCGAAAAGATCAGCGGGAAGGAATTCTATATCCATACCGTCAAAAGAGGGCAGACACTTTATATGATCGGAAAGGCATATGAGGTCGAGGTCAACGAGATCATACAGGAAAACCCGGAGGTAAAGGAAGGTCTCAAAGCCGGGCAGAAACTCAGGATCCCTGTTTCCGGAACAATAGAATCTCCCAAAAAACAATCCAAAACGATCCCTGAAGAAAAAAAACAAACAGCTAAATCCGAAGTTGAAGAACTTATTCCTTGCGGGAAAGATAAATCTTCAATGAAAACCACCTATAATATTGCGTTGTTGATCCCGCTCTATCTAAGCGATGTGCCACAAATGGAGGTCGATCCTGCCCCGGATGCTGCTGAACAGGAAAACATGCCATTGCAATTTGTCCAGTTTTATGAGGGATTCCGGATGGCGCTCGATTCATTGAAGGAAACCGGCGTATCCCTGAAGGTGACAGTGTATGATGCAGAAAGAGATACGTTGAAAACACTCAAACTATTACAGGGCTCAGAACTTAAAAACATGGATCTCATCATCGGGATGATGTACCACAGGAACTTCCAGTTGGTTGCTGATTTCGCCGAAAAAAACAACATTGCTATTGTCAACCCTCTGTCGGAACGCGACCAGATCCTGGAAAATCACAAAAAAGTCTTTAAAGTACGGCCTTCCCTTAAAACACAGTTCTCGGAATTGATCAGTTACCTGCAGTCCAACTTTAAGGATAGCACTATGGTGGTGATCAGCGATAATCTTAGGATGAATAACACCATTGCCAATAATATCATAACGGCGATGGAGGATAAAAAAGCGGATGTGCACCTGGCAGATGGATATGGAGAGGTGCTCAGCCTTTTATCGAAGAAAAAAGGGAATATTATCATTTTGATTTCGGATAATAAATCCTATGTCCTCGATGTAGTCACAAAACTCAATGAACACCGTAATGAATTTGGCATGACACTCCTGGGATTGCCCCGATGGGACCGGTTTGAGGATATTGAAGCCGATTATCTGGTGAACCTTAAAACCCATGTCATGGCGCCCTATTTTGTCGATTATGATGATCCTGGTGTAAAAAAATTCGTTTCCATGTACCAGGATCGTTACCAGACAGACCCGGATGCGCTGGCATTCCAGGGATTTGATATTACCTTTTACTTTGTTAATGCCCTATGGAAATACGGCAAATCCTTCGATCGTTGTATCCCCGATCTGCATATGAAATCGCTTCAGACGGATTTCCGCTTTTCTTCTTCAAAAGAGAACGGGTTCGAAAACCAGCACTGGGAGATGTATGAATACAATAATTACCACCTGAGAAGGATCGTCCTGCAATAGCATATCAACAGATGGGTAATGCCAGCAAGGGAATATTCGTTGCCTGGAGATTCTTTTTGGTAATCTTACGGGTAAATAGATTATAGAACAAGCTGTGTTTATGCGGCTGAAAAGCGATCAGGTCGATGGATTGGCTTTCAATAACTTGGTTGATAACGGTTTGTTTGTCATCCATCACCTCCACAATTTTAAAAGAAATCTTTCCTGATTTTTCTTCCTTTTCGAATGTTTTCCGGAGTCTTTCCATCTTCTCATTTTCTTCGGATTCATCTTCTTTGATCAGGAAATGGATACAACTCAAGTGGAACGGAAAGTCACTGAATATTGAAAAGATCTTCCTGACCAACTCCTCATTCTTGCCTGACAGATCTGCTGCAAGCATAATCTTTTGAAAGCCCCTGAATTTTTTAATATTCGGGACAGTCAAAACAGGGATCTTTGAATGATTGATGATATGAGTAGAAACCCTTCCCCACATATTGAGGGTTTTTCCGGTTCCCCGGGTTCCCATGACAACGATGTCAGGCTGAAACTCCTTGCACAGATCGTTGAGTTCACTCTCGATTTCCCCGCCCACAAGGGTGACCTTGAACTCAATGTCTTTCCGGTTGCTCTTCCGTACCTTTTCCTCAAGGTGGGCTTGTAAGATTTCCATCTTCTTTTCCGACTGGTGAAAAACCTCCTTCAGCAATTCTTCATTGTACATGGTGCTCATGTCGATGGCATCGGGGAAAGAACTGTCGGCAATGATGAACTGGTCGGAATAAGTATGAAAAAGGCGTATTACTGCGCCTCCTTTACCGGCTATTTCCAGGGCATATGTGCATGCAATATCAGTATGCCCGGAAAAATCAACAGGGACAAGGATATTTTTCATAGAATAATTATTATTATAATGTTCAGGAATTTCCCCGTCTGGAGAACAAAGATAGTAAATTAAGCAAACGGATGCAATTCTCTTTATTGGAATGCCACTTCAGCAACTTCTCCCTGCGGAGATAAAGTCGTTCCTCGTTGAAAGGCTGATGCATCAGTTCCGTAACCTTTTGCCGGAGTTCCTGCGCATTCGTCCCGATCTCACAGAGTTCACTGAGTTCCGTACCGGAAACCATCCCGGGGTTCACTAAGCAATATCGTCCGTTAAACAAAGCATTGAGCATCTTCAATTTTAACCCGGTTTGTTGGAAAGTGACGAGGATATTAACCTGTGCAGCGCTGATGAGTTCACACATTTCTTCATCCGATGGATTGGGTATCAGGGCTACATTCGGGGCCTGGTTTACAAGTTTTTCCAATGACTTTGACGGATTCATACCGGCAATGATAAAACGGGTACCGGTTTCCCTGAAAACCTCTTTTACAAGGTACTCCGCTGCTTTTTCGTTCTCCGCTACGCTCAGGTTTCCCTGGTAAAGGGCAAAATCTCCAGTTCCCGGAAGACTCTTTATTTCGTCATCCTTATGAAAGCTGGGAAGATATTCAACCGGGATCCAGGGAAATTTTCGTAAGAGATATTCGTTGTCTTCACTCGAAACGGTCAGCATCATGGAGGCATGGGATAGGATGCCCTGGAAAGCCCGCAATTTCAGGCTGGATAAAAAATAATAGAGTTTTTTCCCGAGGTTTGTTTCGGCCTTCGATAAATGATAATAATAGAGGTGTTCGATATTGCTTTCCCGGTAGATCTTGATCCTGTTCTTTAATAAAGGATGAGATAAATAATAACAGCTGTGAAGTCCTTCGAAAAGGATGGGAAACTCATCTTTCTGCAGGATCTCAAGTAATTTGTCGGATCTGCGGCTAAATACTATATAGGGTTTCCAGGATAGTGCTGAACTCAGCCCGGTTTTCCGGGGATAGTAATAAACCTCCTGGCAGTATTTTTCAAGCTCGGGGGAAGGCTTCCGGTCATAAGAAAAACAATGCAGATGTACTTTTACCCCGGCCGAATGCAACGCCCTGATCTTGAAGAAAACATCGATGGCTCCTCCGTAATTCGGTGGGAAAGGAATGGTGAACGAGACAATATGAAGATGCACTTCAGACATATGGACGATAGATGTTNNCTTAGCAGACTATCAAATTTAGTTGCAAGATACTGCGGATCATGGCTTTCGATCATCTCCCCGATCCCATATTTTTCAACAATGACTTTCATTTCTGGTAAAGGAGATACCAAAACCGGAACCCGGGCCTGGATGTAATCGAGAAATTTATTGGGCAGACAGAAGTGATAATTCAGGCTGACATCTTTTTCGATGGATAAGCCGATATCCGCCATCAGCGTATATTCATGAAGATCTTCAAAAGCGACCGGGCCGGTAAAAATGACTTTTTCACTGACTCCTTCCTCCACGGCAAGACTTTTCAGTTGATCCATGACATCGCCGGTACCGATAATAACCAGGAACGCTTTTGCCCTGACAAACTTCATCGCCAGGATCGCTTCTTCGAGGCCACGGTCGACATTAACAGCACCCTGGTAAAGGATGATCCTGTAGTCTGAAGGAATACCAAGATCTGACCTGTTTTTGGCAGGAATGTTTTCTTTCCTTACCGGGACATTCCTGATCACCTTGACATCATTCCCGTATTCTTTCCGGTAGATTGCAGCAATGGAAGCATTGACTGCATAGACGGACCAAAGTTTTGGGAAAATGTGATCCTCGATCCTTTTCCATGCCCGGGTCGTACCGGGTCGTCCATTTAATTCCGGAACGCCGCGAAAATATTCATGACAATCATGCACCAGGGGTAACCGCCGGAACTTTGAAGCAAGGTAATTTGCAAGCAGGGTATCGAGGTCGTTGGAAACCAGAATATCGACTTTGTGAAAAAGAAGGAAGAAAAAAAGACGGATGTTGTATTCTGCATAGAAGTAGTGACCTTTGCTGAACAGAAGCCGCATCCGTTTCATCCGGTACTGCCGCGGTTTCAGCGGAAGGCTCTGTTTTCGTGTCCTTCCGACGAGCAGCACATCGAATCCCATTTTCACCAGCGTATTGCAAACCCGGTCAACACGCTGGTCGGTGGCAAGGTCATTGGTGACGGAAATGATTACACGTTTCAAGGGGCTTTGAACTTATCAGCAAATGTAGCTAAAATAAAATTCCTTTCGAACGTAACGGCATTTCGATTAAATTTGAGCGGAATTCAAATGAATATGCAGCTCCGGGAAGAAATCTCTCTTAAACCTTTCAACACCTTTGGGATCGATGTCCGGGCCCGCTTTTTTGCTGAAGCCCTGACAGAAGAAGATATTATCAAGCTGGCTGGGAATCTGCGCGAAGATTATCTTCCGTTGTTGATCCTGGGAGGTGGAAGTAACATTCTTTTTACGAAAGATTTTCCCGGAACGGTGATGAAAATTTCCATGAAGGGGATTCATGTTATAAAAGAAGATGAAGATACGGTTTGGGTCAAAGCCGGTGCTGGTGAAAATTGGGATGACCTTGTGAAGTTTTGCGTGGACAACGGCTGGGGGGGACTTGAGAACCTGTCGGCCATCCCGGGGAATGCCGGTACCAGCCCGGTTCAGAACATCGGCGCTTACGGTGTGGAGATGAAGGACACCTTCTTTGAACTCGAAACCTTCGACCTGGAATCCAAAGGAAAAAAGATTTTTTCAAAAGAAGAATGTGGATTCGGCTATCGCGAGAGTATTTTCAAATTGAAATACAAAGGCCGTTTTATCATTCTCAATGTGACCTTTCGTTTATTGAAAAAACCGGTTCTGCACCTCGACTATGGAAACATAAGGGAAGAACTGACCCTCATGACGGCGGATCATCCGGGGATTGCAGATGTCCGTGAAGCCATATGCCGTATCCGGTCGCGGAAACTTCCTGATCCGGCGGTGATAGGGAATGCAGGCAGTTTTTTCAAGAACCCTGTAATTCTTCCGCAACAATTTGAAAACCTAAAACAATCTTTCCCCGGCATTGTTTCTTTTCCGCAAGATGAGAAGATCAAGTTGGCTGCCGCCTGGATGATTGAACAGTGCGGCTGGAAAGGAAAACGGATAGGAAATGCCGGTGTACATTCAACACAGCCATTGGTCCTGGTGAATCATGGAAATGCCACAGGACCTGAGATCATGCAACTTTCCAGCGCGATCAGGGATTCAGTTCAGGAAAAATTCGGGGTGGTATTGGAAACGGAAGTAAATTTAATTTGAATTTTTTAAAAAATTCATCAGGTTAAAATAAATAAAATAGCAAATACAACGAGGATAGAAATAGAATTTAAAAATCAACATCCGACTTTTGGTTGCTTCTATTTTTATTCGTTTCTGGTTGCTTGAGTAAGTTAGTGATCAAAATATACTTATTAGACACCCTCGTGCCCCCTGAATTCGAAATCATTACCCTACTCCAAAGTTTTTCCTTATAACTTATGTCCTAGGGTAAACATCGAATTTAACACAATCTATCAATTATCTAATCACAATCATCTTTTTGATATCTGTCCTCTTTTCATTTATAGTCAGTGCATATTCATAAATACCGGATGGTAGATTAGATGTGTTAAATGTAATTTTCTGTATTCCATCCCTCAAATTTGTTATCGGTATTACTTGTTTCAAACGACCCCAACTGTCGTATATTCTGATGTCGGCATTTGCTGCACCAAACAGTCTAAAGTGAAAATCTGTTGATGAACTGGAAGGGTTTGGAATATTTTGAAGTAGCTGTCCATTTTGTAATTTTTTTATGTTTTTCTCCAAAGGATCTTTGGTAAATGGGAGAAGAAATATCAATGAATCGCGGTAAGCCACATATTGGGCTTTGGATTTTGGTCTGTATTGTGGCATTGATCCAATAAAAATTGGCTTGTTACCAGTTGTGTCCATAATCGTATAAAGATCGCCTAAATCAATTATAGCGAAAACACTATCGTTAGGATCGGTCGAATTTTGGATCCTGTTTTCATACCAAGATATTGCACTACCATAGTTTTGCATTTGAATATCACATTCATTGGCAAGAAAATCACCAAGTTGGGTTAGGGAAGTATCAGCTAAAATTGAATCATTGGTCAAATAAAACATCTTTAAATCACTGAAATCATTCCCAGCATAAAACTCTGTTTCGAACATTGCTTTCATTGAAGCCTGTGCATATAGTGATTTCGGGTACGTTACTACGAGAAGCTGGAACAAATTCATTGCTTCTGAAAAATTGCTTGAGTCAACGTAATTTATTGCAGTATTGTACATATCTGCATCAGGGCCAGTTTGAATTCCCCCTCCAGATGGGCACCATGTTGGATATGGCTTAAAGTAACCTGAGTTAGCATGAAGATCCTGTGAAGGGTCAAAATGTTGGCCCCAGCAATTATACGTAACGTCAAATTTTTGGTTTGTAGGTTTATTATCATAGAATAACAATGGGTCACCCTCCTGCCTGTCTTCATCTATTATGGCGTTGTATTTCATATAATACGGAAGACAATTATTTGTCGCATAAATTTCAAGTCCATCACAATCAATTATTTCCTGTGTATGGGCGTGATCCTGGGCAGATTGACTTCCGGTCATTGAAACATTGCTATTATTATCCATTATACTGACCCCATTGCCTGCTGCCCAAGTATTATGGATATCATGAATATGGTTCATATCTAATGAACTGCTTGACTGATAAATAAACAATCCGCCCGCCATACAATTAGATATTTGATTATTCTGTACAAGGTTATTACCGGAGCTGGAACCATCATAATACAAGCCTATTGCATACAATCCCCCATAAAATACGTTATTAGTGATAGAATAGTTCTTTAAATGTGTCACAGCAAGATTATCAATTGCGGTGGTACCTGTAGCAAAATGGCAATTATCGACTGTTGCGGTATGGGACGAGGACGGATCATCTCCCAAATAGACGGTGGAATTATTAAAATCGCTATTTTCAATTAGTACATCGCCAATTGACGCTAAGGAATAACAATTATTAAATGTTGGCAGGGGATTGGAAGCCGGCACCGATCCAATTGTCAGGGAACCATAATTCATTAGATTTATTGAAGAAAATAGATTTTTTTGTAGGTTTAGGGGATTATTTGGATTCAAGATATTTAATCCGTTTGTGTTTGATGATCCACCTTTTAACGTAAAACCAGATCCGACCTGGAATGTTGAGTATTGGTCAACATCAATGTCAGCGTTATCAACACCGATTGTTATTGATGCATTTTCTTGAATATCCATATTGGAATGGACATTTAAATTCCCTCCCAATAAATAGCTACGCGCAAGAACTTGTTGAGTACCTGTGCCAGTCGAAGTATTTCCCGCAATCCCATTCATACAAAAGAGATCATCAACGGTAAATCCCTTATCGATCCCATATTGTGGTTTATCATTTAATATAAAAAACCATAATGGGTTAGAATATCCATAATCCGACCATGAATCCATACAGTTTGCATAATTAAAAGCTTCGATAAACTGAGTATAACCATCTGCATTTCCTTTTGTAACACCAAGGTATCCAATTGAGGTTGGATCACCATTATCTGGATTATAATCAGGTGGGTGCCCAATTGAACCCCATTGAATAGCCGGATCATTGAATAGATAATCACCAACTCTACATCCCCATTTCATTGGGTGGATGTAATCGTACATATAATACCCTCTCGCTGCCGCAGCCAAATAAAATGTGAATTCTCCACAGTTACCACCATTGATATAGTATTCCATCCTAGCAGATACTAAAGTATCAGTTGCAGTTTGTATTATTCTGTTTTTACATGATGAATTAGGAACATCTTGAAGAAGTGCAGTTTTGAAATGTCCCGAATAGCGCACTTGGAATACAAATATCATCTGAGCACAGCCAATAAACCTTACATCATTAACTAATTGGGATGAAGTATAATGGGTGATGTTATTACTATTAATTACTGGTATATTAAATTCGGATGCGTTAAGAAAAGCATTATAATTACCATCAGCAGATACGAATACAAACAATTGATCTTCTGCCTTTAATCCTAAGACTGGATCGGCAAGATTCGAGAAAGTGTTATTAATCAAGTCTGAATATGCAGCCTCATTAATATCATTATCACCGTCATTATCAAAATCACCACCCCACCAATTGGCAATCGAATTACCTCTACCATATAAAACAGTTATGTTATTCTTTGGATATCCAGTTTCCCTTAAAGTATTATATATTTAGGCGATATCAATACTCATAGATTTCTGATCATCCCCACAAATAAGTACTGCATGTAAATGAGAATTAAGAGTAGCATAAGTTGGAGAAATAGGGTCACAAGGGTGAATTATTGATGGTGGTGCAGGTGGAACTGGAATTTGTAAAATTATTTCATATCCCGTTTTAAAGTCGACCGGGTAAATGTCAGCGGAATCTATTGTATAATCCCCGTTGCTGGAATTTACGATCACATAACGACAAGGATGGCACCAATATGCAAAAGGATCGTCATCTGATAAAAAGACCCAGTTGTATGCATAAGGCAATGTTATTTTTCGATTGTCAATTAGGACCAGACTATCTTCAGATGAAATCGTATCATAGGATGAATATACATTAATATGACCTGTATCAGCGACCAGGATCTGGTCTAGTACAAGTGCTTTTGCCTGATCTCGGGAAAATTGTCCTTTCGAAATAAAAGGCAGATGCAAAATGATTGCAAAAAGAAATAAAAATCGTAATTTTGTCATGGCAAGTCGTGTTTAATGATTAATTCTAAGATTATCAGGTCGGCTTTCCCGTTTACCCTCAAGTAACCGATTATCGGCTCGGGCTTGCAGGTTAAGAGCTATAAGTCAAGCCCGTGATTTTTAATTTTAAATGAACCACCTCTTTTATGTTTTAAGTTTTTTATTGTAATAATCAAATATCTGAAAGGTAAGCGAAAAGTTCATCTGATGATTTTATTCGAATGCTTTTATTTCCTGTCTTCTAATACACAGTCTCCAGAACCCAGAACTTTGAAAACTAATCAATTATTAACTTCTTTACTTCAACCCCTTCCGTTGCCTGTATCTTAACTAGATAAATGCCCTTAGCAAGTGTACTGACATTCAATTCAATTTGATTTTTATCATAGAATTTTCCCCTCAATATTTGTTCTCCATTTATAGTTAAAATTGTGATATCAATTTCTTCTTTACTTATTATTTCACTGCTGATAGTAATTATATCTGTCGCGGGATTAGGCTGTATATTGAATTTCGGTTTAGTGGCTTGATGATCTTCAATAAAGACAGAGCCTCCGTTGCCTGTTTTTAATATGGTTCCTCCGGCACCAACCACATAACCGGTTGTGGAATCCGTAAAGAAAACTGAATATAGAGGGTTCCAGGTTCCGCTCGAATCATTAATCCAATTTAACCCGCCATCAAGAGTTTTTATTATATCTCCTTCCCAAGCTACTACATAACCTTTATCTACATTCAGAAAGTAAACGGAATAAAAATCATCCATTGTTCCATTTGATACAGTCGTCCATGTTGAACCTCCATTCACTGTTTTCACCATGGTACCTAAATCTCCCACCGCATACCCTACGTCATCATCTGTAAAATAAAGTGAATTGAATGGCCAGCTGGCCCCACTGAATGATACATTCCAGGAAGCACCGCCATCCGTTGTTTTTAATATCGCTCCATCTCCATTCCCCGGGTCATAGCCGGCAGCATAGCCTGTAGATGGATCCGGAAAATAGACTGAATTCAATAAAAAATTTACTGTTTTTGGAATCCAGGTCACACCCGAATCGGTTGTTTTTAAGATAATCCCTGAATCACCGTATACCTGCCCCACAATATAACCGGTATTGGCATCCGTAAAGAAAACAGATTTAAAGGAGCCGGTTTGTCCACTCTGTAACGTGGTCCAACTTCCGCCGCCATTGATTGTTTTATAAATACCGCCGCCAAAGGATATGACATATCCTGTATTAACATCCGTAAAGAAGACAGAAGTTAACCATTCATATTGAGGTCCACTGGACAAAAGTGTCCAATTAGCACCTCCGTCAATTGTTTTTACGATGCCACGAGGTTGATCTATGCTTGGAATACCCACTGCGTAACCTATGGTGGAAGAGGGAAAAGAAACAGCATTCAACGTTTCTATAGTTCCTTTATATAAGGCAGTCCAACTCACCCCGGCATTTGTCGTTTTTAATATGCCAAAGCTTTGTGCATAACCTGTATTAGCATCAGGAAAAAAAATGCAGGAAAATCCATTGTTTGTTCCATTTGGTAGGGGATTCCATGTTCCTCCAGCATTAGTCGTTTTAAAAATAAAATTGTCTGAGACATCAGCTATATAACCTGTATTGGAATCGGTAAAGAAAATTGAGCTAAAGTCGTCAAACATATTCAAATGCCCAATGCCATTTGTGTCTAATGTCCAGGTTGTGCCGGCATTGATCGTTTTTAATATTGTTCCAACATCTCCTACAACGTAACCGGTATTTGGATCAGTAAAAAAAACTGATTTTAAAGGTTTTGTCGTTCCGCTCGGTAGGGTATCCCATGTTACCCCACCGTTGATGGTCTTTACAATGGTTCCTCTCCCAATATTCCCATTGTAGCCAACAGCAAAGCCTGTATTAGCATCCGTAAAGAAAACCGAAACCAATTCAGTTGTTATCCCGCTTGCCACTGTAATCCATGTTGATCCTGCATTCGAGGTTTTGACAATAACTCCGGAATATCCTACAGCATAACCTGTATTGAAGTCGGGAAAATAAATTGAATATAAGCTTGTTCCGACTTGGTTATATACTGGAACCCATGTCGTACCAGAATCATCTGTTTTTAAAATTAGAGAACCTGTGGGGGTCAAACCAGCAGCATACCCGGTATTTGCATCGGTAAAAAAAACTGATCCCAATGAATAATCCGGCCCGCTTGAATAAGTTACCCATGTGGAACCTCCATCTGTGGTTTTTAGGATAGTACCGGCATCACCCACAATATAACCTGTATTAGAATCGGTAAAAAAAAGAGAATTTATTGCATTCCCTTGAGGTAATGGGTTTTGCCATTTCCACTGAGAGAACGCAAGGACGGAGATAGAACAGAAACAAAAAAGGAAAAAGGAGATTTTTTTCATGTGTGTCTAAAAGAAATACTATAAAAGGACGTAAATAATATCCTTTACGATTTTATCGAAAAGTATACGAAGATAATAAAAAAATAAAAGAATGTCAAATAAAAACACATCAATCTTTTGCATTTCGAGTCCGCTGACTGCTTTCAGTGCATGTTCAATGTTTGCCAAACAGGCATAGCCACCATCGGTAGCGCTGTCGCGTGGAATGATCTCATAGTTTTGAATAACCTTGTCAATCGTTTGTTTATACAATGATTTGTCCGCCGGCTTGCCCCTCAAAACCTGACAATCCAGAACTAAATTGCTTTTCCCGGCAGCAAGGTTTATATTGTGACCAAAAAGAACTTCCCGTTGGCCTTTCACAATGATGTCGGTGTATTGTTCATAAATTGAGAATATCTTGTCGTCATTGGGAACCTTTTCTCCATTTATTTCTTTGCGGAATGTGATGTTATATACCTTTACCATCAGGCCGAGGAGGTTTGATAACTCTGCTTGGATGGCGTGGCGATAATATTCTTGGACTTTTTTTTTATCGCATTGGAAGTTTGATTGATTACCTTTATAAACAGTATTAATTGTTTACAAAAAAGCGGATAACGTCTGGATTCTTTCCGGCTAATGTTGATTTCAAAAAAAGTCTTCTTTGCCGATTTCGTATAATCAATAAAATCAAGGGTATCAATCTCTTGTTTTAATTGTTCCAATAACCGGATACTCGTTTTTATACAATCCCACACCAGGGAGTTATTGGTAGGGTAATGAATATTGGTTTTAACAACGGTGGAATCCTGTGAAACACTTTTTACATCTTCCAATCCTTCACTTATGGCGATTTTATTAATCTCCACAATTACCCGATGCAGGGATTCCGCATTAATTCGGGAAATATATTTTTGAAACATCTGAAAATTATATGGATCGCGCCCCTCAAGTTTTATAAAAGCTTCACAGATCCTTGAATCGTTTTGTGCATATTCTACTTCCCTGTAATTCTTCCGCAACAATTTGAAAACCTAAAACAATCTTTCCCCGGCATTGTTTCTTTTCCGCAAGATGAGAAGATCAAGTTGGCTGCCGCCTGGATGATTGAACAGTGCGGCTGGAAAGGAAAACGGATAGGAAATGCCGGTGTACATTCAACACAGCCATTGGTCCTGGTGAATCATGGAAATGCCACAGGACCTGAGATCATGCAACTTTCCAGCGCGATCAGGGATTCAGTTCAGGAAAAATTCGGGGTGGTATTGGAAACGGAAGTAAATTTAATCTCATAATTCATAATTAAAAACAAAGCTCGCCAGCTCACCAGCTCATCAGCTTATCAACCCACCCACCAGTTCTTTCACGCTACCCACTTTATGTAACCCGCACCAGGCTTCGATCCCCTCAACAATCTTCATCGTGACACCGGGATCGATGAAATTGGCTGTGCCGACCTGCACGGCGGATGCGCCTGCCAGGATAAACTCAATTGCATCGGTTGCATTCATAATGCCGCCCATCCCGATGACCGGCACCTTCACGGCTTTCGAAACCTGCCATACCATACGCAGGGCAACCGGTTTGATTGCCGGGCCGGATAAACCACCCGTCACAGTTGAAAGCACAGGCCTGCGCTTATCTGCGTCGATAGCCATTCCGAGCAAGGTATTTATAAGGGAAATAATATCGGCTCCTCCGTCAACCACCGCCTTGGCCATTTCCTGTATGGAGGTCACATTGGGGGAGAGCTTGACGATGAGGTCTTTTTTATAAACTTTACGGACGGCGGCAGTCACCTCCGTAGCAGTTGATGAAATAGTCCCGAAAGCCATACCACCCTGCTTGACGTTCGGACAGGAGATGTTCAGCTCAATGGCCGGGATATTCTCCAGTTCATTGATCTTTTCGGCAACGGCAACATATTCTTCAATGGTAGACCCGGATATATTGACAATAACATTCGTGTCAAAATCTTTTATCAAAGGATAAATCTCCTTCACAAAATAGTCAACCCCCTTGTTCTGAAGTCCAACCGAATTCAGCATTCCGGAAGGAGTTTCGGCCATCCGTGGATAAGCATTGCCATCCCGGTTGTTCCCGGTAACTGCTTTCACCACAATCCCCCCGAGACGACCCAGGTCCAAAAAATCCCTGTACTCTTCTCCATACCCGAATGTCCCCGAAGCCGTCATGACCGGGTTTTTCATGTTGAGGTGGCCGATTTTTATGGAGAGGTCTATCATAAATAGCGAAATAGCGAAATAGCGAAATAGCGAAAAAAAACGTTAATTTTCTTCATGACTTTTAATTATCAATTATCAATTGTCAATTATCAATTGTCAATTGTCAATTGTCAATTACCATCCAAGCTCCTTTGTACTAAACACTGGTCCTTCCATGCAAACCCGCTGGTTTCCATGATTTGTCGGGGTAATGCAGCAAAGGCAAACGCCGAATCCGCAGGCCATGGTATTTTCCAGGGAAACCTCGCAGTCTATACCTTTCCTCTTGGCCATGTGGGCGACGGCTTTCATCATCCGGTCGGGCCCACAGCAGTAAATCCGGTCGAAAGTCCGGTCTGACTTGAAAATCGTATGACTGGTCACCATTCCCATTTCCCCTTCCGATCCATTTTCCGTGGTAACAAGAACTTCTCCGCACTGCAGGTAAACATCTTTCTCGAAAATATCTTCTTTCCTTTTCCAACCCGTCAGTATCGTCACCTTCACATCCTGTTCTTTCAACCACCTGGCCAGAAAAAGAAGGGGTGCCACCCCGCAACCTCCGCCAACGAGTAATACATTCTTCCCGGAAGGCAGGGTAAAAGAATTCCCAAGGGGATACATCACATTCAATTTATCTCCTTCCCTGAGAAGTGAAAGATGACTTGTCCCTTCCCCTTTGATCTGGATCAGCAGGCGAATGGTGTTTTTCACTGGATCAAAACCGTGGATCGAAAAAGGCCTTCTCAGGAAAGTAGAGGGGGAATCTTTCACAAGAACCTGAACAAACTGTCCGGGCAGGAATTGAGGAAGCAATTCAGGAGCCTGCAGTTCCAGGATAAAATGCCATTTGTTCAGATGTTCATTCTTCAGGACAACCAGGTCATGAAGAATTTTTTTACCACTCATTCGCAGATCCTTATTATTTCGTTAAGCGGGTTTGGATTTCGTTGATCACCTCCTTGTATTTCCGGAGAATACGGTCCCATTCCTTGAAGAGTTCATCACTTTTCACACTGGTCTGTGGTTGTCCCGATTCTTCGCTGATCAGCTTTACCTTATAAGCAAGAGGATCGCTGGATCCCAGTTTTATGATTACCCGTGTACGGATCGTGTTTTGCACGAAGGTCTGCACGACCCAGGCAGTACGAAGGTATCCGGTTTCCCTGTCGGTTACTTCGATGACATCAAAGTAAGAGGTAATGATCTGGCTTATCAGTTTCCAGGCTTCCCCTTCGGGTTTATTTGTTTTTATTTCAATATCGATGTTAGCCATGTCCGTTGCTTCAGTGGCATCGAAGGCATCATCCTTCCTCATTTCCACATAATAGGTCTTGGGAGGAGGCGCATAGTTTGGCTTATAACAGAAAGTGATAAACTCGGTAAGATACCCCACCTTTTCAATCTTGATGTTGACACAGGTGTTGGAAAGTACGACCACATCCAACTGCCCGGTTCCCATTAACTTTCCATCGAGGAAGATCTTGGCATCCGGCTCGGAAACCCCCAGTTTCACGATCTTCTTTAAGGCAAATGCTTCTGAACCAATCAAGACCAGAACGAGGAACAATAGAAACCCTTTTGTTAACGTTTTCATGGTTTTCTTTTTTTAACGGTTTATAATGGATTTTTCTTTGTTTTCTTTTTTACAGCGGTTTCTTTCTTTTTCCCACTGACCACTTCGCCTTCAGCTTTTTTCTCTGTAGGTTTCTTTTTCTTTGCTAACGGCTTAACTACAGGCGCCTCTTCAGCAGTTTCTTCTTTCTTTTCTTCGGATTTTTCCTCTTCGGATTTTTCCTCTTCCTTTTCCGTAAAATCGAGCAGTTGATGCTCGAGGAGAAGGTTGTACCAACTGATGATCTTCCTGATATCGGAGATATAAACTCTTTCTGAATTATAATCCGGCACAACTTCCAGGAAAAACTCCTGGAGCAACTTGTTATCGGATTTTGCATCCAGGGCAGGTTTCCCTTCCAGTTTATCGTAGATGGCCTTCAGAATTTCTTTAAGAGGTTTCTCTTCGGTGGCAGTGAAGACAGCGATCTCTTCCAATGAGCTGATCTTCTCGTGAGCGAAAGCAGGAAAGCGTTTTTTATCCAGAAGGGATTCAACCAGTACCGCATTCTTCAATTGCGAAACAACCTGGAATAACCCACTTTTTCCTGAGATCGATAAAATCTTACTTAAATCCATAAAAACATCATTTTTTACAAAAATAGTAAAACGTTGGAGAAATTCCTTGTTTGTTAGCGAAAATTAGTTCTTTTAAAGCAAACAGGTATTAGGCATTAGGCATAGGTTATTAGGGAAAAACTTTTCACATCTCACGTCCATATCTCACAATTTCTTTATTTCACTAGAATAATGTCACCCCTGTGGGTTTTTTCTTCTTTTTTCATTCCTGCATTTCTGCATTCTAAATTCCTNNATTTCGCTATTTCGCTATTTTATAATTCCTGTACTCCCCAGGTAAAATTCCTGTTTTCTTTTCCAGCCAGCTGAGCAACCTGGATATAGGTGGAAACTTCTTTTGTGTCGGATCGAAATCAAATTTCCAGTTCTTCCCGCTGATCCGTTTTTGCATTGTTGAGGGATGCGTTCCATGGAAAAGGGAAAGGGAGTCGATCCCTGAATAATCAAAAGATTCCAGTTCGGCTTTGTTCTTCTCCATCCATTCTTCATTATGCCAAAGAGTATGGAAGTATTGCAGTTTTGACCTGATGAATTCGGGAGGTTTTACCCATCCATAGTGACACATGGTGGCCGCCGTAAGTT
The DNA here is from genome assembly GCA_003142515.1 of Bacteroidales bacterium. Classification (GTDB taxonomy): domain Bacteria; phylum Bacteroidota; class Bacteroidia; order Bacteroidales; family FEN-979; genus FEN-979. The sequence continues at coordinate 36,375 of PLMO01000072.1, forward strand.
TGACCTGAAGTTTTTGTCCATCCTTCCGGAACCCCTGGGCATCTTTGTACGACCGGATCTTCTTGTCATTCCTGATGATCCTCACTTCTTTCCGGTACCACTTCCGCGAATCTGCAATGAAATCATAAGATCCATAAAAATGAAGATAATCCACGACAAATCCTTCCACTTCCTGATCCGATTCCCACTTTAGCAGGGCATCCCTGAGTTTTCCGTAACTGTCATCATGCAAAACCTCATCGGCCTGGATATAGATGGCCCAGGTACTTTCGGGGGAGGTGGCATCAAATGCTTTGTTGGTCTCTCCAGCAAGAACTTCCCCTCCCTTGTGAAGAGAATCATCCCATACGGTATCGATGATCCTGATCTTAGGTGAACCAATCGATTCGATCAATTCCCGGGTGCCGTCTTCCGAATCCCCTACGGCAACAATGACTTCATCGCATAAGGGCAGTATAGAACTTATCGATTCCACAACCGGATAATCATACCTGATCGCATTGCGGACAATCGTAAAACCGCTGACTTTCATCCAGTTTTTTTAATTGTTTCCTAAAAAGGGATTATTCCTGTATAGTTAGCCGGAGTAATTTTCTTCAGTTCATTCTTTACCCGGACAGAGACGTTCAGCCCGTCGATAAATTTATGCAGCTTCTGCCGGTTGATCTTTGCATTTCCCCGGGTCAGCTCCTTCAATGCTTCGAAGGGATCCGGATAATTTTCCCTGCGCAGGATGGTCTGAATAGCTTCGGATATTACGACCCAGTTTTCATCCAGGTCTTTTGCCATCTTTTCCTCATTGAGGATTAGTTTATCTATTCCTTTCAATAGCGAATGGAATGCGATCATGGAATGAGCTAGCGGAACCCCCGTATTCCGGATCACGGTGGAGTCGGATAGATCGCGCTGCAGGCGGGATACCGGAAGTTTGGCGGAGAGGTGTTCAAAAATAGCATTAGCGAAACCCAGGTTCCCTTCTGCATTTTCAAAATCGATTGGGTTGACTTTGTGCGGCATGGCGGATGATCCGACTTCATTTTTCTTCACTTTCTGGCAGAAATAATCCATCGAAATATATGTCCAGGCATCACGCGAAAAATCGAGGAGGATGGTGTTGATCCTTTTCAGGTTATCGAAGAAAGCAGCAAGGTTATCATAATGTTCGATCTGGGTAGTGGTGGTTGAACGTTCCAGTCCTAATGAATCCTGTACAAACCTGTCTGCAAATTTTATCCAGTCGATGGACGGGTAGGCAACATGATGAGCGTTGAAATTTCCGGTTGCCCCGCCAAATTTCGCAGAGGAGGGGATCGTTTGCAGCAGGATGATCTGCTTTTCCAACCTTTCGGCAAAAACATAAAATTCTTTTCCTATGGTGGTGGGGGATGCAGGTTGGCCATGGGTGCGGGCCAGCATGGGTATCTTTTTCCATTCCTTGCTTTTGTGCTTCAGCGTATCGAGGATCTCATCCAGTAAAGGTTTGTAAATATTTAGAAAGGCTTCCTTCAGGGCCAGAGGGAATGCGGTATTGTTGATATCCTGCGAAGTCAGTCCGAAATGAATAAATTCCTTATACTCACTGATGTTCAGTTCACAAAATTTCTCTTTCAGGAAATATTCAATGGCTTTTACATCATGGTTTGTAACCTTCTCAATCTCCTTGACCCTTATGGCATCTTCCGGCTCAAACTGTGTGTAAACCGACCGGATCTCCGGAAAGTAATCTTTATTGAATCCACGAAGCTGGGGAAGTGGAATATTGCACAGGGCAATGAAATATTCAGCTTCCACCATCAGCCGGTAGCGGATGATCGCTGATTCTGAAAAATAGACTGCTAAAGGCTCGGTCACTTTGCGATACCGGCCATCAATGGGAGAAATAGCGTTTAGGGATCGGTCCATAGGGTATTTGAATAGCGGTTTGTTTATTGATTTTCTCTAATGCCGGCATGAATCAAAACTGTTGGCACATAGCTCCTGCTGATTTCAGGCATTAAAAGTAATCAAAGTTAATGAAATTGATTCACTCAGCAGTCTTCTTATGTTTCCGATAAAGTATTCACCTTATAGTTATATAAGGCACATTTTTTATTGTACTTTTGTTTTTCAGATTCAGTTAAAACACAAAACTATATGAAAAAAAATTTACACATTCTGATCCTGGCCATATTTGTGACAGGAATTTCATTCACCGCTTTCCCCCAGGCAAGAAAGTATGTAATGATTGAGCATTTTACACAGGCAAGTTGCGGTCCCTGTGCACAGCAAAATCCCTTTCTTCAGGCTATTCTGAATGTAAACCGTGGAAGCATTCATCATATTGCTTACCATACAAGTTGGCCGGGGGTCGACCCGATGAATGCATACAACCCTACTCAGGTAGCGGACCGTGTAACATACTATGGAGTGAGCGGCGTACCCGACTGCTTCATGCTTGGGAACCAGTTTCATGGTGGACCCGCCAGCTTTACACAGAACATGATTAATGATGCTGCCACCGATCCTGCTGCCATCCGCGTTTTGGTCAAAGAAACATCGAATGGAGTGACCCGCACCGTTAAAGTCAAGGTAGTCACCTTTGACACAGTCCCTGTCGCAAGCTATAAAATCCGTGTTGCAGTCTGTGAAAAATGGATCAATTATACTACGCCTCCCGGGTCAAACGGAGAGAAAAACTTTCCGGATGTTTTCCGGAAAATGCTCCCAGGCTCTTCCGGTGATGTCTTTACTCCTGCAGCATTAGGGGATACAGCTTCTTTCACCTATACTTACGCCCTTGACCTGACACATTGGGACACAACGCAAATCTATTCCATCGCTTTTATCCAGAATGAAACCACAAAAGAGATCCTGAACTCCGGGTCTTCATTTAATCCGGGCTGGGAGCTTGCCCCCATGGGAAGTGCCTTTGTCGCCGGACTTTCCGGAGATGTTAAAACTTTTAATTATACCTTGTTTAATTTTAAAAATACGGACGATAATTTCTCGGTCAAAGTTTTGAGTACTCATCCTTCTGACTGGAGTACTGAGTTTGAAATTAACGGAGTCACCTATATGGATTCAGTAAACCTCCCCATTCCCGCGAATTCCTCGGTACTCATGCATGTGAACATTACCCTTGGCGATCATGCAGGTTTGGGAAATTATACCATTTCGATGAAATCCCTTTCCACGACGGATTATGATGCCGAGCAGCTGAATGCCTATATTATATCACAAGTCCACGAACTGATTGTGAATAACGATGGGATGTGGGGAGACGGCCTTGCTACCTATTCTCCTTCCGATTTCCAGCAGATCTATGCGAATGCCCTGGCATACGCGGGGAATCCGGATTATTACGCGATAACCCGGATAGGAGCCCTGGAGAAAGGGCAGTTAAACAATGCACTCACGACCGTCTGGAATTATTATTTCAATATTAGCTGGACCTTTCCTGCGCTCACCGATAAGTCGGTTGCTTGTTTGAAATCAGAACTCGATGCCGGGAAAAACCTTTTCATTTCCGGGCAGGATGTAGGTTGGGATGTTTTCACATCAGAATCAAATGGGGGCCACCCGACTCCAAATACACAAAGTTTTTATAATAACTACATGGATGCAAATTGGCTGAATGACGGCGCCATGACCGATAACCAGCTCATTGCCAATCCGGCAGACAGTGTCTTTGGGGCGGTCAATAACTCAGCGCTTATTGCACCTTATGGAAGCACCTATTTTTTCCCTGATGAAATACAGTTGAACAACGCTTCCATCGGCCATGAGATCTTTTATTACAATGCAGCGCACAGTATAGTTTCCGGTGTTCGTGCAACAAACGGAACCTGGAAAGTCGTATACCTGGCACCGGCCCCTGAAATGATCGGAGATACAATTGTCCGGAGAGAAATTATCAAGATTGCCCATGACTGGTTTGGGAGTTCAACTGCCGGGATCATTGAGAATTCGAAAAATAGTGAATCCCTCAGCCAGAATGTTCCGAACCCCTGTAATTCAACGACAGCAATTCAGTTCAACCTGCCTTCTTCAGAGCAGGTTTCGCTGGATCTTTATGATATTGACGGAAGGGCAGTCCAGCATATTCTAAATGGCATCAACCCTGCAGGAAACCATCAGGTGAATATCAATACATCTTCCCTCAATGCAGGTGTTTATTATTATACCCTGCAAACTTCCTCAGGAAAACTGACACGGAAAATGATCGTGGTGAGGTAAGGAAAGCCGACCTACTTCACCTCTTTCCCAATCCAGTTGGCGATCTTCTCGAGCACTTCTGGCGACATGGTTTCTTCAATCTTGCCGTATTCATCTATGTTTCCTGTTTTTGCCTGCTGGAAAAGGTGATTGGCTCCCGGGATCTCTTCGATGGAATAGCTGGAGTTGCCGCCGAAGATCAATGCTTGCTCTATGGCTTTCAGGTTTTCCTTCGCAGGCACCTGTACATCAAGTGAACCATTTAAGGCCAGAAGAGGACAATGAACTTTCGAAAGGTAGTCGACGGGATCGAGCACAAGAAATGTCCGGAACCAGGGCGTGGTGCATTGTTGAATAAAAATACCGATCTGGTAATCGTCTAGCTGGGACAGGCCTTTTCCTTGGGGATTTTTCTTTTTTGCAGAATGGAAAAGCACTTTAACCTTTGTTGCTGCTTTTTCATTATCGGAATTCTTTTTTATCGCAGTATAGATCTTCGTACGTAACAAGTTGTCAGCCGCGAGTTCCTTCTCAGTTAAACCATCTTTTTTATTGATGATCGCCGACTGCATCAGGAGGATCTGTTCTCCGGTCAGCCCTGGACCTGCAAGTAGAACCAAAAAGGCGACATCGTTTCGTTCCGACGCTACCATAGGGGCAATCAGTCCGCCTTCGCTNNAAATCGATTTCTGCAGAGACATCGGTTGCGAAATCAAGCGTGGTGGCTGTTGAAAATTTCCCTGTCGACTTTCCGAAACCACGGTCATCACAACGCAATACTGCAATACCTTTACGGGTGAGGTAATCAGCCAGTACCAGGAACGGCTTATGTCCCATCAGTTCTTCATTCCTGTTCTGGGGACCCGACCCGGTGATCAGAATCACAGCGGGAAAAGGACCACCTATCTCAGGCATTGTCAGCGTTCCGGAAAGCTCAACCTTCGCCTCATCATTTTTTACGATGACCTCTTTTTCAAGATAGGGATAGGGTGGTTTAGGTTCCTGGGGTCTTTTAACACTGTATTTTTCAAAAGAATGATGAAGATCCAGGGGGAAAGTCATCCCGCTTTGTTTCCATTTCCCTTTCAGGATGGAAAAATTCTCATCAAATGCTCCCTCGTAGGAGGCCATAAGAACTTTTGATTTGACGATAAGAGAATCGGTTGTTACCGACACTTTGCTGGTAGCGATGCCGTTTACTCCCTGATCGGGACTGTCGATGGTAACCGTGAAGTTGTCTTTTTCATCAGGAGTGATGTTGATAACCAGGGTCAGTTCTGCCGAGCCTGCTTTTATCAGCCCCGACCAGGACCCTTTAACCTTTCCGATTAACTCCTGGTTTTGTGAAAAACCGTGAAGGGACATTATAATTATCACAAATAATGAAATGCATTTTGTTACAATTGTAATTTTTTTTTTCATATTTATCCTGAATTAAAATGTAACCCCTACGGGGTTAATAATTGCACCATTACATCTTCTACTACAATAGTGTAACCCCTACGGGGTTTTTAACTCGCCAACTCATCAGCTCGTCAGCTCATTAGTTCGTCAGCTCATCAGTTCATCAACTCATCAGCTCGTCAGCTCATTAGTTCGTCAGCTCATTAACTCATCAGCTATTTTATGACCTTCTTTGCAAAGCTACTCGAGTAAGCTGCAAAGAAGCCTACTCCATTGTTACTAACGTTTCCCTGGACATTCGCCGGAGGACCGGAGAAAAAAGGAATGCTGAACCCGATTTGCTTAACCTGGTTGATGAAATCAAAATATTCCTTTGTGATGGCCGATAATTCCACCATGATTGTATCTCCGGGATAGAGCGTCTCCCATAGATGGGAATTATTAATGCGGAAAACCTCTGCTCCGTCGATATATTTTCCTGCAAAAAACTGATTATCGGTTACAGAAACTTTGGTGATGGTATCCGACCAGAGCTGGTTGTTGCGGTAAAGGTTGAGCATGTAATAATTTTTCCTGCCCGGAGGATCCTGTGCATAAACTTTTACCTGCCAAACCCCGTCTTTACCCATATCGGCATCGAAAACCACCTGGATTGAATCAAGTTTAGTGACACCGATCAGTTCGGAAGAAGCGGTATATTCGGTCGTCCCGGCAATAACTTCCGCTAACGAAATATGCAGGGTATAATCTTTCCCGATGGTTCCTGCAAATTTGGGATCAGTTTGGTAAATGCCCGATTGCCCCGGAACTGTTTCAGTCAAAGGAAAGGTGCTCGTTCCATCCGTCAGCGACACCTTTGCATTTACCTCCCTGGGGGCCGGAACATCGGAAAAATAATCCGAAGTCTTGGTCAGGTTGATGAAATATGCCATGGTGTCGGATTTTATATGGCCGTCGACAACNNAAATCCGCTTATTCATTGTTGAAATGGAAATTAAAGGTTAATGAAGGAATGATCCCGAACAGATATACTTTTTCAGCATTGGTCACATTCGGATTTATATTGTCCTGTGTGAATTCAATCGACCAGGTGTTATGACGGTCGTAAACATTGTAAATGGATGCATTCAAGTCCCAGGTGAATTTTTTGCCGGGCTTGGGTTTTGAAAACAGGGTCGCGGAAATGTCGAGACGATGGTAGGCCTGGTAACGATAGGCATTCCTGTCGGAATAAATGGGAATGATTTTACCTCCGACCTCCGCTCTCCCGATAGGGAATGTTAGCGGGTTCCCGGTAGCATAAACCCAATTAGCGGAAACCATCCATCGTTGGGATATCCTATAATTCAGGACGATGGCCACATTGTTCGGCTTGTCATAGGGTGCGGGATAAGTATTCCCGTTGTTGATCAATGGAATTTGCCGGAAAACCCGCGAATAAGTATAACTGACCCATCCGTTCAGTTTATGTTCATTCAGCCTGACGAGGAATTCGGCTCCATAGGACCAGGCTTTGCCAGTGCGCAACTGCCCTTCCAGTGTGTCATTAAGTAAAAGAACCGCATAATCCTTGAAGTCGATCACATGCTGCATCCATTTATAATACAATTCAACCGAGGTTTCAATAGTGTTATGCCGTAAATTCCTGAAATATCCCATGGCAACCTGGTCACAAAGCTGGGGCTTTACATTCGGACTGGAAGGAAACCAGATATCCAGCGGAGTTCCCACCGTGGAATTCTGTGCCAGCTGCAGGTATTGATTTGTCCGTGCATAGCTTGCTTTAACTGAGGATTTTTCATTGAACTCATAAAGAATCCCGAGTCGCGGTTCAATCCCGTAATAAGTGTTAAAGAAATCTCCGGATTTATACACTGTTGAACCGGTGGTGTTAAAGTTTAGGTTATAATGATAAATTGTTCCCGGGCCGATATTCTGGAAAACCGACAACCGTACTCCGTATTTGATGGTGAGATTCTGTCCGAACCGTTGCTCATTGCCTGCATATAAACCTGTTTCAAGTGCATAATTTTTCGGCACGCTCACTTCGTTGATGATGGATGTCCCGGTACCTTTAGCTATCCCGGGATCGATCATATGATAGGTGGAGGAAATTCCTAGTTTGATGGTGTTATTAGGATTTACAAAATAGCTGAAATCTCCATTCACACCCACATCTTTCAGACTGGCGTTCCATTGAAATCCAGCGACATTGCCAGTCCCTCCGTCGATCATATAACGATAGTCGCTGTAAACTGCTGAAAAGTTGGCAAAGAGCTTTTTTGTGAAGAGATGGTTCCACCTGACAGTTCCTGTTCCGTTGCCCCATTGCAACCCCGCAAACTGGTTCCTGAAGACATCCCTCCCGAAATATCCGGAAAGAAAGATCTGGTCATTTTCCCCGATCTTATAATTTATCTTGGCATTCAGATCGTAAAAGTATAGTTTGTTATTCCGCAAAGCGGCAGTGGAAGAAAGCGGCAAATACAAGTCGGCATAAGTTCTTCTTCCGGATACAATAAAAGAACACTTGTCTTTGAGAATCGGCCCCTCAACGGTAAGACGGCTGGAGATCAACCCGATGCCTCCGTTGACTTCAAATTTCTTCGAATTTCCTTCATCCATATGAATATCCAGGACCGAAGAAAGCCTTCCGCCATATTCAGGAGGAATATCTCCTTTGTAAAGTTTCACATCTTTTATCGCGTCATTGTTGAATACCGAGAAAAATCCAAGCATGTGGGAGGCATTGTAAACTGTTGCCCCGTCCAGCAGGATCAGGTTCTGATCGGATGCGCCACCCCTGACGCTGAACCCGCTCGAACCTTCGCTTACCGACTGAACGCCGGGCAGCATCTGGATGGCTTTTATGATATCAACTTCCCCGAATAGCGCAGGAATGCTTTCAATGGTTTTGATGTCCATCTTGAAGGTGCTCATCTCCGGCCTTGCCACATTATGATCATTTTTCTCACTTGTGATTTCGACTTCCTTCAGGTTTTCCTCTTGAACAGACAGCTCGACTTTCAATGAAATGTCTCTATCCAGTGTAACCGTCTTTTTTACGGATCCGAAACCGATATAAGAAATTGTTACCGTATATTGACCCTGGATCAGGGAGATCGAAAAATTTCCATAGATATCGGAAACCGTGCCGGTATTCTTTTCGGCGATGTAGATCGTAGCACCGATAAGACTTTCCCCGTTCTGGCTATCAGTTACCTTTCCACTTATAGTGTGGGTTTTCAGTTTTTCTTTCTGCGCCAATACAGGAATCATGCCCAGAATAAGAATGATGGGAATTATTAGGACTATGCGATGAATCATTCAGTGGGTATTAGGGGTGAGAATTTAAAATGCCAGGATTTCTTTAATTGCCTTGTAAATTTTTTCGTCATCGGGAAGAATCGCTTTCTCCAGGATATGATTAAATCCGATGGGAGTGTAAGTGGCACCGACCCTTTTTACGGGAGCATCAAGGGAACGGAATGCTTTTTCCTGGATCATGGCAGCAATTTCACCGCCGAACCCGGAAAATACCTTATCCTCATGCACGACAAGAGCACGGTTGGTCTTTTCAATTGAATGCAGAATGGTTTCAGTGTCAAGCGGCACAATGGAACGGATATCGATGACTTCAACCTGTAAATTATTTTCACTGGCAACCTTCTCGGCTGCGCGAAGGCACATGTGTGTGGTGTTCCCATATGTCACAATGGTGAGGCGGTCACCTTGACGGCGGATCCTTGCTTTGCCGAAAGGAACATCGAAATCATCCGGCACCGCGGTCACAGCAATGGGGTCATTGTATAAGGCTTTTGGTTCGAGAAAAACCGTCGGGCCTTTTGAACGGATGCTGGTCCTGAGTAATCCTGCAGCATCATCGGCAAAGGAGGGATATACGATTCGCAGTCCCGGCAAGGTCGACAACGCGCTTTCAATGGTCTGGGAATGATAGAGGCCACCCCCGATATATCCACCACAAGCCAGCCGTATGGTGACGTTGGCCGTGAATTGACCATTGCTGCGCCAATAGTCGTGCGACATCTCCACAAGTTGTTCCATAGCGGGCCAGAAATAATCTGCAAATTCTGCCCCTTCAATCACGATCCGGATCTTCTCGCTGAACCGGCTCATTCCATTGGCAGTCCCTACGATGAAATCTTCGGCAATGGGGGCATTGAAAATCCGTTTTAGCCCGAATTCTTTCTGCATCCCTTTTGAAACATTGAAAATTCCTCCCTTGTCACCGCTGGCCATGTCCTGTCCCCACATGAAGGTATCCGGGTTCAGACGGAACTCCGCTTTCAGCGTTTCGTTGAGCGCTTCGATGAATTTTCTTTTAGGACCGCTTCCATCCGGGATCCCGTCCGGGTATTTTTCAGACTTATAGGGTTCTGCAGTAACAAAATTGAGGATACTTGCCGGGTCCGGATCAGGGGCAGTCAAGGCTTTTTTATGTGCGGCGGAAATAACAATTGATGCTTCCTGTTCGATGGTCCCAAGTTCCTCTTCAGTAAATTTTTCAGAATAAAGGAGAATCTTCCTGAATTTAGCGAGTGGATCCATTAACCGGGCTTCCTGCAACTCTTCGGGGCTTCGGTAAAGTTCCTGGCGGTCGCTGTTGGAATGTGATCCTATGCGGATGCAGTTGGCATGAACGATGACCGGTTTTCCTTTTTCAAGAACGGTTTGCCTGGCTTTCAGCATGGCGTTCATTGAGTTGAACATATCCTTCCCGTTGCAATAGATGATGCTGAGGTTTTTGAAAGCCAGGAAATTATCGGAAACCCTTGGATTGGCGGTTTGGTCTGATTTCGGAACGGATATTCCGTAACCATTGTCCTGGAAGACAAAAATGACCGGCAGNNTCTTCCCGGCTGGCGCCATTGATGGCTTCGTAGACATACCCCTCCGAAGCGGACGATTCTCCCTGTGAACTAATAGCCACTCCTTTCACACCGTAATATTTTATAGCCCTTGCTACGCCAACTGCGTGAAGAGTATGGTTGCCTGTGGAGGATGAAACATTGTGGATATTCCATTCAGGTTTGGCAAAATGATTCGACATGTGCCGCCCCCCACTTGCAATATCCGAAGCCTTGGAAAGCCCGTTCAGGATGATCTCTTCTGCTGTGAGGCCGGCTGAGATAACCGTCAGCATATCCCGGTAATAGGGGAAGAGGTGATCGGTACTGCGGTCGAAAACCTGGCCAATGGCCAACTGGATCCCGTCATGACCCGCATAAGGTGCATGATATGACCATCCCAGCGCCTGCTTGAGGTAATTTGGCGCCTTCTCATCCAGTTTTCTACCAAATGTCAGGAGATAAAACCATTTACGCAAGGTTTCCTTATCCGTGCTTTTGATGGTGAACGCCTTATCTTCCTTCCGGATCGCCAGTTGTTTATACCTGCTGTTTGTTGTCATGGCCGGATAATATGAAACTCACCGTTCTCTTTCAATTTGATGATCCTGGAAGGTTTCACCTCCTGCAAAACATCCTGGTATAACGTAACCACATAATCCACATGATCAAGGATCTCTTTTGAAATAGATTTGAAAACCATGGGGGCCGGTTCGCCGGAAATGTTGGCAGATGAAGAAACAATGGGCTTCCCAAATGCACGGATCAGGCTTTTACAGAATTCATTTTTTACGATCCGGATGGCAATGGAATTATCTTCCGCAATCACGTTTTTTGCAAGTTTTTGCGCATTCGGATAAATAATGGTCAATGGACGTTCCACATTTTTCATCAGATCCCTGGCAATATCAGGGAAGGTTTTCATATATTTTGAGATCTCCTTCATATCTGCAAGAAGAATGATAAGGCTTTTGGTCTCAACGCGTTTCTTGAGATGATAGATCTTCTTAACTGCTTTTTCGCTGGTTGCGTCACATCCTATTCCCCATATGGTATCGGTCGGATAAAGAATGGTGCCTCCTTTCTCCAGGACTTCAACGCATTTCTTTATTTCATTCTTCATTGCCAGACTCATGTCTTTTTGTAGGCTTAAGGTCATGAATAGCTTACATCACCACGTAAAATTACGATAAAAATCGTTTTTAATTGTGTAAGCAAGTAAATTCGGGTTTCAGAGACGGGCAATCAGCCGGTTCACATCTATTTGGGTGGCACAGCGGAAATGCTTTTCGGGGCAGGAGCGGTATCCATGAATCCCGCATGGACGGCAGTAGAGTTCCCCGATTTCCACGATCCGGGAATCATCCGAAAGCGGGCCAAACCCAAAACTGGGAATGGTAGAGCAATAAATTACGGTCACTGGGGCATTCATGGCAGAGGCGAGATGCATGGGGGCCGAATCGTTGGTGAAATTCATCCGGGCATCCTTCATCAAGGAAGCTGATTCCAGGAAAGAAAGCTTTCCGGAGAGGTCCCTACATCCATGGTGACCTGAATGCAGGATGATCTCTTCACATAAGATCGTATCATTCGAAGAACCGAGAAAATAGATTTTAGTTTGAGTTGGGATATAGCTGATGAACTCGACCCATTTTTCTATGGGATATTGTTTCGTGAACCAAAGAGAAGCCGGGGAAATCGTATAATATCCCCCTGATTTGTAAATGGCTGTCTTTGCATGATCGGTAGCGGTAGGGTAGACCCTCGGTTTTACCATAGATGCATCGGTCAGCGCCGTTGTCAGCATCAGGTTCCGTTCCACTTCATGCATTTCTTCCCTGAAAACATGAGGAATGGATGTGGTGAAAAACATAGAGAACGGATTTTTCGAAAACCCGATCCGGATCTTTGCCCCCGAAAAGGCTGCCAGGAACCCGGTAAGGGTAAACCGCTGGACGGTAATAACGGAATCGTATTTCTCTTTCCGGATCATACTGAAGATCCTGAAGAAATTCCGGTATTTGCCGTGGTTTTTATTCCAGGTGATCACTTTATGAAGGAAGGGATGATTGCGGAAAAGGCTTTCCATACCGGTTTTTACGAGCAGGTCAAGGGATGCTTCCGGGTAAAACCGGTGCAGTTTTTCAATTACCGGCGTGGTGAGGATCACGTCGCCGATGGATGCGGTTTGTATGACTAAGATCTTTTTTAATAGCATGAAATGACGACTGAAAATTCTATCATATAAGGTCAGAAGGTTCTGCCGGAGAAGTTAAACACTCACATCAAATTCCCTCAAAACCTGGTTCAGCGATGTTTTCAGGTCGGTTGATTCTTTTCTCTTTCCGATGATCAGGGCACAGGCAACATGGTAGGCTCCTGCCGGGAATTTCTTATCAAACGAGCCCGGGATCACGACGGAACGCGGAGGAATGTACCCATGCGTTTCGACGGGTTCTTTGCCTGAAACATCAATGATCTTCGTGGAAGCAGTCAATACGACATTTGCTCCCAGCACGGCTTCCTTCCCAATCCTGACGCCTTCCACCACGATGCACCTGGAACCGATAAAACAATCATCCTCAATGATAACCGGCGCTGCCTGGACTGGTTCAAGGACGCCTCCGATACCGACTCCGCCGCTCAGATGTACATTCTTCCCAACCTGGGCGCAGGATCCTACTGTGGCCCAGGTATCCACCAAAGTGCCGGTGTCGACATATGCACCGATGTTGATATACGATGGCATCAGGATCACGCCTTTTGCGATAAAAGAGCCGTACCGGGCAATGGCATGAGGAACAACACGCACCCCGAGGGCTTCAAAACCTTTTTTTAACGGGATCTTATCATGGAATTCAAGAGGGCCGGCCGATGTGGTTTCCATCTTCTGGATGGGAAAATAGAGGATCACTGCTTTCTTGACCCATTCATTCACCACCCAATCCGTACCCTTTTGCTGGGCGACACGGATCTTGCCTTGATCTAACCCGTCAATGACATCCCGGATCGCCTGCTGAATATCAGGTTCATTGAGCAGTTTACGGTTTTCCCAGGCTTGTTCAACAGCTAACCGAAGATCTTTCATCTTGATTATATAAAATAGAAAGATCAAAAGTAAAGGAAATTATTCAATTTCGAGTAATTGGGAAAGTGGATACTGTGTGAATTATGAATTATGAGTTATGAGTTTGAATTATGAATAATAAGAATGATTTTTTTATTTAAATGTATTACTTTTTGATCTTTTACTGATTAATGGATAAAAACATGAAAGAGGAAAATATTATTCAAAAAAAATGCTTTAGATTTTCTGTTCTAGTCGTCGGGCTTTGCAAATATCTTAGAGAAAAACAAAAAGATTATATCATTTCCAAACAATTGTTAAGGGCTGGAACTTCAATTGGAGCCAATGTTGAGGAAGAAATCGGTTGTCAGTCCAAAAAGGATTTCTATTTCTGGCTTACAATTGCCTATAAAGAAGCTCGTGAATCATATTATTGGCTCAAAGTGCTGAAGGAAGCAGAAATGATTGAACAAAGCATAATTGATCAACCAATCTCCGATTGCGAAGAAATATTAAAAATTATTGGATCTATTCTCAAAACATTAAGGAATCAACAACCTCCCGATGATTCATAAATCATAATTCAAACTCATAATTCATAATTTAGTCTTCATTTCCATTACCTTTGTACCGGTTTTTAAACTATGGGAAGGATACTGTCGATCGATTTTGGACAAAAAAGGGTTGGGCTTGCAGTGACAGATGAGTTGAAGATCATCGCCACAGCGCTGGCTACGATTCCGGCAAACGAGATCATGACCTTCCTGAAAAAGTATGTCTCCCGGAATGCGGTTGAGTGTTTTGTGGTTGGAGAACCGAAGCAGATGAACAACACGGCTTCGGAATCGGCAAAATACATCGAACCTTTTATCCGGAGGCTGAAAGCAGAATTTCCGGAAATACCGATAGAAAGGATGGATGAGAGGTTCACTTCAATGATCGCGACACAGGCCATAAGGGAATCCGGGGCAAAGAAAAAAAACCGCAGGGATAAATCATTGGTGGATACCATCAGCGCTGTGATCATTCTGCAGTCGTTTATGGAGAAAAGAACGATGTCAAGGTAACAATATCGTTCGGGATATATAACTAATTAAGAGCAAATCAGAATGATAATTCCGGTTTTAGCATTTGGCCACCCGACGTTAAAAAAAGTTGCAAAAGAAATCAACCCGGATCATCCCGGTTTGGAACAGCTTATCGGCGACATGTTTGAAACCATGTACCAGTCGGATGGTGTCGGACTGGCGGCTCCGCAGGTCAACCAATCCATTCGCCTTTTTATTATCGATGCTGCTCCCTATGCTGAAAAATATCCGGAAGTAGAAGGGTTTAAGAAAGTTTTTATCAATGCAAAGATTTATAAGGAAGAAGGTGAGGAATGGGCATTTAATGAAGGCTGCCTCTGCTTCCCTGGAGTCCGCGAGGATGTCCAGCGGAAGCCGGTAGTCTACATGCGTTACAAGGATGAAAATTTTCAACTTCATGATGAACGGTTTGACGGAATCGTGGCCCGCGTGATCCAGCATGAATATGATCATATCGAGGGTATCCTCTTCGTCGACAGGCTGAGTTCATTACGTAAAATGCTCCTGAAAGGCAAACTGAACGATATCTCCAAGGGGAATGTGGATATCTTTTATAAAATGATATTTCCCTTGCAGAAGAAAGGGCGGAAATAATTGATAATGGATAATTGAAAATTAATCCCAGAAACCAGAACCCTTTTAACACACTCACACTCACACAAACAGCATCCAGCAACCAGCATCTAAAACCCAATACCCAATACCTAAAACCCAATACCCAATACCTAAAACCTAATACCTCGTATCCATGAAACAATACACTTTCCTCGTAGTTGTCATTGCATTAGCTGTACTTTCCGGTTGCAACCCATCCAGGGAAAAATCGGTTAAAACGATCACCTCTCTTGAAACCAGGCTCTTCGCCCCGGCGGCAATGGGGTTTGATATAGTTAAGGCCGACAGCCTTCTTTCAGCTTATGAATCCTTTATGAAGCATTTCCCGGAGGATTCGCTAACCATGAAGATCACCTTCAAAGCTGCAAACCTGAGCATGAATATGGGAGATGGCACAAAAGCTATCGAACTTTTCGACAAGTTTATCGAAAAATATCCGGATAACCCAAAAGCGGCTGTCTCAATGTTTTTTAAAGCCTATATATACGAAAACCAGATAAAAAACCTGGACAAGGCGAAGGAGATCTACCTGCAGTTCATTGAAAAATACCCCGGCGGCGATTTTACCAACGATGCACGGATTGCGTTAAAGAATCTTGGAAAATCGCCTGAGCAGATGGTCCGTGAATTCGATGAACAACGCAAAGCTGACAGCATCCGTGTTGCAGACTCACTGACCGCTTTGAAGCCGGTCAAACATCAAAAGAAAAAGAAATAAGCAGGAACAGGAAATCTCCTATTTAAAGAATTTCTCCATTGCATTCGACAGGTCGGAAGGAGTGACTTCTTTCGACAGATGTCCTTCGTGACTGTATGAGATTTTTCCGCGTTCTTCAGAAACCATGATTGCAAAGGAATCGGATTTTTCGGTGATCCCGACGGCAGCGCGGTGTCGCAGGCCATAATTGCCCGGAATTTCAGGGTTGCTGCTGACCGGAAGGATGCACCTTGCCGCGCGGATGGTTCCACCGGTAATGATAACAGCCCCATCGTGAAGCGGGCTGTTCTTGAAAAAGATCGTTTCCAGGAGAAATTCGGAGATTCTGGCATCCATTACCTGTCCTGTTTCAATATAGGCCTTTAACTCATTCTGCCCCGTGATCACGATCAGGGCGCCGGTATGGGTATCTGCCATTTTTTGACAGGCCTTCACAATCGTATCAATATGAAAGTGGATTGGATCCTCCAGCTGAAACTTCCAGAAGAGAAAACGTTTCCTTGTCGACTTAATGATCCGGGTATTTCCCACCAGCAGGAGAAACTGCCGGATCTCCGGCTGAAATACGACGATCAGCGCAATGAACCCGACACTGATAAACTGACCGAGGATCTCGCTCAGCAGTTGCATCTGGAATGCCTTAACCACTTTCCAGATAATATAGAACGCAATGATTCCAATGAAAATCCGGATGGCTGCAGTGCCTTTTACAAGGTTGTATACCTCGTATAGCAATATTGAAAAGAGGATGACATCGATGATGTCGACAATGCGAACATTAAAAAGACCGGTAATGCTGAGTAAAAGCAAACTCTTTAATTATGAATTATGAATTATGAATTATGATATCCGGCAAAAGTAAGGAAAATTCAGGTTCTGGGTATTGGGTATTAGGTATTAGGTATTGGGTATTGGGTATTAGGTATTAGATTTTAATTCCTGCATTCCTGCATTTACTGCCCAAAGCCTCTACTAACCTAATGGCCTCAATAGCTTCCTTGACGTCGTGAACTCGTAAAATATTCGCGCCTTTCAGGAGGGCGATGGTGTTCAGGACGGTGGTTCCGTTGAGCGCTTCCTGCGGTTTGATCTGCAAAACACGATTAATCATGGACTTCCTTGAAAGACCTGCAAGGAGCGGAAAGCCGAATGAGCGAAACAATTCGAACTGGTATAACAGCTGGAAGTTATTCTCAACCGTTTTCCCGAAGCCGAATCCCGGGTCAAGGATCACCTGGTTAAACCCGGATGGAAGAAGAGCGAGACGTGATTGGAAATATTCCCTGACTTCACGTACGACATCCTTGTAGTGTGGGTTTATCTGCATATTATCAGGCGTACCCTGCATGTGCATCAGGATGTAGGGAATATTGTGACGGGTTACCAGGTCAAACATCTCCCCGTCGAATCTTCCTCCGTAAATATCATTGATCATCATGGAGCCATGTTCGATGGCGGCTTTTGCCACTGCTGAATGGTACGTATCAACCGAAATGACCACCTCGCTGAAATGTCCTCTGATGGCCGCCAGTGATGGAAGCAGCCGGGCGATCTCTTGTTCTTCATCCACCGGAATAGCCCCTGGTCGCGTTGATATAGCCCCGATGTCGATAATGACAGCCCCCTCGGAGATCATCTTCTCAACCTGTTTCAGCTGGTTGATGATGGTTAAGAAAGAGCCTCCGTCATAAAACGAATCCGGCGTGATATTCAGGATCCCCATAACCACAGGCGTGTTCAGACTAATAGTTTTACCTGCACAATTTAAAACGAATGAAGATGAAGTTGGAGTCAAGTTGAAAGTCTATAAAGTTTATAAAGTTTATAAAGTTATAAGGTGATGAAGTGATAAATTCAATTTACAGAATCCAAAACCTATAACCTAAAACCTAATACCCAATACCTAATACCCAATACCTAATACCCAATACCTAATACCTAATACCTAATATCGTGTTCAGAACATTTGAAAAAAGAAAATCCAAAATTACGATCAAAATTCAAATAGTTCTTACCTTTAACCAATAAAAATAGACGGATCCCCAACCTATGAACAACACAGGAAAGACTGAACAACAATTTGAAACAATCATCCAAAAATGCCGCACCATCTTCCTGACCAAGATGAAGGATTATGGCAGTTCCTGGAGAATTTTACGGATTTCCTCGCTTACCGACCAGGTCTTCATCAAGGCAAACCGCATCCGCAGCATTGAATCAACAGGCATTCGTAAAGTGGATGAAGGGATCATCCCGGAATACATCGGCATCGTGAATTATTCCGTTATCGCCCTGATCCAGCTGGAACTCGGAGAAGAAAACGAGCAGAATCTTTCGCCGGAAGAAGCTGAAAAACTTTATAACAAGCATGTATATGCTGCCCGTGACCTCATGCTGAACAAAAATCATGATTATGCAGAAGTGTGGCGCGAGATGCGGCTGAGCTCACTCACCGATATCATCCTCATGAAACTGATGCGCATCAAGCAGATAGAAGATAATATGGGTAAGACTTTCATCTCGGAAGGGATCGACGCCAATTACCAGGATATCATAAATTATTCGATCTTCGCATTGATCAAACTTGAGGAATGACTATGAAAATATTTCGCAATGTCAGCCGCATTTTAGTAGGACTTGTTTTTATTTTCTCCGGATTCGTAAAAGGGATTGACCCATTGGGATGGGGTTACCGTCTGGAAGATTATTTCCAGGCTTTCGGGATACCATGGGCCGTGCCTTTCGCCCTCTATCTCAGTATTTTTTCGTGTACACTTGAATTCATCATCGGTATCAGCCTGCTGTTCAACCTATGGATCAAAGGATCTGCCTGGGCCCTTCTCGGGATGATGATCTTCTTTACCTGCCTGACCTTCTTTGACGCCCTTTATAACCTGGTTCCCGATTGCGGATGCTTCGGCGATGCGATAAAATTGACAAACATCCAGACCTTCCTGAAAAATATTGTATTGATGATCTTTGTCATTCCTCTTTTTGCAGGAAGGAAGAAGTTCAAAAACTGGGCGCCCGACTGGGCACAGAAAATGTTCCTGCTGATCTTCGCGTTTTTTTTCATGGGGTTGTCAATTTACTGTTACCGCTATTTGCCAATCATTGATTTTATGGGATGGCAAGTGGGAAACACGGTCAACGTGCTGGCTACACCACTGAAGTTCTATGTTACTTATAAGAACAAGGTTACCGGTGAAGAGAAGGAATATCTCACGCCCGATTATCCCTGGAATGATTCGGTTTGGATGTCGCAATGGGTTTTCAAGAGCCAGCGTGCAGTTAATTCGGCGAAAGGCCAGGCACTGGCATTACGGGTGGAGGATGAGCATGGGGCCGATGTCTCTGCGTCCATCTTGGATAATCCCGACCTGCAGTTTATCCTTGTGGCGTATGACCTTGGGAAGACCGATACGGCTGCTTTTCACAGGATTCTTCCTTTTTACAAGAATGCAACGAGGGAAGGATATTCTTTCATTTGCCTGACCAGCACGCTGCCCGGGGATATTAAAAAATTCAGGATAGACAACGGGGCAGGATTCAATTTCTACAATGCTGATGATGTGGTACTGAAAACGATGATCAGGTCGAACCCGGGACTGATTCTCATCCGCAACGGGATCGTCCTTGCCAAATGGCCGTTCCGCAATTTTTCATCTTATGAAAGGGTGATGGAAAAATTCAGGAATCCATAATGGAACTCACCGGGAACTAAGGGGAGGAGCATGGGGCAATTTTTACTGAAACGGCTGTTGTATGGATTTCTCGTGCTCATCGGGGTGATCGTGATCAATTTCTTTTTGTTCAACATCCTCCCCGGTGACCCCGCACGGATGATGCTTGGCCAGCGGGCAGATATCACATCCGTAGAAGCCATCAACAAGGATCTTGGAAGAGACAAACCCCTGCTGACCCAGTTCTTCAATTACCTGAACGACCTTTCTCCTCTATCCATTCATAATGACGTTAATACCTTAAGTTATTGGTATCTTGACCCGTTAAAATATACCTCCTTTGTAAAACTGATCCCGGTTTCGAAAAAAGCAGTTCTCGTTCTAAAGAAACCATACCTGCGCAGATCCTATCAATCGAAGAAACAGGTCAGCGAGATCCTGATCGAAGGGTTTGTCAACACCATCATCCTTGCGGTTGTTGCCATGACCTTTGCCATTTTTTTCGGGATCATCATCGGGATCGTTTGCGCGGTCAACAAAAACGGCTTTATCGACCGCATTTCCCTGGTCCTTTCCGTCCTGGGAATGTCACTGCCTTCTTTCTTTGCGGCCATTTTAGTGGCGTGGATCTTTGCTTTTGTTCTTGGAAGATTTACCGGACTGAATATGGCAGGAAGTCTTTTTTCGGTGAATGATTTTGGAAGAGGAGAATACCTGGACCTGAAAAACCTGATCTTGCCTGCATTCACGCTTGGCATTCGCCCATTGGCTATCGTGGTGGAGCTGACGCGAAATTCACTGCTGGAAGTGCTTTCACAGGATTACATCCGGACGGCACGGGCGAAGGGTTTAAGCAAATTCCGTATCCTCATGCGGCATGCTCTGAAGAATGCCATGAATCCTGTCGTTACAGCCATGTCGGGATGGCTTGCTTCACTATTAGCCGGGGCGGTATTTATCGAATACATCTTCGATTGGAAGGGCATCGGGCTGGTCATCGTCAATGCACTTGAGAAATATGACTTCCCCGTGCTGATGGGAGCTGTGCTCTTCATTTCCATCATTTTGGTAATAATAAATATCCTGGTGGATATTGTTTACGGGATGCTGGATCCGAGGGTGAGGGTGCAATAAGGAGCCGGTTTTGGGAGTTTATTTATGAGCGAGCATGTTGAACAATCGAATAACGATTAACGAATTTTGAATAACGAATTAAAAGCTAAAAACGTATAAACTGATGTCTTTGACTTAACACTTAAATCTTAAAACTTAACACTTCGATATGAGAAGGAAAATTGTTGCTGG